>JAKLKE010000006.1 GCA_023150775.1 Myxococcota bacterium
TCTCCTGGTCGATGAGCAAAGATCACACGCCTATGCGCTGTGCGCAAGGCAGATCAACGTCGACGGCTACCGCTGTATCACCATGACAAGAATCCATACATTCTCTGGGACCAACTAGGCGGATCCGTTGAGGAGGCGACCAGGCGCGCAATTCAGTTGCACAGAGCGTGTGCTCGACGCATAGCCGAGTGCGGTGAGGACCCCCTCAACAACCCCTTTACTACGGCCTGGATACTCTACGACCGACTCGTGCGCGGTGATAACTTCGTCCCTTGGATGGCCGACACGCTTCGCCCCCATGCCGAGTTGCACGACCTCACCAGCTTCCTCCCCGCCCCCCTTCGCGACAAAGTGATCAAGCGCCTCAAATAGAGTGCCGCCCCTGAGAACCCAAGCGGAGGTAAGCAGACCCTCACCCCGGCGACACCGACCCCTGCGCCCAAGTAAACACAGACTCGGCGCTGGCCTCAACCTCCTCCGCCGCAAACGGCACCGGCCGATACTGACCGTTGATGTACTCCGGCCAGAGGTCATTGTGGTGGGGATCGCCGGGGTGCTCGCTGAACCCGCCGGGCAAGGCCATCAGCCCGCGCACACCCGCCGGGTCCAGCTCGAACAAGAAGCGGTTGGAGGGGGCGTTGTCTACGTCTAAACTTCCGCTCAGCGCGCCGTCCCTGGCGAGCACGTAGTCGGCGACGTCTACCGTGTACAGACCGCCGGGCTTGGGCAGGCGGGCGCTTGTGGCCTCGGGCACGAGCGCCTCGGCGGGGTCTACGAGCTGCATCGTGTGCCAGAGACCCCAGCGCCAGGTGTTGAGGTCGTCGGGATCGGCGCCGTGGGAGGCCATGATCGGCGCCAGCTCGTCGAGGGCGCGGCGTAAGCTCTGGAGCAGCAGCTCATCCCGGGTCTCGACAACGTCTGTGCGGCGGTCGTCAAAGTAGTCGTCGCCGGTCGCGGAGGGGAAGGGCAGCGCCCCCGACTGTATCTGATCAAGATTCGCCTCGGTGACCTCCAAGAAGTGGGTCACCATCTTGAGCGCCACGATCACCAGGCGGGCGTCGAGCTCGGCGAGGAGCAGATCGCCGACGAGGCCGCCGCCCTCATCGCCGAGCATGTCGCGGATGAGCACGGCGAGCCAGGCGTGGAAGAGGCTGGGCTCGACGGCCTCAACATCACAGGCGTAGTCCCAGGACTCCAGGAGCGTGAGGGCCTCGGCGAGCTGGGCGTCGATGAGGTCGGGCCGCCGGATCGCGGCGTCAAACAAGAAGGGCAAGAGCCGCTCGGCGGGGCGGGACAAGGTGTTGAGCTGCACCGCGCCGAGCTCCTCTAGGCTCACGCCGCCGCCCTCAATGAGCGCGCTGAGCTGCCGGGCGGGCGCCTCCACCCGGGTGCCGAGATCAAAGATCGCCGAGAGGTAGGCCGGATCGTTGAAGGGGTCGTTGTCGTCGGTCTGCCCCACGGGGTCATTGTTCGCCGAGAGCAAAAATCCGTCGGGGGCGCTCTGTGTCCAGGGCACCTCGTCCCGGGAGAGGGTCAAGAAGGGGTCGGGGCCGCCCTCGGCGGGCAGCCACTCGTAACCTCCGTCGCCGGGCAAGAGCGTGATCGGCGGGGCCGCCGGGTCGAGCAGCTCCCGCACCGGGACCGACGTGAACGAGGAGTAGCCTATGGCTCCAGACACATCGGCGTAGAGCCAGTGCATCCCCCCGGTGTAGTAGTGGTCGAGGGCGCCTCGGAACTCCTCGAAGCTCTGGGCCTCCTCCAGCTCATAGAACGCACGCGCCACAGAGCGCGCCTGAAAGCCCGTCCAGCGGATCGAGATGTTCAGGGGCAAGGGCAGGCCCAAAGACTCCGCGGGCAAGAGCGGGCCGTGGTGGGGCACCTCCTGCACGGTCACCGCCCGATCTTCGAAGGAGCCATCGGCGAGGCGCACACGGATCACCTCCTCACGCTCGATGAGCGGCACGTCCTCGCCCAAAAACGAGACCGTGTCGCCGTCGAGGATCTCCAGGTAGGCGTCGGCCACGTCATAGAGGCTCGTGGTGGGGGCCCAGGCCACCTGGCCGTTGTGGCCAAAGAGCACCATCGGCACGCCGGGGAAGGTGGCCCCGAAGGCGTCGATGTCGCCGCCGACGGCCTTCGTGCTGAGGTGAATATAGTAATAAACCGAGGGGTGCCCGACCCCTTGGTGGCTGTCCGAGGCCAAGAGCGCGCGCCCCGTCTCGCTGGCCTGGGCGGCGACGGCCATGTTGTTGCTGCCGCCCATGGTCATGTTCAGCGCCCGGGCGGCCTGGATCCCCGACTGGAGCTGCGCCGGGCTCAGCGACGCCAAGAGCGCCCCCACCCGAGCGGCGCCATCACGGGAGCTTCCGCCAGGCGGCCCCGAGGCCCCGGCGGGCCAGAAGTCGGGGGCGGTATACGCCCGATCAAACGGCGCGAACTGGTAAAGATCAGTGAACAGATCTTGGCCGAGCAAGGTGCGGGCGAGGCCCAAGATGATGTCTTGGTCGGGGCGCATCGAGAGCCCGGCGGTGAGCAGCTTCTCGATGGCGAGGGTGTCCTCAACACGCCAGGGCTCGATGGGGCCGTCGAGGAGCGCGAGCTGCGGCGCCTCGGGCTGGGCCCCGGAGGCCACATCAGCGATGAGCTGGTTCACGCCGTCCGCGTAGGCCGAGAGCATCCGGTGAATCGGCGGATCCGCGACGATGGCCTCGGCGGTCAGCTCACCCCAGCGCCCAAACCCCAAGGCCCGGCTCTGGAGGTCGCTTGAGTAGTACGCCTCGCCGAGCAGCTCAGCCCGGCGGCCCCAGGCGCGGCGGCGCAGGAGCTCCATCTGCCAGAGGCGGTCCCGGGCGGTGATGTAGCCCTGGAGGTAGAAGAGATCCCGCTCTGTGGCGGCCTGGATGTGGCGCAGGCCGCTGGCGTCGGTGACGATTCGGGCGTCGGCCTGCAGCCCGGCGGGCGCCTCACCTCCGCAAGCGTAGAGGCTCAAGAGCAGGATCATCGGGGGGTCTCTCCGCCAGAGGTTGGCGGTGTAGTATACCCCAAAACGAGACGAGCGCCGCCGCCCAGAGCCCGAGCCCCAGACGACGGCGCCATCTCACACAATCTACGGTCGAATCAGTTGACCGTGATCGCCGGGCCGACGGCGTAGACCTCGCTGGGCACGCCGTCGGTGATCTCCAAGAAGGTCGAGCTGCCGCCGTTGACGTAGATCACGGGGTACACCGTGCCCGCGGCCACGCCGCTGAGGTTCAGGGTGATCGCGCCGCCGGAGGGGAAGATGCCCGAGGGGTTGGCCGGGTCGTCTTCGCCGCTCGGGTAGGTCTTGGTGGCGGTGATCGCCGTGCCGTTCACGGTGTCGATCAAGGCCACGCCCTCGGAGGCGCCAGCGTCGGCGGCGCCGTTGGCGTCACCGTCGATGAAGGTGCCCGTGCCGTCGCCGCTCGTGGTGAGGTTGGCGGCGATCACGAGGGTGACGCGGTAGGCCGTGGCGTCATCGAGGCCGCCGATGGACAGCGCGAGGGCGCCGCCCGCGGCGAGGCTCTGGTCGCCGGCGGGGGAGAAGGTGATGCCCTCCTCCACGGCGCTGTCGTCCGTGGCCGTGCTGTCGTCGGCGCCGAAGTCGGTCGCGGTGTCTTTGTCACCGCAGCCGGCGGCGAAGGTGAGGGCGAGCAGGGCGGTGAGGGTGAGCTTGAGGTTCATTGTTTGGTCTCCTGTCGGGCGTTCTTGCCCGATGACCAAGAGCCTACACAACCTGATCTGGATCATGACAGATCAATGACACAAAAAAAGAATCAGCGGCCCTCAGGCGACCGGGCGAGTGACGCCCGAAGCCGCGCCACGGTGGCGCTGGGCGGCTCACCGACGGCGGCGCGGTAGGCGCGGCTGAAGTGGGCCTGATCGGCAAACCCGAGGGTGTACGCCAGCTCCGCGAGGCCCGGCTGGCTGAGATCCGCCAGGCCCTCCACGGCCTCATGCAGCCGATACCGCTGGATCACCCACTTCGGCGGCAGGCCGATCTCCCGCTCAAAGAGGCGCTGGAGCGCCCGCACGGTGATCCCGGCCTCGTCGGCTAGGCCATCGACGGTGGTGATCGAACGATCCGCCGCGCAGCGCTCGGCGAGGTCCCGGGCGATGCGCGCCGACACCGCGACGCGGCGGGGACGCTCGGCGAGGCGGGCGGCCAGGGCGGCCAGGGCCTCGTCATCGGGCAGCGCGCCGAGGGCCGGCGTGTCGAGCCCGAGGAGCTCGGCGGCGGGCAAACATCGCTCCCGGGTGTGGCTCGCGGGGAGCTCGCTGAGCCAACCGAGCCCGGCGGGGCGAAACTTCACGGCGACCACCCGCCCCGCGCCGGAGAGCGTCCGGACGAAGGGCCGCTGGCTCACCCCACGCACGACGCTCTCTTCACCCTCGACGGTCCAGTGGGCGACGGGGTGCGGCAGGGTGATCGCCACAAAGGACGACCCCGGCGGGAAGTCCCAGCGCACGAGCCAGAGGTGCTCGACGATGGGCGCGAGCGCTGGGGGCGGCAGCACCCGCTGGTGGTGGATCGGGCCAGGGGGCTGGCCCCGGCCGGGGCCCGCGACGATGCCACGCGCCGGGCGGGTTTGAGGCTTGAGCGCAGCGGTCATGCGCCCCGGTTAACTCGCCGCGAGCTCGATCATCACCTCAGACCGGCGCAAGAAGAAGGGCGTGAACGGCCCGTCCCAGTACACGGCGATGGGGGCGCCGATCGCCCGCCACTCGGGGTTCTCGGCGATCCAGCGCTGCAGGGTGACGATGTCTTGGCCTCGCTGACGATCGCTGCCCCGACCACGATGCCCGAGGCTCACCACCGTGCGCGGCGGCAGGGCCTTCACCATCACCCCGTCCGCCGAGGGCGGCGGGCTCTCCAGGCGCGCGGACGGGGCGAAGAAGCGCATCGCCTCACGGTCATCGCTGAGATCGACCTCGACGGGCACGGTCATCGCCAGCTCGTTCTCTTGGATGAAGTTGAACAGGGCGCGAAAGCCCTCGTCATCGCCGTCTGGGGCCTCCAAGGCCAAGGCCTGGGGCAGCTCCTTGAGCTGAATCTCGCCGGGGGCGGTGGGGGTGTAGGTCTGCTCATACGCGTTGGCGCCGCTGGTGAGCGCGAGGGTGAGGCCGAGGGCGGCGAGGACAGGAAGCAGGCGTTGCAGCATGGTGGATTCACTCCGATCTTTGTAGGCGAGCGCCGCCCAGAACGTGCGACCTCCACTAAAACGAGCCCATCTCCGGTACCCTTGGCCGATGATCCTGCTCACCGACGTGCACTACCCTCCCCTCGGCGGCGCCTGGGCCGCGGGCCTCGGCTGCGCGCGCTGGGACGACCCGAGCCCCGCCTCGGAGCAGCTCGTCTATGTGCCCGAGGTCGCGGACTACGAGCCCGGCCAGTTCTACCGCCGTGAGCTGCCCTGCCTGCTCGCCCTGCTCCAGGCCATGCCCCTGGCCCCGGAGGTGATCGTCGTGGACGGCCACGCCTGGCTCAACGGACGCCCGGGGCTCGGCGCTCGGCTGCGTGAGGCCACGGGCCTGCCCGTCGTCGGGGTGGCCAAGCGGCGGTTTTTTGAGGGCGACGCCCTGCCGCTCCTGCGTGGGGGCAGCCAGAGCCCGCTCTACGTCTCCGCCGCGGGCATCCCCGCCGAGGAGGCCCTGGCCTACGTCAGCTCGATGCACGGCCCGCACCGCCTGCCCACCCTGCTCAAGCGGGTGGACCGTCTGTGTCGGGACGCCGCCGAGGCCCATCATGCGTGAGCTGCTCGCCGATCACCCCGTGCTCGCGCCCATGGATGAGGGCCCCTCCCCCTGGGAGCTGGCCCTCACGGGCACGATCCTCCGCCGCTCGGCGAGCCGGGCCTCTCGCGCCCTCGCGGGCTACGCCGAGGCCAAGCTCATGGAGGTGTTTGACCCGCACCCGCCCCGCCTCGCCCACCGCGCGCTCTCCCCAGCGGAGCACTTCGCCCGCCTCACCGCCTTACGCTGGTCGTTTGTGGAGGATCCCGAGGCGCTCTGGCTCGCCCGGGGCCTCGTCGCCGACCTCGGCCTGCCCCTTCACCAGACCGTGATGGATCGCCCGCGCCTGCGCGGCGTGCTCTCCGGCGCCCACCGCGACCCCAAAGCCGCCCGCGCCTACGCCATTCACCGCGACACCTGGTACGGCAACCCCGAGGCCCAGGTGAACCTCTGGCTGGCGCTGGGCGACGTGCCCCACGAGGAGAGCTTCGGATTTTTCCCCGAGGCCTTTCATCAGGCCGTGCCCAACGCCTCGGCGGGCTTTGATCTGGGGGACTGGGACAGCCTCGGCGGCTGGCAGGCGCCGCACCCGCAGAAGGTCTACCCCTGCGCCACGGCGCCGCCGCCGGGGGTGGCCGTCCGTCACCCCTGCCGGAGCGCCGAGCAGCTCTTGTTCTCGGCGCACCAGCTCCACGGCAGCCTCGGCCACGACTCGGGCCGGGCGCGGTTCTCCTTGGAGCTGCGCCTGGTCTTTCTGCCCGATCTTCCCCGGTTTGAGGGCCGCCGGGCTCTGGACAACCGCTCCCGCGGCTCGACCTTGAGCAGCCTGCTCAACGCCGAGCGCCTGGACCCCCACGGTGGAGATCCAGGCGCCGGTTGATCAATCCTCAGACGCTCATCTGTGTCGAATCAGCTCCCCGAGGCCGGGCCCGTGCCCGAGACGGACGACGACTTCGGGTTGGTCACCGCGTCAATCGAGCCGATCTGGCTGGAGCTCACGTCGAGGGTGCCGTCCACGGTGCCCTTAGAGGTGGTGTCCGCGCCAGTCTTGCTGTAGTTGTCGGCGATGTAGTTGTTGTCCAAGGCGCGGGCGTAGACGACACCGTAGTACTTGTTGCCGGTGACGTTGTTGTACGACACGTCCAAGGAGTTTGTGCCCGTGGTGGGGCCGTACACGCCGTGGGAGCCGTTGTCGGTCACGTCGCAGTAGCTCACGCTGCTGGCGTCGTTGCCGTAGAGGATCACGCCGATGTTGTTGTTGTTGGAGAAGGTGCTGCTCACGATCTCCGCGCTCTTGGCGTACATGCCGTAGCTGTCGGCCTTGTCGATGATGGAGTCCGTCACCAGCGCGTGGCCACGGACGTCGAGGCCGTAGCTGAGCGCGCTGCGCTGGTCTTGGGTCGAGGAGAGGTCCACGACCTGCAGACCGTCGATCAGGGCGTCGCCGAGGTAGACGTAGACGCCGCGCTCGCCGCTGTTGCCTACGGTGGTGTCCGCGAGGTTGAGGTCACCACCATACACATACACACCCTGGCTGCCCACATCGGAGATGAGGGACTCGCTGATCGTCAGGCTCCCGTTGTAGACGTAGATCCCTTGGCTGCCGATGTCGTCTAAGGTCACGTCCGAGGCGGTCATGTCGCCGTTGTAGACGTAGACACCTTGGCTGGCGATGTCGCTGCCGTCCACCGCCGTGGCGCTGAGGTCGCCGACGTTCACATACAGACCCGTGCCGCCGATGTCGGTGAGCGCGAGGTTCTCGACGGCGGCGACGCCGTTGTAGACGTACACGCCGTGGCTCCCGGCGCCGGTCACCGAGGCGTCCGCGAGGTCCAGGGCCCCGGCGTTGACGTAGAAGCCTTGGCCCGTGGCCTCGACGACGTTCACCGCGTCGGCCACCATGTCGCCGATGTTGACGTACACGCCGACGCTGCCGGAGTTGGAGACGTCGGTGTCGGTGATGATGAGATCCCCCTGGTAGACATACACGCCCGTTGAGCCCGTGGTGTCTACGGTGGAGTTTGTGACCGTGGCCAGCTCACCCAGGTTCAGGTACACGCCGACGTTGACCGTGTTGGTCACCGTGCTGTCGCTCATCGTGAGCGTGCCGTCCTGATCAAACACGCCGTAGGTCCCGGCGTCGTTCACCGTGACGCCGCTGACCGTCGTGTCGCCGTAGTAGGTCAACACGCCGCTCTGGCCGACCTTGTCGATCTTGACGCCCGTGGCCGTCAGGTCGCCGTAGTAGCTGTACAGCGCGTTGAAGCCGACGTCATAAAGCGTCGTGCCCGTCACGCCAGCGTTCACGATCAGGTTCCCACGGTAGGCGTAGATGCCTTGGCCGTAGATCGTCGTCAAGGTCGCGTCGGTGACCGTCAGATCGCCGTAGTAGCTGTACAGTCCGCCCTCGCGAATGTTCTCCAAGATGGCGTTGGTGACCGTGAGGTCGCCATAATAGGCGTACATGCCGTGGGAGCGGGAGTTGCGGATGTCGACGTTCGTGGCGGTGAGGTCGCCGTCCACGGTGTAGACGCTCACGCCCTCGACGTTGTCCAAGGTGGCGTCGTCCAAGACGACGGAGCTGCGGTAGCCGTAGATGCCGTAGTTCCGGATGTCTTTGATCGTGACCTCAGACGCCACGATGGTCGCCGTGCTGGCGTAGATCGCGTACCCTTCGGTGTCTTCGATGGTGCTGCGCCGCACCTCGACGTCACCGTGATCGGCGTAGACCGCCGAGCCGTTGTTGCCCGAGATGTTGGAGTCCAGCACGGTGAGATCACCGTAGTAGGTCTGCACCCCCTGGGCCGTGTTGCCCACCACCTCGGAGGCCTCCACGGTGAGCGTTCCCTGCTGGGCGTAGGCGCCGGTGCCGCCGTTTCCAGACAAGGTCACGCCGCTCAGGGCGAGGTCACCATAATACACATAGACGCCGGTGTTTGACGCGCCAGAGACCGAGCTGCTGTCCAGGGTGAGGTCACCATAGGCGTAGACACCATAGCCGACCGCCCCGGTGACGCTGCTGCCCGTCATCGTCGAGCCCTTCTTGCCCGCGTAGACGCCGCTGCCGCCGCAGCCCTCGGCGATGAGCCCCGTCGCCGTCAACGACCCCTCAGCGTACACACAGATGGAGTCGGAGTTCTTGACGGAGCTGTTGTCCAGGGCCAAGGTCGAGCGCACATCCGAGTACAGGCCATAGCCCGTCGAGTCGCTGATGTTGAGGTTCGTGAAGCTCGACGCCGCGCTGTACAGCATCATCCCGTGAGACGAGGTGCTGGTGATCGTGAGGTTGGTGCCGGTGACCGTGTGCAGATACTCGCCGATGCTGCCCACATAGAGCGCGTGGCGAACCTCGTTGAAGGTCGTGTCCGCCACAGAGAGCGCCGACTCGTCCTGCACACCGTCAAACCCGACGCCGACGTAGACCTTGTCAAAGGTGCTGTTCACCACGTCGAGGAGCGGCAGGTCCCGGGCGACGATGCCGTACTGGTTGTCGCGCTGGTTGTCGGTGAAGGTGCAGGCGTCTACGGTGAACGGCGCGTCCCGGGTGTAGATCTCCAGGGTGGCGTCGGAGAACGCGCTGTTGGTGAGCGCCGTCGCCGCCCCGCCCTCTAAGCGCAGGTTGATGTGCTCAAAGGTCGCGTACTGCAGGGTGGACTTGTCGCCGGTGCCGCCGACATACACCCCGTAGTTGCCCGCCGTGGAGCTGTAGTTGGTGGTGAACACCACCGGGGAGCCGTCGCCGCCCTCCAGCTTCAGGGTGCCGTCTACGACGAGCCCCGCGCTGGGCATAAACTTCACTTGGGTGTTCGCGGCGATGGTCAAGGTCGCCGTGGGGCAGACATAATACAGCGCGCCGACGATCACCTCACCGGACCAGGTGATGTCTTCGCAGATCTCGTAGGTGTTGTCGAGGTCATCGTCTACCGCCGTGTCCGCGGTGTCCTCGGGGCCGTCGATGTTGGTGTCTGCGGTGTCTAAGACCTCATCCTTGGACCGGCAGGCCAAGGTGGCCAAGGCCAGCAAGATCGTCATGTTGAAGCGAATGGGCAGGGTCATGGGGCCTCTCCATCGTTGGAGCGTGGGGGTGTCAGAGGGAAAAGACGAGCGCTGCCGCGCCGTGAGGCTGAGCCCACGACGCGGCGGCGGAGCGCGGCCTCAGGAGCCGCTGGTGGGGCCGGTGCCGGAGACCTCTGACGAGGCGGGGCTGGTCACCGAGTCCAGGTAGTTGAACTGTGTGCCCTTCGTCGTGAAGCTGGCGTCGATGCTGCCGCCAGACGTCGTGTCTACGCCGGTGAGGTTGTAGTTGTCGGCCACATAACAGCCGTCCATGAGCTGGGCGTAATACACGCCGTACTCGTAGTTTCCGGTGATGTTCGACTTGCTGATCTGCAGGCCGTTTGTGCCTTTCGTGACGCCGACGACGCCGTAGCTGCCGTTGTCGATGACGTCGCTGAAGGTGATGCTGGAGGCGTCGTTGCCGTAGATCGACACGCCACGATCGACGCCGTTGGAGATGGTGGTGTAGCTCACCTCAGCGGACTCGGCGTAGAGGCCGTAACCTTCGGCCTTGTCGATGAGGGTGTTGGAGACCAAGGCGCGGCCCCGGACGTCGATGCCGCTGCCCCCCGCGCTCGCCTCATCTTGACCCGAGGAGAGATCGACGACCTGCAGATCCGAGATCAGCGCGTCCCCGTCGCTGACATACACCGCGTCTCCAGAGACGTTCCCGATGGTCGCGTCGGAGAGGGAGAGATCACCCGTCGAGACCTGCACGCCGGAGCTCCCCGCGCCGCTCACCATGACGTCGGTGATGTCCCCGTCGCCATCGCCGACGTAGATCCCTTGGCTGCCCGCGTTCGTCACCGTGACGCCGCTGATCGTGGCGTTCGCGCGGCTGACATAGACGCCGTAGGTGCCCGCGTCGGTGATGTCCACGTCGGTCACCGTCGCCTGATCCCCCTTGGAGTGCAAGAGGCCGCCGTTGAACACGTCGCTGATCACGCAGCCAGAGACGCTGAGGTCTCCTTCTTGGCCATAAATCCCGTAACTTCCCGAGCCGGAGACCTCACAGTCTTTCACGGTGAGGTCGCCATAACTCACGAGCACGCCGGTGTTCCGGGTGTTGGTGATGGTGAAGCCCTCGGCGACCATGTCCCCGGTGTAGGTGTACAGACCATAGGTCTCGGCGTTGGTGACGGTGACGCCGGTGTCGCCAGGGGTGACGTTCATGTCGGCGCGGTAGGAGTAGATGCCCGTCCCGTACACGTCGCTGATGTGAACGTCGGAGACCGTGACGTCGCCAAAGTACCCGTAGACCGCCGTGCCAATCACCGAGGAGATCTGGGCGTTCTTGAGGTTGACGTCGCCATAATAGCCGTAGACCGCCGTGCCACGAAGGTTCGTGATCGTGACGTTCTCGGCGACGATGCTGCCGTCCGTAGAATAAAGCCCGCTGCCGTCTACGTTCTCGATGAGCACACCCACCGTCCCCGGCTCGACGATAAGGTGGGAGCGGTAGGCGTAGACCGCGGTGCCACGAATGTCACGCACGGTGATGTCGGAGACGGTGATGCTCGCCGTGGAGGCGTAGACGCCGTGGCTGTCGAGGCGCTCCAAGAGCGTATCCCGCACGATCACGTCGCCATAAGTGGCATAAATGCCCGTGCCGAGGCTGTCGCTCACCTCGCTGCCGGTGACGGTGAGGTTGCCGCGCACGGCGTAGATCGAGGTGCTCGTGGTGTTGCTCACCTTGGAGTCGGCCACGGTGAGATCCCCCGTGGCGTAGATCGCGTAGCCCTGCACGTTGTCTACGGTCGTGTTGCGCAGGGTCGAGCCCTTCTTGCCGCCGTACACGCCGCTGGTCTCGGAGTTGCGGACGCTCAGCCCGTCGGCCTCAATCGAGCCGATGACGTAGACGCTCACCCCCGTCGTGGTGTTGACGTCTACGCCGTTCAGCGCCACCTTGGAGGCGAGGTCACCATAGATGGCGTAGCCGTTGGTGTCGGTGATCGACACCTCATTGAGCGTCACATCGGCGTTGTAGAACAAGAGCGCATGGCTGGAGCTGTTGTTGACGGTCATGCCCGTCGCGGTGACGCTGTGTTTGTATTTGCCGACGCTGCCCACATAGAGCGCGTCGCGGCTGTCGGTGAAGGTGACGTTTGAGACGTTGAGCGCCGCCTCGTCCTGCACGCCGTCAAACAGGATGCCGACGTTGACCTTGTCGAAGCTGGAGTCGGAGACGTTGAGCAAGGGCAGGTCGCGGGCGATGAGGCCCGACTGATCGTCGCGCTGGTTGTCGGCGAAGCTCACCCGGCTCACGGAGAACTCAGCGTCGCGGGAGTACACGCCCAGCGTGGAGTCGGAGAGGCTCAGGTCGCTCACCCCAGCCGTGGCGCGGCCCTCCAGGCGCAGGTCGATGCTCGTGAACGAGGCGAAGCTCAGCGAGGACAGGTCGCCCTCGCCGCCGATGGACACGCCGTAGTTGGAGCCGGAGATGCTGTAGTTGATCTTGAAGGTGATCGGCGCCTCGGCGGTGCCGTCCGCCTTGAGCACGCCGTCCACGACGAGGCCGCTGCCCGGCTTAAACGCGATGGTGGCGCCGGGCTCGATGGTCAGCGTGGCCGTCTTGCAGACGTAATAGACCGCGCCGACGACGACCTCACCGGACCAGGTGGTGTCTTCGCAGATCTCGTAGGTGTTGTCGATGTCTTCATCGACCTCGGTGTCGGCGGTGTCTTCAGGGCCGATGGGCTCGCTGTCCAAGGGCTCGTCATCCTTGGAGCGGCAGGCGAGGGACATCGTACAAAGCAGAAGCAGGGCGCATGTGCGGGGTGCCATCTTGGACTCGGGGGCTTGGGTGGTTGACGAGATTCTGACGCGGACTCCCGCTAGAACGCAAGCCCATTTCTTCGCCGCGCCCGCGGACCTGTCCGAGCGCAGGGCCCAGTCGCCGCCGCCTAGGCTGCGCCCGGGGTGATCCTCTCAAGATCAGGGCTTGACCTGTCCAGAGCCGATGTTGGCGCGCGCCGCCGCCCTCCCGCCGAGGCGCGACCGGCGCGTCGCCCGCCGTCCCTGGCCCCGGCCCTGGCCGATCCGCTCGCCGTAGGGTAGAGGTGGCCGGTTTTCGTCACCTCCGGAGCGATCCATCCCTCACTCTCCCTACATGCGGCTGGATCGTGACGCCTGGCGGGCGCTGCGCGCCGACGCCCCCATGACGCTGAGCGCCGTCGAGCTGGACGCCCTGCGCGGCATCAACGAGGAGATCACCCCGGAGGAGGTCGAGGACGTCTACCTGCCGCTCACCCGGCTCTTGAACCTCTACGTCTCCGCCGTTCAAGAGCTGCACCGGGTCACGGCGACCTTCTTGGGTGACCCCGAGGCCCCCCGGGCGCCGTTCTTGATCGGCCTCGCCGGGAGCGTCTCCGCGGGCAAGTCCACCACGGCGCGTGTGCTCCAGGCGCTGCTGGCGCGCTGGCCGAACAGCCCCCGGGTGGACCTGGTCACGACCGACGGCTTCTTGTACCCCAACGCTGAGCTGGAGCGCCGGGGCCTCATGCGGCGCAAAGGGTTCCCCGAGAGCTACGACCGCGCCGCGCTCTTACGTTTCACCTCCCAGCTCAAGGCGGGCTTGGACGAGGTCTCCTGCCCGGTCTACAGCCACGCCCGCTACGACATCGTGCCGGACGAGCGCATCGTGCTGCGGCGCCCGGACATCGTGATCATCGAGGGCCTCAACGTGCTCCAGCATGGCGCTCAGCCAGGCCGGGCGTTTGTGGCCGACTTCTTCGACTTCTCGATCTACCTCGACGCGGAGATCGCCGACCTGCGCCACTGGTACGTTCACCGCTTCTTGCGCCTGCGGGACACGGCCTTTCAGTCGCCGGGGGCCTACTTTCACCGCTACGCCGCGCTCACCGACGAGGAGGCCGAGCACGAGGCGCGGAAGCTCTGGCGGGAGATCAACGAGGTCAACCTCAAGCGCAACATCTTGCCCACCCGGGAGCGGGCGACCCTCATCCTCAAGAAGGGTGAAGATCACCGCATCCAAGAGGTGATGTTGCGGCGGATCTGAGTGAGCGCGCCTACTCCGGCTCGACCACGACGGCCGTGCCATAAGCGAGCATCTCCGCCGCGCCGGCCATCACCATCGCCGTCGTGAACTGTACGCCGAGGATGGCGTTCGCCCCCCGGGCCAAGGCCTCGGCGCGCATCCGGTCGAGGGCCTGCTCACGGGACTCCCCCATGAGCTTCGTGTACTCGGGGATCTCGCCTCCGACGAGGTTTCGTAGGGCGGCGACGATGTCGTTCCCGACGTGGCGGGTGCGGATCGTGTTGCCCCGCACGAGCCCGATGACCCGCAGCACCCGAAACCCCGGCAGGGTGGGCGTGGTGACCAAGAGGAGGCCGTCGCTGGGGCGGTTCTTGAGGTCGGCCTGGTGGGTGATGGCGCTGGACATGGCTCGCTCCGGGCTAGGCGTGAGGGCCTAGAGGTTGACGTCGTCGTAAGGATCGTGGTGGTTGAGGCGCTGGGCGGCGAGGCCTCCCAAGCTGAGCACGAGGCCGCCGGCGATGGCGCCGACGCCCAGCCGCAGCGGCCAGGGCGCCCCGGCGTCTAAGGTGGCCTCGACGAGCCCAAAGCCCAGGAGCAGGGCGAGGCCGCCGAGCAGCAAGGCGAGGCCCACACGCTGGGCGGTGAGCTGCCACCGCGCGCCTTGGTGCGCCCGGAGGTCGGCCTCTAACCGCGCGCCCCAGCCGCGGGTGACGGCGCGCAGGGCCCGCTGGGCGTCGAGCTCGGCGCGCTCGTCGGGGTGAGACACGAGGTACGACATGAGCTCCTCACGCTCGGCGGGGCTCGCCACCTCGTCCACCACCTTCACCATCAGCTCGGCGAGGCGATCTTCGCTCAGCGAGGGGCTGGGCTCAGGGCTGCGCATTGGGGGCTCCCAGGTCTTGGCCACGAAGGGCGGCGGTGAGCGCGCGGCGGGCGCGGAACAGACGAGACATCACGGTGCCTTCGGGCACCCCCAGAGACTCGGCGATCTCGGCGTAGCTCAGGTCTTCGTAATGACGCATGATGAGGATCTCTCGGGCGGGCTCGGGCAGGGTCAACAAGGCGGCCTTCACGGCCTCTTCAGCCTCCCGGGCCGAGAGGCGCTCCAGGGGGCTCGGGCCGAGGCTCTGGAGACGCTCGCTGTCGAGGCCCGGCGCGGCGCGGTGTCGGCCGCGGGCCAAGGCGTCGCGGCAGGCGTTCTTCGTGATCGTGCGCAGCCAAGGGTAAAACGGCTGGCCTTGATCGTAGCGGTCTTGGTTTCTCCAGGCGCGCACGAGGGCCTCCTGGGCGATCTCCGCGGCCTCTTGCTCATCGGGCAGCCAGGCCCGGGCGAGCCGGTGCACCCGGTCGCGGTAGAGCGTGAGCAGCGCGGTCATCTCGGTGGACATGGGGCCTTGGTTAGCAGGATTCAGCCCCCGGTACGGGCACCGAATCCAAAGATTCCCCGACCTTCGCGTTATCTTGAGGGTCCCCCCTCGACCAAGAAGGCCCCCATGCGCACCCTGACCACCCTCACCCTCGCCCTGACCCTCGCCGCCTGCCGCAGCGAAGACAAAGATGAGGTGTTTGAGAGCGCCGTCCCCGAGGACACCGGCCCCTTCGACATCGACGGCGACGGCTTCGCGGGCGCTGAGGACTGCGACGACGAGGACAGCGCCGTCTCCCCCGGCGCCTCCGAGACCGCCTACAACGGCGTAGACGACGACTGCGACCCCGCGACCCCCGACGACGACCTCGACGGCGACGGCCACGTCCAGGCTGAAGACTGCGACGACACCGACGACGACGTCTCTCCAAGCGCCACGGAGCGCTGCGACGGCTTAGACAACAACTGCGACGGCGCCATCGACGAGGCCGTCGGCGACACCTGGTACAACGATCTCGACGGCGACGGCTACGGCGACCCAACGACGGCGTCTGAGCGCTGCGACGGCGAGAGCGGCCTCGTCGCCGACGCCCGGGACTGTGACGACGGCGACGCCACGGTGAGCCCCAGCGCCGATGAGCGCTGCGACGGCCTCGACAACGACTGCGACGGCAGCGTCGATGAGCCCGAGTCCATCGACGCCGAGACCTACTACCAAGACGCCGACGGCGACGGCTTCGGCGACCTCGACTTTGACACCCGGGCCTGCGAGGCCCCCGAGGGCTACGTCCCAAGCTCTACAGACTGCGACGACGCCGACGCCCAGGCCAACCCCGAGGCGGACGAGGTCTGCGGCGGCGGGGACGAAGACTGTGACGGATCCGTAGACGAGGACGAGGCCGTCGACGCGGGCACCTGGGCCATCGACTACGACGGCGACGGCTTCGGCTCGGCCCGGTTCACCCAGATCGCCTGCGCCGCGCCCGCGGGCTACGTCGCCGACACCACGGACTGCGACGACGCCCGGGACGACGTGAACCCCGACGCGGAGGAGGTCTGCGACGAGCTGGACAACGACTGCGACGGGCTCATCGACACCGAAGACCCAGACGGCCCGGCCACGATCACCTACCACCTCGACGGCGATCGTGACGGATACGGCGCCGTGAGCGGGGCCACCTTAGGCGGCTGCGAGGCGCCGAGCGGCTACACCACCGACAGCTCCGACTGTGATGACTCCGACGCCGACGTCAACCCCGCTGAGACCGAGGTGTTCTACGACGGCGTAGACGCCGACTGCGCCGGAGACGACGACTTTGACGCCGACGGCGACGGCTACGCCTCTTGGGCCGAGAGCGGCGGCCCCGACTGCCTCGACAGCGATCCGAGCGTGTGGAGCTGCGGCTCCACGAAGGCCTCAGCGGGCCAGACCTGCGCCGAGATCCTCAGCGCCAGCCCGTCGAGCGCCGATGGACTGTATTGGGTTGACCCGGACGGCGACGGCGACACGAGCGACGCCTGGCAGGCGTATTGTGACATGACCCGGGACGGCGGCGGCTGGACCAAGATCGAGAGCGCGCTCTACCCCTACTGGTTCTCCAGCGGAAGCTACACCCAGGTCGGCAGCGCCAGCGACGACAACTTCACCCAGCTCACTGACCTGGACGACTTCGCCCGCGCCGGGGTGTGGACCTTCCGCTTTGAGGTGGGCAACTCCGGCACCTGGACCACCGGCGCCGCGGCTCGGGCACACTTCACCGTGTGGAGTCAGCAGCACAACCCCTTCACCGACTCCACCAACGGCTCGGATTACACGCTCATCGACGGCGAAGAGTCCACGACCTGCAACGGCTTTAACGGCCTGCACGACAGCTACTACGTCAAGCACGGGGTCTACGCGATGTCGAGCGACGTAGACCTAGACGAGGGCGCCAACTGTTGGTGGATGCAGGTAGTCCCCCTCGTTCAGTACGGCAGCGCCTCCCAGTACCCCGGCTATCTGGAGGGTTACGGCGGGCCCAACGTGCATGTGTGGCAGTCGCTGTGGGTGTACTGAGGGCCAGCGCCCCCGCTCGACCAAAATGACTCAGCGGCCGTTCTGGGAGGCTCTTTGAACCAAGAGCAGAGAAGCTGGCCCAGATCATAGCCGGATCCTGGCTCCTCGCCCGCCCGCCTCGCCACAAGACCTCACGCGGGCCGGGTGTTGACCGACCCGCGTGAGCGCCTCCGCCGCTCAGGTCAGCTCTTCAGCCAAGCCAGAACGTCGGCGATCTCTTGGTCGGTGAGCACGTCCACGAAGGCCGGCATGGAGTCTTCGCCGCCGAGGATGACCTCGACCCACTCCGCGTCGTCTTCGCCAGCCTCGGCGACGAGGTTGGGCCCGGAGCCGCCGGTCCCGTCTACCCCGTGGCAGCTCGCGCAGTTCGCGCTGAAGACCTCCTCGCCGCTCACGGCGTCCCCTTCCAAGGCCAGGATGTCGTCCACTTGCGCGGTGTCACCACAGGCCAAAGCCAGCGTCATGATGACGCCAAGCCATGTCCATCGAGCGCTCATCAGCAGTCCTCCTTCGCGCCTGAATGGCGCCAAACAGGACTCTACCGCCGATGAGGCCCGCTCTGCTCAGGCTCAGAGCGTCGCGACCAGCTCTTCAGTGCGTTTCCACACCGCCGCGGCCAAGGCGTCGTCTTCGCCGAAGCGGCTGGGCCGGGTGATGTTGTTGTCGGCGAAATACAGCCCTCGGGCGCTCGCCGTGGCGTCATGGGTGGCGACGTAGAGCTGGGTCGCCGCGCCTTGGGGGATCGTCTTGAGCACCAAGGCCGGGCCGACCGCGCCCATGATCGTCGTGGCGAAGTTGGGCATGTGACGCCCCAGGTTTGTGGCGATCACGCCGGGGTGAAGCGCGTTGGCCGTCTGTGCGCCTTGTAAAACCACCCGACTCAGATGGCGGGCGAAGAGAAGATTACACAGCTTGGACTGACCGTAGGCGCCCCAGGCGGTGTAGCCGCGCTCGGCGGCCCAGTCGTCGAGGCGCACGCCCTCGGGGTAGGTGCCCTTGTGCGCGGCGCTGGACAACATCGTCACCCGCCCGGCGGGGGTGAGCTGCCCGAGCAGGCCGGTGACGAGCAAAAAATGCCCGACGTGGTTGGTGAAGAGCTGCTCCTCGACGCCGTGCTTGAGCTGGCGGTGGGGCAGGGCCATGATGCCCGCGTTGGCGATGATGCCGTCCAAGGGGAAGCCGAGGCGCTTGACCTCAGCCACCGCCGCGCGCACAGAGGCGGGCTCGGCCAGCTCACAGGCCACGGGGATGGCCTCGCCGGGGCCTTGGGTGAGGTTGATCGCCGCCTGGGCGCTCGCTACGCTGCGCGCCGAGGTGAGCACCCGCGCGCCCCGAAGGCGCAGCACCCGCAGGGTCTCGGTGCCCAAACCCGAGCCGCAGCCCGTGACGAGGTACGTGCGCCCGGCGAGGTTTAACCCGGCGGTGACGTCTTCAGCCGTTGAGTTGTAGCCGAAGCCGCTGGGGCCGACGCCTTGGGTGAGACCGTAGAGGGACACTGGCGATCCGAGGAGGAGGGTGGACACGGCGGCGAAGGCAGACGCCGCCGCTGACCCAAGCGATAAGCGCCGCGCCCCTCAGGGCAAGAGCCGCGCCTCGGGCCAGCCCGACTGCACCAAGGCTGAGCTGAGCGCCTCCGCATAACGGCGGTTGGCCTCGGCGGTGGGGTGCAGCGCGTCCAAAAAGAGCTCATCCGGCGTGAGGCCCGACTCCCGCATCACCTCGCAGGCGTCTACATAGGGGAGACTGTGTGTGGTGGCGAAGGCCCGCATGGCCTGGGCGTACCGATCCCAGGGCGCCGGGGTGCCGCGCAGGCGCTGGCGGTGGCAAGGCGTGAGCACGGCGAGGCCGACGTCTCGGGACCGGGCCTCGGCGGCGAGACGTTCGAGGTTCTCGGCGTAGTCTTCAGGGCTCACCCGGGGGTGGCGCTGGGGGGTCGGCTCACGCACCCAGCCCACGGGCAGGGCCTCGGGGAGCTCGGGCTTGAGCCGACGTCGCACAGATCGGTACACCGCGCTCTTGGCGACGAGCCCCTCCAGGCGGCCTCGGGGGCTGGCGAGGTGCGCCAACCACACACGGTCGATGAACTGTTCGGCCTGGGCGTCGGACCACATGCCGCCCAGGATCACGAGGCTCGGCGCCTTGGCCCAGCCCCACTCCTCCATCAACTTCAGCGTCTGCTCCGTGGAATAGCCGGGCACCCCTCCGCAGAGCACCTCAGCCTCGACGCCCCGGGTCGAGAGCGCGCGGGCGAGCTGCAGGTGTAAGGTGCCCTCGTTGGGCAGGCCGTGGCCGAAGATCGACGAGTCCCCGACGGTGAGCACCCGGCGCGGCGCGGCGGACGGCGGCACCACCCGCATCCCGTCGGCGTCCATCTCCACGGTGACGCCCTCCATGCGGTACTGCCCCGGCGAGAGCCCCCAGATGCGTGTGGGGTGCGGCACCATCATCGGCGTCGGCCCGGCGACGGGCTCCAGGCGCCGCGCGAGGGACTCCGCGCCGACGATCAGCACGAGCAGCGGGAGCAGGGCGAACAGCAGGCGGCGCAGGCGCATCGAACCTCGGGGGCAGGCCCCAAGGATGCCACGGATCGGCGGCCGCGGGGTGACTCCGGCCCGGCGTGGTGGCACAATGTGGGGGCGCTCGGTGACGGGCGCCCGCCCTCCCCCTCCCTCCCCTTCGAGGTCAACGGCATGGCCTTCCCCACCTCCGTCAACGACCAGATCACCGACGCGGCGCGCTCGCGGACCCACGCGGCGCTCGGCGACGTCTTGGTGAGCCTCACCCAGTCCGCAGGCATCAGCTACCAGAACGCCGTCAGCGCCCAGCAGCAGGCCTTCCTCAACGCCCAGGCCGCCACCACCCAAGGCGTGGCGCTGCTCTACGGGCTCGACACGGCCTCGACGGGCCTCGCCACGAAGGAGACGTCATGAACAGCGACGCCGCGAGCCAGCACCCCGAGGACGCCGTGCAGCACGACGCCGAGGGCCAAGACACGCTGCCGTCAAACGACGCGCTCACCGCCGCCAGCGACGACGTGATGGACCACCATCACACCGCCGCGGGCGCCATCTGCGCCGGGACCATCGCCCAGGCCGTCGGCCTCGCCGCCTTGAACGCCGCGGGGTTCTTGCAGAACGCCGAGACCTTGGCCACCGCCGCCCTCGCCCAGGCCCTGGCCAAAGGCGAAGGCGCGAGCCGCAGCGAGGAGGAGATCTTCGCGGCCTTGGCCCAGGCCACGGCCCACTTTCAGGAGGTGATCACCTTCGCACTTCACACCGCCGACCGCGTCGCGCGCCGGTCGGAATGACGCCCCATGTTTGACCGTGAGCGCCTGATCTGGATCCTCGACGTGCTGCTCAGCCGTGGGCTCATCCACGAGGGGCAGAAAAAAGACGTGCTGAACCGAGGTGACGACCAGGCGCGTCACATCATGCTCGACAAACGCGCCGAGCTGCGCCGCCTGCTCGGCAAACGCCGGGTGACGTACAAGGTCTCGGAGATCGAGGTGGTCGCCTCGTTCCGTTTCCGCAGCCAGACGACCGAAGCAGAAGAGGGCCTCGTCACCGAGCGGGTGATCACCCGCCTCATCGCCATCGAGCTCGGCCTGCGCTTCGTCGAGATCGACCCTTTGCAGCTCGACTTTAAGCTCGTCACCGAGTCCTTCGGCGGCCCCTTCTCCGAGCGCCACCTCGTCATCGCCATCGAGGAGACCCCCGAGCAGCTCACCGTGGCCATGGCCGACCCCTGGAACCGCGAGGTCTTGGAGCAGATCACGCTCTTCAAACAGAAGCGTATCCGCCCGGTGATGACGCTCAAGAGCACGCTCATCCAGATCATCGCCGAGTTTCACGGCTTCCGCCGCTCGATGCGTGAGGCCGAGCGTGATTTTGGCTCCAACCTGCCCGATCTGGGCAACCTCGAGCAGCTCACCCAGCTCCGCGGCGTTCACGAGATGGACGGCGCCGAGCAGCCCGTCGTCCAGGCCGTCTGGTACATCCTCAACTACGCCTTCGACCACCGCGCGTCCGACATCCACATCGAGCCCAAACGTGACGAGGCCACCGTTCGCCTGCGCATCGACGGCGTATTGCACACGATCCACCGCCTGCCCAAGCTCGTGTTCCCGGCGATCATCTCCCGCATCAAGACCCTGAGCCGCATGGACATCGCCGAGCGCCGCCGCCCCCAAGACGGCCGCTTTAAGACGTCCTTCCGCGACCAAGAGATCGAGCTTCGTGTCTCGACGGTGCCCACGGCCTTCGGCGAGAAGATGGTCATTCGTGTGTTTGACCCCGGCGTGCTCCTCCAAGACTTAGGCGCCTTGGGCTTCTTCCGCCGCGAGCTGATCCTCTACGAGCGGTTTATCAACGCCTCGACGGGCCTCATCCTCGTCACCGGCCCCACGGGCTCGGGCAAGACGACGACCCTCTACAGCACGCTCCAGCACATCGCCTCGCCGCGCCTCAACATCTGCACCATCGAGGACCCCATCGAGATGGTGCACGAGGCGTTCAACCAGATGCCCATCCACCGGGCCATCGGCTTTGACTACGCCGCCGCCATTCGCCACGTCTTACGCCAAGACCCCGACGTGATCATGATCGGCGAGGTGCGCGACCCGGAGACGGCCCAGTCCGCCGTGCAGGCCGCCCTCACCGGCCACCTCGTGATCACCACACTGCACACAAACGACGCGCCCAGCGCCGTCACCCGCATGATCGACCTCGGCGTGCAGCCCTACCTGCTCAGCTCCGTGCTGCTTGGCGTCATCGCCCAGCGCCTCGTGCGCAAGATCTGCCCCCACTGCGCCACAGACGACTGGATCAGCGAAGAGCAGGCCCTGGCCTTGGGCATCAACGGCGCGGACGGCAAACGCCTCAAGGTGAAGGTCGGCAAAGGCTGCGTGCGCTGCCGCGGCACCGGCTACAAAGGCCGCACCGGCCTGATGGAGGTGATGCCGATGACGCCACGCCTGGGCAAGCTCGTCGCCACCGGCGCCCCGAGCCAAGAGGTGAAGCGAGAGGCGCTCAATGATGGGATGTTGACCCTGCGGGACTACGGCATCAAGAAGCTGGGGCGCGGGGAGACGACGGTGGAGGAGATCATGGCGGCGACGGATGACTTTGCGGTGTATTGAGCGTCACCCTAAAACCCCTCCATCCACCTCAACCGCCCGAACCCGGCCCCCGCCTCCGTCTCCAGCGTCCACAGCACCTCGCCGCGCTCGGTCACCTCGATGATGCGGCCGTGGGTGCTGTAGGAGGCCAAGGCGCCGCCTTGGGGGGTGGGCTGGGCGTCGCCGAGGACCTGAACGACGCCGGCGTCGGGGTCCTCGTAGGACCAGTCCTCCCAGAGGGTCTGGTCGTGCTCGTCCCAGGAGAGGGAGACGAGGCGGGACAGGGGCGGGACGTAGTGTAGGCCGTTGTCGAAGAGCAGGGCGTGGTCGCTGCGCATCATGGAGCTGTGGGCGTGGGAGAAGGGCAGCTCGCCGTCTTCGGTCGTGTAGCCCGCGACTGTGCTGACCACCTTGGCCTCGCCGCCGGTCACGGGCACGCTCACGAGGGTGTCGACGAAGTGGGCGAGGAGGATCAGCTCGTCTGTGTCGGGATCGTAGTCGATGCTGTTGATGTGGGACCAGTCGAGCACCAGATCGCCGTTGAACTCTGTGGGGCGCGCGTGGTGGTCGCAGAGGTTCCCTGGCGGGGGCAAGGCGTCGAAGAGCGAGAGCAGGGGCGGCTCCGTGGGCGTGGCTGAGGCGTCTTCGCCCCAGGCGCTCAGGCGGAGGTTGTCACCCATCACGATCATGGGCTCGCCGTCTACGATCAGCTCACGCAGCTCGGGCTGGACCCAGGCGATGCGGCCGTCGGGCAGCTCACGAAAGTCGTGGTGGCCATCGGGGATCTCCATGGCGCCGACGAGCTCGCCGTCCCAAGAGACACGGATCACCTGGACCACCTTCTTGGGGCCCTGCTGGTCTACCACGAGCACGAGCAGGCCCTCGCCGTCGCGGGCGGGCTGGGTCGCCGTGGTGATGGAGCGGCCGGGGAGGGCGTAGTACCAGATGGGCTCGCCGTCTGTGTTGAGTAGCACCACCCACGGCTGCTCCTTCATGATGGTCGTGAGCAAGGAGCCCGTCTGGGACGGCGCGCCTTCAGCGTACACCGCGCCCATGCCCGCCGGGGCCAGGGGCAGGTTCAGGACGTGCACCGCGCTCGTCAGGCGGTCGCCGTCGTCGGTCTCCACGACCGCCCGCACAAACACCTGCGACCCCGCCGCTGGGCCGATGAGGCGCAGTTTGTGTTCACCGGCCTCCACTTGCGCCGACTGGGTACGCTCGGTCAGGCGGTCGTCGAGGCCCCACTCCAAGAACGCCTCACCGCCCTCGGCGCTCGTCCAGGCCGCGTTGATCACCGTCGTGACCCGCGGGTTGACGGTGAAGGTGACGGCCTCCAGATCTCCTGAAGGCCCCGCGCAGGCGAGGAGCAGCGGCAGCAGGAGGGACATCATCGGGCCTAAAACGTGTCTACCCACAGGAGGCGCCCGAGCCCCGCGCCGGCCTCGGACTCAAGGGTCCACACGACCTCACCGCGCTCGGTGACCTCGATGATGCGGCCTTGGGTGCTGTACGAGGCCAAGGCGCCGCCGGAGGGCGTGGGCTGGGCGTCGCCGAGGACCTGCACCACGCCGGCGTTTGGGTCCTCAAACGACCAGTCCTCCCAGATGCTGTGGTCACGCTCGTCCCAGGAGATGGACACGAGGCGAGACAGGGGCGGGCTGTAGTGCAGGCCGTTGTCGAAGAGCAGGGCGTGATCGCTGCGCAGCATGGAGCTGTGGGCGTGGGAGAAGGGCGCCTCGCCGTTCTGGGTGTTGTAGCCGGAGATTCGGCCCATGACCTTGGCCTCGCCGCCGGTCACGGGCACGCTCACGATGGTGTCTAAGAAATGGGTGAGGACGATCAGCTCCTCGGTGTCGGGATCGTAGTCGATGCTGTTCGTGTGGGTCCAGTCGAGCACGAGCTGACCCTGGCGCTCGACGGGGCGGGCTTGGTGCTCGCAGAGGTTCGTCGGCGCGGGCAAGGCGTCAAACAGGGAGATCAGCGGGGGCTCTGTGCTGGTGACGCTCGTGTCCTCGTCCCACTCGCTGAGGCGGATGACGTCCCCCATCACGAGCTGGGGCTGGCCGTCTACGGAGAGCTCACGCACCTCGGTGTCGAGCCAGGCGATGCGACCGTCAGGCAGCTCACGAAAATCATGGTGGCCGTCGGGGAGCTCTAAGGTGCCTTGCAGCTCACCGTCCCAAGAGACACGCATCACCCGGGTGGTCTTGGAGCTGTTCGGCGGCTCCACCAAGAGCACGAGGATGCCCTCGCCGTCGCGGGTCGGCTGCACAGACGTCGTGGGGGTGAGCGGGGGCAGCGGGTAGTACCAGATGGGCTCGCCGAGGCTGTCGAGCAGCACCACCCAGGGGCTCTCCATCATAAAGATCGTCGTCAGCAAGGATCCGTCTAGGGACGGCGCGCCGTCCGCGTACAGTCGCGCCATCTGGGCCGGGGCCAAGGGCAGGTCGATGATGTGGATCTCGCTCGTCAGGCGGTCGCCGTCGTCGGTCTCGACGACCCCACGCACATAGACCCGTGAGCCCGCCGCCGGGCCGATGAGGCGGATGGACTGCTCCCCCGCCTCGACGGTCACCGGCTGGCTGCGCTGAATCAGGCGGTCGTCATAGCCCCACTCCACGTAGGCCTCGCCGCCCTCTGCGCTCGTCCAGCCCGCGTTGATCACCGTAGGGACACGCTCGTTGATCGAGAACGTAGCGGCGCCGAAGTCACCGGTGGGCTGGACGCAGGCGAGGAGGGCGAGCAGCGTGACGATCATCGTAGACTCCTTGGGGGCCTCCGTAGGATCGCTGCGCGGGATCAGGGTCCGCCAGAAATAAATGTCCAAGGTTGTTGACATTGCTGTGTCGCAGCATGTTTGACGACACGGCGAAGATTAACCGTCCAATAGCCCAGGAAGATCCCCGGTCGGGGTGGTCTCGTCGCTGTAGCCGAAGCCCGCGTCATCGCCGCCGAAGGCCCGCAGGAGGCTCGTGAAGAGCTGGTTCGTGCTGAAGCCGGAGTTGAGGTAGCCGCTCTTGGCCTCCAGATCTTCGACGCTGCCGTTCATGTAGTTGAGGAAGCGCCCCGTCGTCGCCGGGCCGACGTTGCCCGCGAGCAGGGCCGGCAGGGCGTTGTTCCAGTGGCGCCCGCTGGAGAACTCGCTCATGGCGAGCACGCAGGTGGTGTCGAGCATGTTGTCGCCGTCGGCGTCTTGGGTGTCGTGGAGGCGCTGGATCAAGGTGGCGAGCTGCTCGTGGTACCAACGATAGACGTGCTCCATGCCCGGCTGGTAGTCGGCGTGCACGACGGCGTGCCAGTTGTCGTACTGGCTGGTGTCGACGATGGGCTTCCCGCCGTTCTCCGAGGTGAGCCAAGGGAAGGTGGGGTCGTGGCCGTTCGCGAAGTGCAGGGTGCTCACCCGGGTGAGGTCGCAGGACATCGCCGTGACCAGGAGCTCAATCATCAGCGGCGCGCTCACGTCGTCGTCTTGGCCGAAGCGGTAGCCTGAGGGGAGGCTAAGCGTCGGCGCGCTGCACTCCCCGGTGCCGTTCACCACACGTTTCTCAAGCTCTAGGAGCTTCTCTTCGTGGGCGTCGAGGCGGGCGCGGTCTTCGCCGCCCAGCCCCCGGCGTAAGGTCTTGAAGCTCTGGAGCACCCCGCCGAGCACCGCCGCCCGCCGGGCGCGCTGGGCCCAAGCGTCCGCCGGAGAGACCGAGCCGTCGCCGAACAGGCGCAGGAGGGTCATCAGCGGGTCGTTGAAGAACGAGACAGGGTCGTTGGGACCGGCCCAGAAGTAGGCGCCCTCGGTGGGGTTGTAGATGCCATCCGACGTCTCGCCGCCGCCGATGGCGAAGTCGAGGCGCAGGTACGGCGTCGTGGCCGAGATGCGCCGGGCGAGGGTGTGCTCGACGGTCTCACCGCCGGGGCTCAAGAGGTCGGAGTCTTGCACGTAGAACGGTCGTCCCGAGTACAGCGTGAAGTTCGCGTTCTGGTGGGCGTTCCCGACCTCGTTGTAGGTCGGCATGAGGTTGTCGAGACCGGCGATGGTGATGATGCGGTCCTGAAACGCGGCGAGGGGCTCCAGGATGAAGGGCAGCGTGAAGTCGGTCTCGCTGCCCGTGGGCACATGGTCACTCAGCACGGTGCCTTGGGGCAGATGCACCACGATCAGGCGTTTGGGCGCGGCGGCGGGCAAAGGCGCGGCGCGCAGCGCGGAGGGGCGGAAGGGGCTCAGAAACGGCAGGGCGAGGCCCCCGCCGAGCAGACGGCGACGGGTGAGGCTCATGGGGTCTCCTCCAGCGTGGCGCGAATCAAGAAGGCGTCGGTGACGGCGAGGTCTACGAGCAGGGCCCGAATGTCGCCGTCGCTCTCCTCAAACCGCCGCTGAACCACACGCAGCGAGCAGGCGTCGGCCTCCTCGTGGGCCCGTCCCAAGGCGTACTCCGCCCACCGTGTCACATAGCAGGCCCGAGCGCGCTCGGCGCCGCCGATGAGCGCCACCATCTCCGCCGCGCCGTCGAAGGAGCCCGCGGGGTCATCCAGGGTGCCCGACGCGTCTACGGGGATCCCGCTCTCCCAGTGGTCACGCCACTCGCCGGTCGCGCCGTAGTGCTCCATGGAGAGGCCCAGAGGGTCGATGCGGGTGTGACAGCCGGCGCAGGAGGCGTCGGTCCAGTGCTGCTGGAGCCGCTCGCGGATGGTCTCCGCGTCCTCGGACTCGGCGGGCAGGTCCATGTTCACGTCTTGGGGCGGGGCGAGCTCCTGACACAGAAGCTCCTCCAACACGAACGCCCCGCGCTTGACCGGGGACGACGACGCCGCGTAGCCGTGGCCGGTCAAGAAGGCGAGGCGGGTGAGGGCGCCGGGGCGCAGGCTGGGGTCGAGCTGCGCGCGGCTCCAGCCCTCGCCGGGGTCGGGCAGGCCGTAGATCGCCGCCAGCTCCGCGTTCACCCAGGTCCACTCGGAGAACAACAGCGTCTCAAACCGGGCGTCGCCGCTCCAGACCACTTCAGAGACGAACAGATCCAGCTCGGTGCGCATGGCGTCGATGGTCTCATCGTCAAACGTCGGGTAGAGCGTGGCGTCGCGGCTGGCGTTGTCGAGACGCCAGGTGTTCAGCCAGTCTTGGTGGAAGCTGAGCACGGCGCGGACCACCCGGGGATCGGAGACGAGGCGCTCGGCCTGGGCCGCCACCTGGGCGCGGGTGCGGAGCTGCCCGGCGGCGGCGGCGGCGCGGAGCGTCTCATCCGGGGTCGTGTCCAGCAAAAAGTAGGACAGCCGGGCGGCGATGGCCCAGTCGTCGAGACGTTCGCCGCCGGGGACGGCCTCGCCGGGGGTGGCGTCGAGGTACAGAAAATAGGGCGCCTGGAAGATCAGCTCCACGCCCATCTGCGCGGCCTCTCTGGGCTCGACCCCGGCGTCCAAGAAGCGGGTGATGAGCGCGGCCTGCTCGGCGGTGAGCGGGCGGCGCCAGGCGCGCTCGCCGAGGTCCAACAAGAAGCGCCGGGCGCAGTCGGCCTCGGCCTCGTCCGCGCCGCAGGCCCAGAGCGTGTCGAGGTCCATGGTCGCGCTGACGTGCTCGGCGGCCAACATCACGCCCTCGACCCCCGCTGAGGTGACCGTGTTGTTGTTGGCGAAGGTGCGGAACTCGGGCCCCGACGTCGTCGCGGGGAACAGCCCATCGGGCAGCTCAACGCCGACCAGATCCATGATCGAGTGTTTGACCTGGGCGTCGGTGAGGCGGCGCAGGGGCGCTGAGGCGGGGTAGATCACGCCGTCTTCGCAGGTCGGCGGGGCCTCGCCGGGGTGCTCGCAGGCGCCGGGCTCGCCGAGCCGGGCGACGAGCTCGTGCAAGACCGCGTACTCCGGGGAGAGCGTGTCGAAGCGCGCGCCGCCGACGTGGGGGACCTGCCCCGTCGGCTTCTGGAGCAGCAAGGCCGCGCCGTCGTCGGTGTCGCGCACCAAGGCGCCGAGGCGGGCCATGTTCTCGGCCAAGGCCGCGTCGTCCACGAACGGCACGAGCACATGGCGTGTGCCCCCGGCGAGGCCGCCCTCGACGTGGCAGGTCACACACTGGGCCGAGAGCAGGGGCGCGGCCTGGGCGGCGAAGAAGGCCTCGTCCGTCACGCAGTCCGCGGGGGCGGTGGTGGGTGGGTCACCACAGGCGGCGAGGCCGAGACTCAACACGGTCACGAGGTGGGGGAAAGTTCTCACAGGCGCGCTCCCAACGCGGCGCGGCTGAGGCCGAGGCCCCCGGCGCTGGTGATCGTGGGGCTCCAGGTGAAGCCCCCATCTTCAGAGACGGCGAGCGTCTGTCCGCTCATCCCGAACAAGAGGCCGCCCAAGGCGGCGATGGGCGTGGCGTCTACGGCGTTGACATACTCCCAGCGCTCGCCGTCCTCGGAGCGGTAGAGCTCCGCGCCGTCGCCGAGCACAAACGCGCCGTCGCCGTAGACGAGGCCCCGCCAGGTGTTGCCGCCATCACCCACGGTGTCCAGCGCCCAGGTGAGCCCGCCGTCGTCGCTGCGGCCGATCCGCCCTGCCGACCCGGCGACGATGAGCACCCCGTCTCCGTAAGCCACGACGCCGAGGTCTTCGTCGCAGATTTGTTGGTCGATCGACCAACTTATGCCGTCGGTGGTGACGACTACCCGCCCGGCGTCGCCGACGGCCACGAAGGCGCCGCCGCCATACGTCATCGCCCGGAGGTGCTCGCCGGGGCTGTAGCCGCCGCCGCTCCAGCTCAGCCCGTCTGTGGAGCGCAGCGGCAGGCCGTCAAAGCCGACGAACAGGCCGTCGCCGAAGGCGCAGGCGCCGATGGGGCTCCCGGCGGCGCTCGACGCGACCCACGAGACGCCGTCCTCGCTGGACCACCAGCGGCGATCGGTGTTGCCGCCCACGGCCACAAAACGCCCGTCCCCAGCGCAGACGCCGCGCTGCAGGCTGTCTCCGTGGGCGGTGAGCGTCTCATACCCATCAAACGCGACGGTCTGACCATAATCGTGGGTGGTGAACACATGGCGGCCGTCGCCGACGATCACCAAGCTGAGGGGCCCCCCGACCGTCGCGCTCAGAGGCAGCGTGAGGGGTGAGCCGGGGTGGTCAAACGGCAGGGTGAAGCCGCCTTCTGCGAGCCCCTCCACGCCGGGCTCAAAACGCAGCGTGACCGCCGTGGACGCCTGGGCCTCCAAGAGCACGGGGGGCAGGCTCTCCAAGGAGAAGCCCGCGCCGCTCACCCACTCATCGGGGTGGCCGAGCAGGCGGAGGCGCTCATCGCAGCCGTTGTGCAGGGTGAGGCTGAGCGTGAGCGCGTCACCTCGGGCCGGGGCCTCCCCAAAAGAGAGCGCGGCGACGCTGACCCCGTCGATCGACGCGGTGAGCCCGGCCTCACAGGGCGGCGCGCTGTCGGGGGCGGTGTCGCTGAGGCTGTCGTCAGGGACGCTGTCTTGGACGCTGTCGCCACCGGCGGGGTCGAGGCTGTCCGGCGGCGGGGAGTCCGCCCCAGCGCAAGCGACAAGGAATACGTTGAGGAGCACAGCGGCGCGGGTCATCGGTCCTCCGCCGCGAAGGCGTGCAGGTCGAGGCCATCAGCCCGGGTGTGGACCGTCTCCCAGCTCAGCCCGTCGCGGCTGCGGTACAGCTCCCCGCCGACCCCGCGGGGGTTCACCGTCGAGAAGAACCAGCCTGCGGCGACGCCGAGGAGCTCGTAGGTGGTCCAAGAGGGCGTGGTGACCGTGCTCCAGGTCAGGGCGTCCGCAGAGGACCACAAGGTCTGCGCGCTGCCTCCGTTGCCAGAGATGAGCCAGATCCCGTCTGTGTAGGCGACGCTCGCGAGGCTGTAGTAGCTCCCCGCTGTGAGCTCCTGCGCTGTCCAGGTGGCAAAACGGTCGTCGCTCACCAGGACGAGCTGGCGGTTGTTACCGCCCACGGCGACCCAGAGGCCATCGCCGTAGGCCACGTCACACAGATAGTCCTCCTCCTCGTAGTTGACCTCGGTGTCCCAGGCGAGGCCGTCGTCGCTGGTGACGATGCGCCCGGCGCGGCCGACGCCGACAAATTGTTCCCCGTCGAAGATCAGGCCGATGAGCATGTCTCGCCAGGCGGTCTGCTCATGAACGATGGCGCCGCCGGTCGCCGACCAGCTCAAGGCGTCGCTGCGGGCGCAGGCGAACAGGCCGAGGCCATACGCGCACTCCGAGGGCCAGAACTCGTCGCTGGCCAGGGAGATCGTCCAGTCTTCGCCCAGGGCGCTCGTGGCGTAGACGCCGGGGTCGGACCAGTCGCCGCCGTCGGCGAAGGTGCGCAGAAAGCGGCCGTTCCCCCAGGCCAAGGTGCCGCGCTGGGCCTCCTCAGCGCCCTCAAACGGCGGCAGCTCCGCCCAGGTGGCGCCATAGTCGTCGCTGGTGAGCGTGCCGCCGCCCTCGATGGCCACGACGAGGCGCAGCGGCCGAGGCACCGTCGCGACGAGCCCCAGCTCAAAGGGCGCGCTGAGGCCGGGGATCGTGAGCGCCCCGCGCCACTCCGTCTCTTCAGTCGCCGCGAGGCCGTTCACGGTCAGCGAGACCCGGGCGCTCTGGGCCGGCGGCAGGGTGTCCGGGGGCGGCGTGGCCCAGGTGAAGCCCTCGCCGGAGAGCCAAGCCCCAGCGTCGGACAGCGCCAAGGCCTCGTCGCCACGATTGGTGAGGGTGAGGGTGACCCAGCGCGGCGAGTCAAGGCCCGCGGCGGCGGTCTCGACGGTGATCGTCGCCCCAGAGAGCAGCAGCGCGCCGTCCTCGCTGACCACGGAGAGCTCGGCGTCGGGGAGCTCCGCCGGGTCGGGCCAAGGGTCGGCCTCGGCGCTCGTGTCGTCGTTCGAGGGGCCGGAGTCCCGAGGCGCGGGCGGCTCGGCGCAGGCCATGACCAGGGTGATCAGCGGGAGCGGGGCGAGGCGGCTGAGGGGCGGCATGGCGCGACTCCAGGGGTCCGGGCGCTCTGGAGCTTAGCGCGCAGAGATCAAAACACCACAGCCCGTTCGGCGACAAATGTGTGTCCGCGCGAGAGCGTCATTTGTACGCCCGCTTCAGGCCCCACCCCTCACAGCGCCCCGATCAGCGCGCTCACCGTGGGGTCGGGGAACAGGGGCGCGTCGGGGGCGCCGCGGGTGGTGTCAAACAAGGACACCATCAGCTCAAAGGGCACCTCGTCGGTGACGGCCAAGGTGACGGCGCGCTCCTCGGGGTGGCGGGACTTGAGGTCGGACAGCACGGCGCTGAGGCCGCTGAGGTCGTAGTCGTCCGGTCGCGCGCAGGGGCCCGGGGCGCAGGGCAGGCGCAGGCCGCCGTTGAGGGTGACATCTTCGCCGCTCACCATCAAACCTTGACCGCTCACGGTGAGCACGAGGCCGAGGGAGGGGCCGCTCGGCGGGACGCAGGGCGCGGCGCAGAGGCTCGGCACGTTGGAGTCGATGACGGCGAGCTTCGTGAGCTGCACGTTCATCAGCAGCATGGGGATCAGCAGCGAGACCAGGCCGAGGAAGGGGATGAGGCCGACGTTGCTGAGATTGTTCGGTTGGTTTGAGTCGCGGCGGGCCATAAGTGTCCTTCGGGTTTGAGGTCTCTCGGGACGACCGCAGGCCGCCTCGCCGGGTTCCGACGCCCGGGGCAAAGCACAAGCTCTTGACAGCGCGCCGCGGGCTGGACTCGCCCAGCCCGCCCCCCGAGCGGCGTTAGGCAGATGTAACAATCCTGATCGAGATCAGCGCTTGGGCTGTGCTATGGTCCACTCGCATCCTCACTCGGAGTCAGCATGGAAGCGTCCTCCAGCCCCCCACTTCGTCCCGTTCTTGGCGACTTCGCCAGCATCGTCTGCACCAAGGCCATCGTCGTCGGCGTTGAGCAGGCCCTTGGCGAACGCGCGGCCCACGTCGCGCTCATCTCCGCGGGCCGCGCCCGGGGTCGCCAGCTCACCGCGCACCTCGCCGGACAGAAGGACCTCAAGCTCGCGGACACCGCGGAGATCCTCAACGCGGCGATCGGCGCGTCGGGAACACGGCTTTGTATCGTCGCCAAGGTCGAAGAGGACGGCACGGCCATCCGCGTGTACTTGTCGGAGACCCTCTGCTCCGCCGGAGAGGCCCAGGGCTCGCCGCGCATCCTCACCTTCACCATGGGGGCGATTCAGGGCGCGTTTGAGCAGCTCACGGGCCGGGCGCTCAAGGGCCGGCAGATTGAGTCTGTGCTGCGCGGCGGCGCATATGACGTCATCGAGCTGAACAACCGCATCTGAGACGCACAGATAGAACAGTCCCAAGAAAGCAAAACAATTGAATCCACAGCACCCCCAGCGAGCCCAACGACCGCTCGCTGGGTGGACAGACCAGTGGTCGCGTCTGGTGTATCGTCCTGCTGTCCCATCACCGGAGTTAGCATGGAATCCCCAGCCCCCCTGCGTCCAAACCTCGGCGATTACTCCAGCATCATCTGCACCAAGGCCATCGTGGTCGGTGTTGAGCAAGCCCTCGGAGAGCGCGCGGCCCACGTCGCGCTCATCAACGCCGGTCGCGCCCGTGGCCGTCAGATCGCCGAGCAGGCCGTCGGCAAGACGTCCATGGCCCTCGCCGACACCGCGCCGCTCCTTAACGCCGCCATCGGCGCCTCGGGCACGCGCCTCTGTGTCTTCGAGCAGGTCGAGGAGCGGGGCGAGACCATCCGCGTCGTGCTCTCGGAGACCTTGTGCTCCGCCGGTGAGGCCCAAGGCTCTCCCCGGGTGCTCACCTTCACCATGGGCGCGATCCAGGGTGTGTTTGAGGTGCTCACGGGCCGGGCGCTCAAGGCGCGGCAGGTGGAGTCCGTGCTTCGTGGCGGCACCCACGACGTCATCGAGCTGAACAACCGCATCTGAGACGCGGCTGGAGCGCTCAGGGCTTGAGGCGGCGCACGTCGCCCAGGGTCGGACCCTCCAAGGCGATCACGAGCACGGTGTCGGCCTTCACGGTCGGCACCGGCCGAGCCTCCGCGCCAAAGAGCGCCGCCCCGGCGAGGGGCTCCAAGGGCCCGCAGCGGTGTGTGTCGTCGCAGCGGCGGGCGAAGTGCCGGGCGACGGGCTGGGGAAAACCCGCCCGGGCCGTCGGCTCGTCATTGGGCGGGATCCGGTTGAGCCAGACCGTCCAGTAGCCACCCTCGGCGGGGACCGCGAGGTCAAACCCGCCCACCACCGGCCGGGCGGCGCCGCCGTCCGCCGGGGCCCAGAGCGCCGCCCGGGGCATAGGATCCACCGGGAAGAGGCCGTCGATGCCCGCGCCATACACCGCGTCGCCCTCGGCGGGGCCGACGACCAGCACCTCACCGTCGACGCCCCGGGTGAGGCTCCAGATCCCCCGCAGCCCTGGGAGCGGCGTCACCGAGCGCCGGGCGCCGTCGGGGCCGTAGCGCCAGAGCTCGGCGCGGCGCCCGCCGACGATCACGCCTAAAATTGGCCCCTCGGCGCCGTCGAGCAGCGCCGCCACGGCGTCTGTGCCCTCGGGCGCGGGGCTCAAGGCCAAGGGGACGAGGGCGTCGTCCACCAGACGCCGCACGGCGGCCTGGTCATAGAGGCTCAGGCCGCCCTCGGCGCCGAGGGTGAGGGCGCCGGGGAGGCCGAAGCCCCCGGGATCGGCCAGAGGGAGGGTGTTTTGGAGCGCGCCGTCGCGGTAGAGGCTCAGGTTTCGGCCCGTCTTCTCTCGGGTCAAGACGGCGAGGCGGCCGTCAGCGAGCTGCGCCGCGCCGAGGGGCGTCTGGCCCGCCGCACGGAGCGCGGCGCCGTCAAACACCAAGGCCCCTGGGGCCGGGGGCGCGGAGGCGGCGAGCTCTTGGGGGTAGGTCTCCGCGAGGTAAGCCTCACGCTCAGCGAGGTGCCCCCGCAAGAGCGTACACTGTGTCTCATCGAGGCCGTCACAGCCCCGCTCGGCCTCAGCGTTGATCGTCCAGACCGCGAGGCGCTCGTCCTCAAAACGTGCGGCGGGGGCGAGGGTGATCTCTCCCTCGGCGCCCTCGATGGACATCCGCCCGATCTGAAAGCCGGGCTTCGAGACGATCACGTCTGTGTTGAGTTTGCCCACGGGCAGGCTCAAGGGTGGGCTGAGCGTGAAGCGCCCGTCGCCGTCGGTCTCGGTGATCTGGGCGCCGATGGGCGTGCGCCGCGCCTCGGTGCCCGCGGAGAGCACCCGCTCAAACCGCGCGATGACCAGCGCCGGGCGCTCATCGACGGGGGCGACGCGGGCGCTGAGCCCACAGCCGCCGAGGCCGGCGCCCCACAACAACGCCACGAGGGGCTTCAGCGGGGAGCCGGCGCGTAACTTCAAGGCATCACCTCAGATCGACCCAGGGGAATGTTGGCGTCTTGGTCGAGATAGACGACGCCGTAGGTGTCGCCGGAGTTGTTCGCCGCGCCCGTGGCCGTCGCCCGGCCTCGGCCCGCGGCGACGGGGACCGTGTACAGTCCGCCGAGCTGGTCGTCGGCGTCGGTGATGCTCTGGGTGAGGTTGCCCCGGGCGTCGTGGTCGTAGCCGCTGTCACAGTCGAACCACTTGAGGTAGAGGCTGCGACCGTCCATGGGCTGCCCCCCTTGGCTGACGTCGAAGGACAGGGTGTTGGACGACCAGCCGAAGCCGCTGACCTGGGCGGGCTTGTTGACCTGGCCGCGGTCGGTGCCTTGCACGTGGGAGCGGCCGATGGGCACCGTACACTCGGCGTTGGCGTAAAAGACGGCGTAGGTGTCGCCAGTGTCGTCGTTGCCCGAGCGCGCCGCGGCGAGGCCCTCGTTGGCCAGGGAGACACGGTCGGGGCCCGCGAGGAGCTCGTCTGTGTCTTGTACGAAGGTGGCGTTGGGGCTGGTGAACTCTCCGGCGAGGTTGCCGGAGTCGTGGTGGTCATAGCCCGCGTCACAGTCGAACCACTTGACCCAGATCTCCGTGCCCACAGGCGCCGAGCGGCCGTCCACCGTCACGTTGAACACCAAGGTGGCGCCGTTCCACTCGCTGCGGGTGACCCGGGTGACCGCGAGGCTCTGGCCGCCCCAGACGTTCTGGCGCATGGCCGCGGCGGTGTCGCGGGTGGAGTAGGGCGTGCCGCCGTCGGTCATCTGGTCTTGGCCACGGGGCTGGGACTCGGCGTTGCGCAGGTCGGCCTCGTAGTCGCCGGTCATGGCGCGCCACAAGGGGCCGTAGTCGGGATCGGCCATGATCGCCGAGTGGTCGGGCCGGGGGATGTCGATGTTGGCGGGGGTGGCCTGGCCGCCGTTCAGGATCGTCATCACCTCGCTCAGGGACGCGGCCGAGTCGTCGGAGATGGTGGCGAGGTCGCTGCTGTTCATCGTGTCGTCGCCGCGGAAGCGGCCCCGGGTCGTCGGCAGGCCCGTGGTGAGCTCGTTCAGCGCGTCGTGCCACTTCTTGGAGCGGTTGAGGCCCAGCTCAGACTCGCCTTGGGTGCCGACGCTCACGCGGTCCAGAGCGCGGGGCGCCATGTGGCCGGCGGCGAAGCAGTCTTGCAAGAAGTGGGAGGCGAAGCCCTCCTCCAACATCGCCGTGCGGCGGTCGCCCGCCCGGGCGGCGGCGACGGCGAGCTGGTGATGGCGTGTGTACTCATTTCCGCAGAGCGGATAAAAATGGTTCACGTTGGTCTGCGCGATGCTCACCATCGTGTAGAAGTCTATCGGCCCGCCGCCGGTGTCGCCAGTCTGGCGCTGGGCGAGCTCTTGGGGGTCTCGGGCGTAGTCGCCGGAGAGCTCTGAGGCGTCGCCGAAGGTGATGCTGTTGGGCACCGCCACGGGCGGGCTGTACTCGCCCGTCGCCACCCAGGAGTCGTTCGTGTCGACGCGGGTGGCCCCCTCGGCCTGGCGGTCGATGGCGGCGAGGCCGGGATCGTTCTTGGGGATCGGCAGGGCGTTGCCCGCCTGGGGGAGCGGCGCGTTGCCGCCGTCGGCCTTGATCACGGCGAGGTTGCCGAAGGCCTTGTGCTCGTAGCTGTCCCACAACATCAGGCTGCCGTAGGGCGCCCGGGCGAGCACCTGCACCGGCGCGCCGCTGAGCACGGCCTCGGCGGCGGCGTGGGCGTCGGTCTCGGCGTCAACGGCGCCGCCAGGGCCGCCCGCGGTCTGCTGCACGACGTGGGCGAGCTCGTGGGCGACGACGTCTTTGCTGGGGCTGGCGCTGCCGAAGGCGACCTGCTCACCCATCATGTAGCCCTCGGTGCCGAGGGCCTGGTTCGCCGTCTGGGCGGGGGCGTCGGTGTAGGCGCGAACCTCGCCGAAGCTCTGCCCGAAGGCGGCCTCCATCATGCTCAAGAAGGGCACCTTGCCCGGGCGGCCGCTGAAGCCCTGGGCGGCGATCTCTTCGCGGGAGCCCCCCGCGGCGCCTTGCTGCGCCTGGAGCTGCTCCATCATCGCCTGGTTGCCCAGGCGCTCAAAGTCTTGCATCGGCGCCTGGGCGGCACCTTCCCGCTGGGCGCCCACTGAGCTTCTGCCCGCCGCCGCCGTCGCTCGCCTCATGGACGCCATCACTCCCTCCTGGAGCCTCGAACCGAGATCGTCTTGAACTCCCCCTACCTTAGCGAAGGAGTCGTGTGAGAAGTCACGGCTCGACATGACCCAGGTCAGCGTTTGGGCGAAGGCGCCCGGCGATAGGCCCGCACCCGCCCGCCGCCCTGCAGGGGCCACCACGCCACGAGCTGAAAGTGCCCTCGGGCATCGGAGACGGCCTCCGCCACCGGGGGCAGCTCGCTGAGCTGGTAGTGCTGCTCGACGAGGGCCGACTCGATCCGGCCCAGGCCCGGCCAGTCGCCGCCCTCGTTGACGCTCACCCACACGAAGGCCTCGGCCACGCCCAGCCACTCAAAGGCGCCTTGAGGGTCGGTCAAGACCCCCCGCACGGCCTGGCCCGGCAGGCGCTCGCGGAGCTGGAGGTTGAGGTAGATCTCGGCCCAGACGGGATCTTCGGAGAAGGTGATCACCTCGCCGCCGCCGAGGCTCGCCGCGAGGTCATCCAGCGGTAGGCGCAGGCCCCGGGGCGGGAGCGCCTGGGGGTGCCGTGGGCTCACCCAGGCCTCGGGCAAGCTCGGGCCGCTCAGCGCCGCGGGCAATGCAAAGCCCGGCGCGCCCCACAGCCTCACTTGCTGCTGGTGCAGGCCGACGATCACCACCGCCGCCCCCAGCCAACGCCGCCACGCCCGGCCCTCGCTCAGCCAGGCCCCGGTGAGCGCCATGAGCGCCCCCAAGGCGGGGATGGTGTAGAACGCCTGCTTCTTGGCGATCAAGGTAAAGACGACAACGCCAGAGAGGATCACCGCCGTCTGCGCCTGCCGCGCGGCGCGCTGGGACGGCGCCTCCGACCGGGCGAAGAGCGCGGCCCCAAACGCCACCAAGGCGAGCCCACCCAAGGCCAGTCCCGCCTGCCCATCGAGCAGACTCAGCGGGTAATAAAGAAGGTTTGAGAAGGAGAAGAAGGCCCGGCTCTCGGTCTGCGCCCCGGTGGAGTCGATCTCCCCCGTCGCCGTCTGGGAGAGCAACTCCTCACGGTGGAGCTGCAGAAACTGCCACAGCCAGGGGCCACAGAGCGTGAGGGAGGTCAGCAAGGCCAGGCCGACGCCCCGCAGGCGGCGCGCGCCGTCGCCGGGGGAGCGCGGCGCGGCGAAGATCACCCACAGCGTCGCCGGGGCGAGAAAGATGCCCATCGACAGGCGGTCCATCAACATGCCGACGCCGCAGGCGAGGCCAAACATCACGCTCTCCCGCCCCCGGCCCAAGGCCTCGGAGCGCCCCAGCCACAAAGCCGCCACGCTCACCCAGGCCGCCACGGCGAGGTTCGGCTCAAAACGCACGAGGTTGCCGTAGACCGAGGGCGTGAGGCTCAGAAGCGCCATCGTCCACAAGGCCGCGCCGCGCCCGGCGAGGGCCTCGGCCCCGCGCCCCGCCGCCCACAACAGCACGGCGAGGTGACCGATGTTCGCGAGCACCATCGCCCGATGCCCCGCGCCGAGCGCCATCATCCACGGCCAAGGCCAGAGATAGAAGCCCGGGGGCCAGTAGTTGGTGCTGAGGTAGTAGCGCAGGTGCCAGGCGTCGCGGTCCACCCAGGCGCCCCAGAGGTCCAGCGCGTTGCCGACGTGTAAGAACTCGTTCTGGTGGCCATCGGGCAGGCCGTTCTGCGCGGTCCAGAGGTCCACCTGCGCCCAGGCGAGGCCCAGCGCCGCGGCCAAGGCGAGCCAGAAGGTCCAGGGGCTCAGGGCGCGGCGGAACATGCCCGGCGAGGATACACCCTTGTGAGGGCCTCGGCGCGGCGGCCAGGGCGGGATGCGCTGCGTGAGATCGCACAGGAGCTTAGAATGTGGGCTAAAATGCACAGCGGAGGTGCTCCCCCATGAACGCAAGACGCGTCGACGGACTTCGGGTCGCCCTGGTCTACCCGCCCTACGGCCCGGTGAAGAACGAGCCGGGCATCAAGACGGTGAAGGAGAACTACGGCATCTTCCCAAGCCTGTCTCTGCTCTATGTGGCGGGCATCTTGGAGCGCGCGGGCGCGGAGGTGCTGTTCATCGACGCCCACGCCGAGGGCCTCAGCTTAGACGAGACCGTCGCCCGCTTGCAGGCCTTCGGGCCCTCGTACATCGGCTACACGATCACGACCTACCTCTTCTTCCAGACCTTGGACTGGATCAAGGCGATCAAGGCCCGCACCGGCACGCCCACCATCGTCGGCGGCGTGCACCTGAGCATCTACCCCCGGGAGACGCTCACCCATGAGGCCATCGACTACGCCGTGACCGGCGAGGCCGAGCTGAGCCTGCCGAACCTCCTGCACGCTCTGGAGAACCGCCGCGACCTGCGCGACGTCAAAGGCATCGCCTTCCGCGTCGGCGGCTCTACGCAGGAGGGCGGCGAGGTGGTCGTCACGCCCACTGAAAAGACCATCGACGTAGACGACGTCCCCTTCCCCGCCCGGCGTCTCATCGACAACAGCCTGTATTACAGCTTCATCAGCAAATACAAAAACTTCACCTGCTTCATCACCAGCCGAGGCTGCCCCTACAAGTGCATCTTCTGTGAGCAGGGCTCCAAAGCCTTCCGGGCGCGCTCACCGAAGAACGTCGTGGACGAGCTAGAGCTCTGCGTGAACGAGTTCGGCATTCGTGAGCTCGACTTCTTCGACTCCTCGTTCACCATCCGCAAAGACCGGGTGATCGAGATCTGCGAAGAGATCAACCGCCGCAAGCTCGACATCGTCTGGGCCGCCCGCACTCGGGTGGACTGTATCACAAAGGACGTGCTCTCGGCCATGCGCCGGGCGGGCTGCGCGCGCATCTACTACGGTGTCGAGAGCGGAAACCGCGAGATCCTCAAGGTCTTGAAGAAGTCCACGTCTCTTGAGCTCGTCAAGCGGGTCGTGCGTGAGACGCGGGAGGAGGGCATCGACACCTTCGGCTACTTCATGCTGGGCAACCCCTATGAAACGCCCGCCACCATCCGCCAGACGATCCGCCTCGCCATCGACATGGACCTGGACTACGCGCAGTTCTCCAAGGTGACGCCGATGCCCGCGACGGAGATGTACACGATGATGCTGGAGGAGACGGGCCGGGATTATTGGCGCGAGTTTGTGCTAAATCCCCACGACGAGCTCGTCCCCCGCCCACGCTGCACCATGACCGACGCCGAGATCCAGCGCTGGACCCGCATCGCCTACCTGCGCTTCTATTACCGCCCCGAGATGATCAAGCGCCAGCTCAGCCGGGTGAAGAGCGTCGATGAGCTGCGCCGCTCGGCGGAGACGGCCTGGCAGATGATCAAGAACGTCGAGCTGGGCGAAGACTCGGCGGGCATGGAGGTCGTGGGTTAAGGGCCCCGCATGGGCTCCTCCACCGGCCTCCTCTTCCGCGTCACCACCTTCGGCGAGTCTCACGGCGGGGCCATCGGCGCCGTCGTCGAGGGCTGCCCGCCGCGCCTCGCCTTGGACCTTCACGCCGTTCAGCGTGAGCTAGACCGACGTAAGCCCGGCCAGTCGTCGATCACCACCCAGCGCAAAGAGTCCGACCGGGTTCAGGTGCTCTCGGGCCTCGCCGACGGCCTCACCTTGGGCACGCCCATCGCGCTGCTCATCCCCAACGAAGACGCTGACTCTCGGGCCTATGAGCCCTTCCGCGACAAGTACCGGCCCTCTCACGCCGACTACACCTACGACACGAAGTACGGCGTTCGGGCCTGGGCGGGCGGCGGGCGGGCCTCGGCCCGGGAGACGGCGGCGCGGGTGGCCGCGGGTGCCGTCGCCAAGCAGGCCCTCGCGGCCTTGTGTGGGATCGAGATCCTCGCCTGGGTGGAGCAGGTCGGCACGCTTCGCGCCGAGGTAGACCCAGAGACCGTGACCCTGGCGGCGATCGAGGCCAACGTCGTGCGCTGCCCCGATGTGGCGGCCGCCGCGAAGATGGAGGCGCTCATTCGGGAGGTGCGCGCCGAGGGCGACACCATCGGCGGCGTGATCCGCTGCGTGGCGCGCAACGTGCCCGCGGGCCTGGGCGATCCGGTGTTCGACAAGCTAGAGGCCGAGCTCGCCCGGGCGATGCTCTCGCTGCCCGCCTGCAAAGGTTTTGAGAGCGGCAGCGGCTTCGCCGGGGTCAGCCAGCGGGGCAGCGCCCACAACGACGCGTTCATCTCCGTCGATGGCCAGGTGCGCACGAGCACCAACCGCTCCGGCGGCATCCAGGGCGGCATCTCCAACGGGATGCCCATCCTCTTCGGCGCGGCGTTTAAGCCTGTGGCGACGATCTTTAAGCCCCAAGACACCGTGAACGACGCGGGCGAGGCGGTCACCCTCACCCCGCGCGGCCGCCATGATCCTTGTGTGCTGCCCCGGGCGGTGCCCATGGTCGAGGCCGGCGCGGCGATGGTGTTGCTCGACCACCTCCTGCGCCAACGGGGCCAGGTCGGCGCCTTGGGCCCGGCGGCGCGATGAGCGGCCTCGGCGGGGCTCTCTTGGGGTGTCGGCGTCATCGGGCTTGATCCGCGCGCGGATCCGGGCGACCATATCCCCGTGCGCCGACGGCGCGTTATCCAATGGGCGCGCGTTGGCCGAGGCTGACACGACGACCCGGTTGGACGACGCCCAACCCTCCAGGACGAGCAGGCAAGAGGATCGTGTGAGCACCTACTACACCCGTGAGCCCGGCGAAGAAGGCAACATCCTCACTGAAGAGGGCGAGGCTCCTGGCGTTGACCTCGCCGCGCTCCTGGCTCGGGAGCGCCCCCCGCTCCGCGTCGCCATCGAGATCGGCTCGGCCATCGCCGACATCCTCACCATCGCTGAGGAGGATCGTGCGCTGCACGGCGACATCAAGCCGGGCCTGATCAAGATCACCGCCGATGGCGCCGTCGCCGTCGAGGGCTTCAACGCCAACCGCCGCTCCACCCGCGCCCCTGAAGGCAAACCCGTCGGCCACCAGACCGACGTGTTCGGCCTCGGCGTGATCCTCCACAGCCTGCTCAGCGCCGAGCCGCTGGGGGCCCTGCCCAAAGACGCCGACGCCCACGACGACGCGGTGATCACCCGGGTCATGGCGATGGACTTCGCGTCCATCGAGGGCAAACGGTGGCTGGAGGACGTGCGCAAGTTTTTGGCCGGGATCCTCGCTTATCACCCCGATGAGCGCCCCCTGCCCCTCGACGCCGCCAACGTGCTCGCCCAGGTGGCCAGCCAGTGCCCCGGCCAGAGCCTCCGCCAGTGGGCGGCCCAGGTGGTGCCCGCCTCTGGCGGCGTCTCCGGCGGCCGACGCCCCGCGGCGCCGGTTCAAGAGGATCTCGGCGGCCCCAAGAACCTCTCCGGCCCCTTGCCCAAAGGCGCCACCGGCGCGTTCAAGAAGGACAACCGCCAGGCCCCGTCCGCGAAGGGCGAGAGCACGGCGATGTGGTCCAAAGAGAAGATCGCCGCCTTGATGCAGGCTGAAGACGACGAGAGCGAAGAGCTCCCCCCGGCCAAGCCCAGCCGGGGCGGTCGCGGCGGCGGCGGCTACGCCCAAGACGAGGACCTCGGCGGCCCAGCGCCGGTCAACAACAAGCCCAAGGCCCCCAGCGGCGGCTTCAGCTCGTCGGACGACGACTTCTTTAATGACGAGCCCGCGAAGCCCGCGCGCTCGCCGTTTAACCAAGGCCCCGTCGCCCAGGGCCCCAGCCCCTTCGCCCAGGGCCCCGTCGCCCAAGGGCCCGTCGCCCAGGGCCCCGTCGCCCGAGGCCCGGTCATCACCGGCCCGACGCCCGGCGACGGCGGCGGTGACGAGGACGAGCCCCCGGCCTCGGGCAGCAAGCTCAAGTGGGTCGTCATCGGCGCGATCGGCCTGTTTGTGGCCTGTCTCGGCGTGCTCGGCGTCGGCGGCGGGGCGTACTACGCCTACACCAACGGCATGATCGGCGGCGCCACGGCCACCCCAGACGAGGTCGAGGTGCCCGCTGAGGTCGAAGAGGAGCCCGCGGAGGAGCCCACCGAGGAGCCCCCGGCCAAGACCGACAAGAAGGGCGACACCGCCGCCCCCGCGCCCGAGGCGGAGAAGCCCGTCGAGGCCCCGCCGCCCCCGCCGCCGCCGAAGGTTGAGCCCGCCAAGGTCGAGCCCGCCAAGGTTGAGCCCGCCAAGGCCCCCCCCAAGACCACGACGACCACGAGCAGCGGCTCGACGGGCTCAAGCGGCTCTACCGGCTCCAAGGCCTCCACGGGCACGAGCGGCCGCCGCGACACGACGACGACGACGACCACCACCCCGCCCAAGACCACGACCACGACGTCCTCCGCCAGCTCCGGCGGCGACGGCGGCAAGGTCGAGATCAAGCTCGCGGTGATGGGCTCCACGAGCCGGGCCTCGGTGAGCTGCGGCGACGGCCAGAGCCAGAAGTTCTCCGGCACCACCCGCATGGTCTTCGACGGCGCCCAGAGCTGCCGCATCGAGGTCGATGGCAAACGGGGCGCGTTCACGGCGGCCAAGTCGGGCTCGGTGACCTGCACCGTGAGCGGCGACGTGCTCAACTGCTCTTAGGAGCGACATGCGCGCGGTGGTTCAGCGGGTCAGCGAGGCCCGGGTGACGGTGGACGGTGAGGAGGTCGGGCGCTCGGGCCGCGGCCTGCTCATCTTGCTCGGCGTCGGCCCCCAAGACGCCGAGGCCCAGGCCGAGTGGCTCGCCAAACGGATCGCCGGGCTGCGCATCTTCCCCGACGCCGAGGGCAAGATGAACCTCGGCCTCACCGAGCTCCCCGAACCTTCTGCCTTGGTGATCTCCCAGTTCACGCTCTATGGGGACTGCCGCAAAGGCCGCCGCCCGAGCTTCATCGGCGCCGCCCCGCCCCAGCTCGCCGAGCCCCTCTACGAGCGCTTCTGTGAGCTGCTCGCCGCTGAAGGCCTCACCGTCGGTCGTGGGGTGTTCGGCGCCGACATGAAGGTGAGCCTCGTGAACGACGGTCCCGTGACCTTACTCCTCGACACCCCCTGACCCGAGCCGAGATGACCCGAGATGACTGAGGCCCAGCTTGACCTGGCCCAGGCCGCCGCCCGCGCCGCCGCCTTGGCCGCCGGGGCCCTGCAGCGCCAGCACCTCGGCGCCCCCGCCGCCCACAAAGGTGAGGTGGACCTCGTCACCGCCATCGACCTAGAGAGCGAGCACCTCATCCGCGCGGCGCTCAGCGCGGCGACGCCGGACGTGCCGATCCTCGCTGAAGAGGGCGGCGGCGCCTGGTCGAGCCCCACCCGCTGGATCGTCGATCCTCTCGACGGCACCACCAACTTTGTCCACGGCCTGCCGCACTTCGCCGTGTCCATCGCCCTGCAGGTTGAGGGTGAGCTGGCCCTGGGCCTCGTCTACGATCCTTGTCGGGACGAGCTCTTTGAGGCACGACGTGGCGCCGGGCTCACCTTGAACGGCCGCCCCGTCGGCGTCTCGGCCCGCGCCTCGCTGAACGACTGCCTCATCGCCAGTGGCTTCCCCTACGACCGCCGCCAGCGCGCCGCGTTTTACCTCGGCCTCGTCCGGGTGATCTTGGAGCACACCCAAGGCTTTCGCCGCGCCGGGGCCGCCGCCTTGGACCTCGCCTGGGTCGCCTGCGGGCGCCTTGATGCCTACTTTGAGATCGGCCTCTCGCCCTGGGACGTCGCCGCCGGGGCGCTGCTCGTGACCGAGGGCGGCGGCTTGGTGACCGAGACCGAGCTTGGCCCCTTAAACCTCGACAAACCTCGGATCTTGGCCAGCAACGGGCGGGTTCACGAGGCCCTCGCCGCGCTCTTGGCCCCACACCTGGACGATCCCCGTTAGACTAGGCCTGCTGCTACCCCAAGCCAACCTAAGCCAAGCCAAGAGGCGCTGATGAGCACGGCGATCGGGATCGACCTCGGGACCTCCAACTCCTGCGTGGCCTGGGTCGGCCCCAACGGTCCAGTCGTCTTCGCCGACGAGGAGGGCCAGCGCACCCAGCCCTCCGTCGTCGCCTATGGCCACAGCGGCGCCGTCGTCGTCGGCCACCGCGCCCGGCGAAACCTCGTCTACGCCCCCGAGTCCACCGTCGCCTCGGCCAAACGCCTCATCGGCCGCCGCTTCACCTCGGACACGGTCAAACGTATCATCAGCTCGACGGCGTACAAGATCGTCGAGGGCCCCAACGCCGACGCCCGGGTTGAGGTCAACGGCAAGATGTTGTCCGTGCCCGAGGTGAGCGCCCAGGTCTTGCGCCACATGAAGAAGATCGCCGAGCAGGGCCTCGGCCACGAGGTGCGCCAGGCGGTCATCACCGTGCCGGCCTACTTCAACGACCACCAGCGCCAGGCCACCCGCGACGCCGCCACCATCGCCGGCCTCGACTGCCTGCGCATCCTCAACGAGCCCACGGCCGCGGCCTTGGCCTACGGCTTTAACAAGGGCAAACGCCAGCACATCGCGGTCTACGACCTCGGCGGCGGCACCTTTGACGTGTCGATCCTGCGCCTTGATGACGACCTGTTTGAGGTGGTGGCCACGAGCGGCGACACCTTCTTGGGCGGAGACGACTTCGACGCCGCCATCGGCGATCACCTCCTGGAGCTGTTCAAGCGCGCCCACAACGTCGATCTCACCGCGAACCGCACCGCGCGCCTCAAGCTCCGCGCCGCCGGTGAGCGGGCGAAGATCGCGCTCACGGAGGCCGAGCACGTCGAGCTGGACGTGCCCAACCTCGCCCGCGGCCCCCGAGGCGAAGAGCTGGGCCTCACGATCAAGCTCAGCCGCGACGAGCTCGCCCGCATCGTGCGCCCCCTCATCCAGCGCACCTTCTTGACCTGCGACGACGCCCTCTCCCAGGCCCGGCTCACCCGGGGCCAGATCGACCACGTGCTGATGGTCGGGGGCATGACCCGCCCGCCGTTCATCCGCGACGCCGTCGGCGACTACTTCGGCAAGGCCCCCTTCACCCGCATCAACCCCGATGAGGTCGTGGCCATCGGCGCCGCGATCCAGGCGCACACCCTCACCTCGGACAACCCCCAGGCGAGCGCGCTGCTCTTGGACGTGACGCCACAGTCCTTGGGCATCCGCACCGTCGGCGGCTTCTGTGAGGTGTTGATCCCGCGCAACACGACGATCCCCACCGAGGCCACGAAGGTCTTCTCTACGGCGCACGACAACCAAGGCGAGGTGCGGGTCGAGGTCTACCAAGGCGAGAGCCGCATGGCGTCGGACAACGAGCTCCTCGGGCAGTTTGTCTTGGACCACCTGCGCCCCGCGCCGCGCGGTCAGGTGAAGGTGCGCATCGGCTTTGAGATCGACAGCGACGGCATCGTGCACGTCGTCGCCGAAGATCTCGACCGCGGCGCCCACCGCGACATGCGCATCGAGGCCTCCAGCGGGCTCACCCAAGATGAGGTGCAGTCCAAACGATTTGATGAGCTCGATTTCTGAGGCTGAGATTCAGCGCATCGCAGTTATAATAAACCAACCCGCGCAGGAGACCTCATGGACGTTCGGATGCGTCAAGCCTACGAGGCTGAGGCCCTCGCCGAGATCCTCGGTGAGGTCGATTATTACCGGCTGCTCCAGCTCCCTCGCACCTGCGCCCAGGCCGACATCGAGCCCGCGTTCCGCGAAGAGTCCCGCCGCCTGCACCCCGACCGCTTCGCCCGGGTGGGCGATGCCGAGCTTCGCAACAAGGTCAACCGCATCTACCGCGCGTTGAACGAGGCCTACCGCACCCTGCGCGACCCCGACGCCCGCAGCGCCTACGACAACGAGCTCGGCGCGGGCTCCCAGCGCCTCTCCGATGAGGGCCGCAAAGAGGCCAAGGCCGGCGCCGCCGCCAACGCCGACCCCGAACAAGCCGCCCGCACCGAGAAGGGCGGCAAATACTGGCGCATGGCGCTGCAGTGCTGGAAAGACGGCGACTACAGCGGCTGCGTCATGCAGACCCAGTTCGCGCTCACCTTTGAGCCCGACAACGAGGTCATGAAAGAGCAGCTCACGAAGGCCAAGGAGCGCGTCGCCAACACCGCCAAAAAGGCCTCGGACAACCCCTACAAGATCCGAATCGGCTGAGATGGGCGGCCTCTTCGGGAGCCTCGTGGCCATCTCGGCCCTCGCCACGGTCGCGGCGCTCTTGCTCTCGCGACTCATCGACGCCCGGGCTGAGGTCCGCCGCTTAGAGGCCGAGCTGAGCCGCCTCAGCGAGCTGCCCGCGGTGACCGAGCAGTCCCAGCGCGCCTTGGCCGAGCTTCACCACAGCATCCAGTCCTTGACCTTACTCACCGCCGGCCCGGGCATGAGCCTGCCGTCCGACGCCCAGGCCTGCCTGGGGCACCTGCAGTCCCACCTGCAGAAGAGCTTCGTCGAGCTTGGCCGCCGGGAGGTCGTCGAGCACCAGCTCCGCGAAGACCTCCGCGTCGCCCGCCAGTCGCTCCAAGAGCTCTCCCGGCGCATCGCCCGGCGCGGAAAAGAGCCCGCCGCCCCCGCCGGGGTGGTGCGCGCGCTCATCGACGAGCCCGGCGAGGAGGCCCTGGAGGAGCTCGCCCAGCAGACCGCCGCCAAGCTCCAGCTCAAGGCCGCCCGCGACGAGCTTGAGGAGCTTCGCGCCCGCTTCGGCCTCGCCCAGCGCACGATCACCGCCTTGGAGCGCCAGCTCATCGACGCCCACACCGACGAGCTGCCGGTGTTGCCGGCGCTCGTGCCTGAGTCGCGCGGCGACGAGCCCCTGCGCGAGGCCTGAGGCCCGGTCTAGAGCCCCAGGGCCCGCATCAGCTCGCCGAGGATCTTCGCCTCGGCCTTGTGAACGCGGTCGTCTTGGCCGACCATCCAGCTCGCCAACATGAAGGCGTCTTGGCGGTCTTCAGCGTCGGGCAAGGCCAGGGCGAGGGCCTGGAGGTCGAGGGGCTTGGCCGCGTCTTCAGCGATCTGGAGCAGGAGCTCGTCGCGGCTCACGCCCGGGGTGACGGCCTGGAACAGGGCCAGCTCGGCGTCGCCCACGCGCCCATCGGCGAAGGCGACGTGCACCCACAACGAGCGCAGCGCGGCGTCGGCGGGGTGTCTGCCTTGGAGCGGCTTGTTCTTGGGGTCACGCAAGGCGCTCATGAACTCGGTCGGTCGTCCCATCATCTGCTCCTCGGCCAGCGCCGATTCTCACGCGCGGGCTCGCGCGCCGCAGGAGCTTACCACCAGCCTTGGGAGGCGATCCAGAGCTGATAGAGCCGCGCGCGGTCCTCACCCTCGGCGCCGAGCTGATCCAGCACCCCGAGCACCTCGGAGGAGGACTCCGTGGAGCCCAAGCCCAGACGCGCGGTGAGCAGGCCACGCTCCCGATCAAACACCCGCCAGGCGCACATCGTGAGCACGTCGTCGAGGCGCGCGATCACCAGGCGCGCGACGGTGGCGACGCTGATGGCGTGCAGCCCCGCCGCGTAGTCAGAGGCGAAGGCGTCGGTGCCCCAGCGGGGGTCATCGGCGTGCTGGGCCTCGACCTGGTCCACCACCGTGTCCTTAAACAGGGAGCGCCCGAGCTCACGCCACTCGACGACCTGCCACGGCAGGACCTCGTAGGCCACGCGGTAACGCCCGGCCTGGAGCAGCTCCCGAAGGGGCTCGGTCCACTCCGCGGCGAACCCGCCGGACTCCACCCGCAGAAGCGGGAGGCCCATTCGTTCGACGGCGTCGGCGCAGACCGTGTAGTCCGCCCCCCAGACATACACCGCCGCGCTCTCGGCGCGGGCTCCGGCCCGGATCGTGCTGAGTCTGCTCATCATGGCTTCACCCTCGGCCCCATGCTCTCACAGGATCACCCTGAAAAGCAAGGATCAAAGGGTGAGCGCCACGAGACGCGGCGCCTCAGTTGATCTGGGTCATGCTCGCGGTGAGCACCATGCTGTTGCCGCCCTTCGCGGTGAGCGCGCTGCCAGCCTTGAGATCCATGTTGGCCCCGGCCTCGATGCTCACGCTGTTGTCAGCCTTGAGCACGAAGTCTTTGCACTTCATGGAGATCGTCTCTTTGGCCTCAACGATGATGTCTTTGCCGCAGTACACCGAGAGCACCTTCTCTTTGGCGTCCCAGATGATGCGGATCTCCTCGTTGAAGACGATGAGCTCGATGCGCTCCTCACCCTTCGTGTCGTCGAAGGTGACGCGGTGGCCGGAGCGGGACTGGAAGACGCGGAGGTTGTCCTCTTTGTCTTCGTTGGCGTAGGGTGGGGTGTCCACGCCGTTGAACAGCGAGCCGATGACGATGGCGTTGTTGAAGTCGCCGTGCACGAAGGCGACGAGCACCTCATCGCCGATCTCGGGGATCGTCACCCAGCCGCGCTCTTTGCCGGCCATGGGCATCACGAGGCGGGCCCAGTAGGAGAGGATCTCGTCGCCGCCGCTCGGGGGCCCAGGCAAGGAGGGGAACTTCACGCGCACCCGGGCCAGCTCGGCGGGGTCGACGTTGTCGGTGACGATGGCCTCAACGAGCCCCGGCATCTGCCCGGAGGAGGGGCGGCCGAAGCGGTCGGTGATCTTGGGCATTGGAGCCTCCCAGAGCGCGGCGCCGGGGCGTCGCGAAGGTGTTCTCAGGGTCTAGGACGAATCGGAGGTGGGCCCGCCGCGTTTGAGGGGTCGGTCGGGCTCCCCAACATTCTGCCTCAAGCCTCGCCCAGACACAAGCGCTGGTTACACCACGCCGTCATTCGGCGGACTTTCGCAGAGCGATGAGCATCACGCTGTGCTCGTGGATGGTGCGTGGGCCCGCGCGCAGCCGCCAGATCACCGGATCTTCCAGAGCCTCGACGGTGTAGCCGAGGGTGAGGCCCAGAGCCCGGCGGTCTCCGGCCAAGGCCCGCCGGAGCTGGTCCGGGGTGATCCGCGCCGCGGCGGGGGTGACCTCGTCATGCCAGGCCCAGGCGCAGGTGATCAACATCCCGCCGCCCGGGCGCAGCAGCGCGTCGGCCTGGGCCAGCAGCACCCGAGGATCTCGGCAGGAGTCGAGCACGTTGAGCAGGAGCACGTTGTCAAAACGCCCGGCCTCAAAGGGCGGGTCCAGCGCGTCGCCGACGAGGCCGCGGCCAGGGTAGGCCCGGGCCATGGAGAAGCTCAGGTCGAGGCCGATGCGGCGATCTTGTGCGACGTCCCCGCCGACGCCGAGGCCGCAGCCCAGCTCCAGAAACAGGCCGGGCTGGGCGGAGATCCAGGCGGCGACACGCTCATGCAGAGGGCTCGGCGGCGCGTCGCGGTAGGCCCGAATGAGCTGGGCCTCTCGTGGCAAGGATCCACCCGCGCCGCGCATCAGCCGGGCGGCGGTGGCCTCGGGGAGATCACGCCGGGCGAACACCACGGCCGCTTCAGTCGCCAGCCAGGCGTCGAGGCCACGCATCACCAGGGGCACACCGTCCACGACGGGATACTCCGCGCCGCAGTTGGGGCAGGCGAGCCCGGCGGGGTGCAGCTCCAGGAGCTCGTAGCGGATCTGCCCGTCAACGACCTGACGGCAGGCGGGGCAGACCAGAGGCGGTGAGCCCGGGAGCAGGAGCGCGGGCAGCGGCCCTACCCGACGATGACGTTGGGGCTGCCGACGATGAGGCTGCCCGAGCCGCCGCAGTGGGTGGTGCTGTCGCCCAGGCGCGCGGCGGGGATGTTGTTGAAGGTCACCGTGCCCGAGCCCGCGGCGACCACCCAAGAGTTCGGCCCGCAGCAGGCGGCGTGCTGGCCGGGATCACCGATACGAAGCGCCTGCATCCCGTTGACGATCACGTCGGGGCTGCCAGACTGGCCAGGCCCGGTGACCGGGTGGGGGCAGGCGGGGCAGCCGTGGGCGTCGGCGGGGTTGAAGGCGTTGTCACCAACACGGGATTGCGGAGGCATAGCGCACCTGAATGGTTTTCCACAGCATAGCACAGGCTGGCGTTATTCTGAGCGGATGCAGACCCGCCTCGCCGACCGGCTCTCGAACCTGCTGTTTCTGCCCGTCCGGCTCGTGGGCAAGGCGATCCCCAAACCACTGCGGGATCACCTCGAGGATCGCCTGTTCTACGCGATCTTTCAGGTCACCCGGGTCACGAACGACGCCTACCCCCGCCGCGAGGCCGAGGCCGAGGCCGCCGGCGCGACCGAGCCGGTCAACCCTCCCAGCTCAGGTTCAGGACGAGCTGCTGATCGTCCCCGTTCGTCGCCTCGCCGTTGAACCCGACGTAGGCCCCGCCGCCGCCGGTGTCGCCGAGGCCGGAGTCGCCGCCGCTCTGGGAGATCACGACGCTGCCGGTGTAAAAGCTGGACTCGGACCAGGTGACCTCGTCCCAGACCACGGAGACATCGGCGCCCTCATCGGGGACACCCCAGGCGCCTAGTTCAGCGCTCTGCACGGTGACCTGGCCGCTCTCGTCGTCCGCGGTGAGGCCGAGGCGACCGCCGTAGCCCCCCGCGAACGTGCAGAGCGAGGTCGGGGTGGGGGTGAGCCGGAGCCCGTTCACCACAAAGTCCACGATCACCACGGAGGAGACCGGGGCGCTCACCGAGTCGGGGGGGCACTCGCCGCCGGTCGCGGTGTCGTCGGTGGCGCTGTCTTTGAAGGGCTCTGGCAGCTCAAAGCAGCCCCCGAGGAGCACCAGCGTGATCACGGTGGAGGCGGTCGTCGCGCGCATGAGGGATCCTCTCGGGGCGGTGTTCGCTGCTGTTCAAGCTACGCAAAAGATCGCCCCTGTACAAGCGCAGAGCACGATTCTCTGAAAACATGCGCTTTGGCTGTCCACATTGACACACAAGTGAAATATCTTGACGGTTCCCCGACGAGACCATCCTGGGGATGAAGAAAAAGGAGCAACAACCATGATCAACTTCGCCGCGCGGTCCGCCGCGCTTGTTCTGCTCGGGGCGTTCACGGCCTGCAGCTCAGGCAGCTTCGAGGGGAAGCTCGTAGACGGCCTCACCGGCCAGCCCGCCGCCGACGTGATGCTGCTCGCCCGGGCCGATGGCGGTGACCTCACCTGCCAGGTGCGCGAGGGCAAGACCGACGCGAACGGCGTCTTCAAGCTGGAGAACACCTGCTCTGGCGCGAAGTACACGCTCACCCCCTCCGACAAGAACCTGCTGCTCGTCGGCGCCCCGGCCATCGAGGGCGGCACCGCCGCCGCGGGCCAGGTGGAGATGAAGATCTGGCGCGCGAACGAGGGGGACGGCGTCTACATCCTCCAGGGCACGAACCTCAAGCCCGTGAGCACCTACGCCGACATCAAGAAGGCCACCTTGCTCGGCAGCCAGCAAGAGGTCCGCTACCCCTCGACGAAGCCCTCCAAAGAGGAGACCTGGAACCTCATCGGCCCCGGTGAGCACCTCGTGCTCGTCGGCAAACGCGCCAGCACCGAGCTGCAGCTCATCCCCGCCGTCGAGAACCCCGAGATCAAGTTCAACCCCGAGGTCGAGGGCGACAAGTTCTTCACCTTGGGCGCCAACTGGCTCTACTTCGGCGTCGAGGCCAAGTCCGAGACCGACTACAAGGTCGTCGAGACCACCATCGACGCGGCGAAGGTCGTGGCTGTGGCCGAGGGTGAGCGCGCGGTGAAGTACATCGCCGCCGACGCCGTGCCCAAGGGCAAGTACTTCTTGGCTGGCGCGAACGATCGCCGGGCCTACGTCGTGCGTTTCGGTGACGCCGCCCCGGCCGCCCCGGCTGAAGGCGCCGCGCCCGCTGAAGGCGCCGCTCCGGCTGAGGGCGCCGCGCCCGCTGAAGGCGCCGCGAAGTAAGCTCAAGCCCTCGGTGAGGCCCGCGTCAACGGGCCTCACCGGGGATAGCCTCGCCAGGGATGTGTCAGCGCGCCCGGCGACGGAGGAGCGCCAAGGCGCCCAAGACGAGGCCCCACCACATCGAGGGGGCCTCAGCGCTGGAGCAGGCGCAGCCGGGGCGGAGCACGACCTGATCCGGCCGCACGAGGCCGCCGCCGTCGGTGTCATCGCCCGTGGTGCCCGTGTCGTCGCCCGTGGAGCTGGTGTCGTCGCCGGTGGTGCCCGTGTCGTCGCCGGTGGTGCCCGTGTCGTCGGGGGTGCCGGTGTCTTCGGGCTCGTCGCAGGCGTCGCCGATCCCGTCCTTGTCTTTGTCGGCCTGGTCGGCGTTCTTCACCGTCTCGCAGTTGTCGGCGTCATCGGCCACGCCGTCGTCGTCGTCGTCGCTAAGGCTCGCGGTGATCGCCGTGGCCCCGGCGTAGGTGCTGTCCCCGCCGCCGCCGCCTGAGCCGCCGGTGTCGTAGGAGTAGAAGCCGACCACCCCCGCGGGCAAGGGGCTTGAGTCTTCGGCCTTCCCGACCACCTTGCCGTCTACGGAGGCGATGATCACGCCGTCGTTCACCTCAAGGGTGAGGCTGAACTCGCCGTTGCGGTTGATGCTGGCCGGGGTGTTGATCAGGGCCTGGCCGCCATCCTCGTCCACCTTGATCACGATGAGGGAGCTGCTGTCCGCGCCGTCCACCGGGGGCGGCGCGCTGTTGCGGGTGATGACGGCGATGTAGAACCGGTCGGCGGCGCTGAGGTGGGAGACGACGCCCATGGAGTCATCGTCGTCGTTGAAGAGCTTTGCCTCGACCTTGCCCTGGGCGTAGGACTCGCCGCGCACGACCCAGTTGTCGGCGGCCGTGTTGCCGCCGTAGACCTCAAAGTCAGACCCCTGCACGTTGTCGTCGGTCAGGGTGTAGACGACCTCATCGGCGACGTACCACTGGTCGCGGGAGTAGCCGCCTTTCCAGCCGTCCTTGTTGCCGACGAGGTAGCCGTCCGATCCAAAGTCGTCCATGGACCAGAGCTCAATGCTGCCCGCCTGGGCGGGGGCGACGGTGAACAGCGACAACAGCGCGAGGGAGGACAGCATCGGGGGCTCCTGGGTGCGAAGGCGAGGCGCGGCGATGAAGCGGCGCGAGTCGTCGAGCAGTATGCCCTAAACCAGCCAGGGTTCGCTCGGGGTGCTCAGCGCTTCTCCGCGTACTCCGACTCCAGGGCGTTCACCATCTCTGTGACCTGGGCCCAGCACGCCTTGGCGTAGTCCTCACCATTTGGGTAGAGCGCGGGGTCTAAGGGCGGACGAAAGCGCGCGTGGACCGTCTCGCCGAGGTTCACACCCTGGAAGGGCACGCCCACCACACGCTCTGTCCCCCACAGCGCCGCGGGGACGAGGGGTATGCGATGTTCCCAACAGACCTCCAACATCGCGAGATGGATCTTTTCACGGAGTTTGCCATCTCGGGTGCGGGTGCCCTCGGGGTAGATGTGCAACGGCACGCCCTGCTTGAGCAAGAACAGGCACTCTTCTTTGGCGCGTCGGCGTCCTTCGGCGTGGTCGCGGTTAAAAAACACCGCGCCGCCGAGGTAGCCCAAGACTCCCATGACCGGGGTGAAGAACACCTCACGTTTGGAGAGGCCCTCGGCCCGGGCCGCCCAGATGAGCGTGATGACGTCTACCCAAGAGCGGTGGTTGGCGACGACCATGTACGGCTGGCCGAAGGGGATGTGGTCTCGGCCGACGACGTCGAGGTTCACCCGCAAGGCGTAGCGGAGGATGCCGTAGGAGGCGCCGGTGTTGGTCCACCAGATGTAGCGTTCGCGGCGCCCGCGCGGCACGACGACGAACGGCAGCGCGGGGATCAAGAACGCGGTGGAGATCGCGCCAGCGATGACCGCGCCGACCAAGGCGTTGAGGTAAGGGACGAGTCGCATCGAGCCCTCTGTTTACCACGTCTGAGATGACTCAGGCAGGGTCTCGGGGTTAAGAGAGCGGTCTGGAGGTCCGCCGCGATGATGGAGCCCGCCGCCGTTCAGGCCTTGATCGAGGCCAAGATCCCCGACGCTCAGGCCATCGTCGCCGATGAGGCCGGAGACAAAGAGCACTTCTCCGCCGACGTCATCAGCCCGGCCTTTGAGGGGCTCAGCCGCATCCAGCAGCACCAGCTCGTCTACAAGGCCCTGGACGGCCTGGTCGGCGGCGCGATCCACGCCCTCGCCCTGCGCACCTGGACCCCTTCCCGCTGGGCCGCGCGCGCCTAACCTTATCGTCTTCTCTTCACGTCACTTTCTCTCCCTTCTCGCTGGAGCCCCTATGAGCAACAACCCCGTGCACGACTTCATCCGCGAGCTGGTCACCAAGGACCGCGTCGTGCTGTTTATGAAGGGCACGAAGTTTTTCCCCCAGTGTGGTTTCTCCGCCCGGGCCATCGAGATCCTCAAGCGCTCCGGCGCCCAGTTCTCGACCTTCGACGTGCTCTCCGACCCCGCCGTGCGCGACGGCGTGAAGACCTTCTCCTCTTGGCCGACCATCCCCCAGCTCTACATCGACGGCCAGTTCGTCGGCGGCTCGGACATCATGATGGAGATGTACGAGAGCGGCGAGCTGCAGGAGCTGATCAACAAGGCCCCCGCCGCGCCGCAGAGCTGAGCGCTTGGCGGCGCTCCCCTTGGTGCCGGCGCTGGTCGTCTCGGGCTTTCTCGGCGCGGGCAAGACCACCCTCGTGCGCGCGCTCCTTGAGCGCGCCCAGCGCGACGGGCTCCGTATGGCCGTCATCTCCAACGAGCTCGGTGAGCTCGGCATCGACGAGGCCCTGCTCAGCGGCGGCGGCGCGTCGGAGTCGTTCATCGAGCTCGCCGGGGGCTGCGTGTGCTGCCGCCTCTCCGACACGCTCATCGAGACGCTCCAGCTCCTCTACGAGCGGGTGCAGCCCGACCGGGTGATCATCGAGACCTCGGGGGTGGCCCTGCCCTTTGAGACCCAGCTCAACCTCTGGCGGGAGCCGGTGAACGCCTGGATCGGCGACGACGCCGCCGTGGTCGTGTGCTCCGCGGTCCAGCTCGCTGAAGGCCGCGATCTCGACGGCACCTTTGAGGAGCAGGTCTCCTCCGCCGATCTGGTCGTGCTCTCCAAGCTCGACCTGCTCTCCCCGGCAGACCAAGACCGCGCCCGCGCCGCCTTGGCCGCGCGGGTGAGCGGCGTGCCCATCGTCGAGGCCATCGCCGGAGACCTCCACCCCGATCTCCTCTTCCCGCCCGACCCCGACGCCCTGCGCGCCCAGCGCCGAGGCGAGGGGCGCCGCCCACGTCCCCACAGCCACGAGCGCTTCGTCACGGAGCTGGTGGAGATCCCGTCGGGGGCGGATCCCGAGGCCCTTCGGGAGCGGCTCATCGGCCTCGGCGCCTTACGCGTCAAGGGCTTCGTCGCGGGGGCCGCGGGCGCGCTGCTCGTGCAGGGCGTCGGCAACCGCGTCGAGATCGGGCCCCTCGCCCCGGGCCAGGCGCCCCGGGCCTTGGGCACCTTGGTGGTGATCCGCCGAGCGCCCGGCCATGACGAGCACCACGACGATCATCACGACCACGACCACGGCTGAGCGCTCAGGGGAGCGCGCTGCGGTCCAGGGCGAACTGGGTCATCTCCTCCCAGCAGCGGCGGGCGGCGGGGCGCCACACCAAGGCGTGAAAGGCGTGGATCTCGCCGGGATACACCCGCAGGATCGACTCGCCGCCCAGGCGGGTGACCGCGGCGGCCATGCGCCGGGTGTCGTCGAGGAGGGGATCTTTCGTGCCGCAGGGCAGAAAGTGCGGCGGCAGCGGGCGATCGGCGCGGGCGGCGCGCTCCATCACCAAGAGCGGGTCGGCCAGCTCAACCTCACCGCTCAGGCTGCGCTTGAGGTAGGCCGCCTCGGGGTCACGCAGGGCGTCCCGGGAGATGAGCGGCAGAGGTTTGGCCCGGGTGAAACGTTCGGTGTCGCTCACCTGGAGGATGCCGCAGGCGGGCAACGAGGCCCGGGGCACGACGCCGAGGTCAAAAACCGCCCGGGCCCAAGGCTCGGGGCGCTCAAAGCAGCAGGCGATGGTGGCGACGGCGGTGAGGTTGGCCCCGGCGCTCTCCCCGGCGATGAGCAGGCGGGTCGGGTCGCCGCCGTAACGACCGGCGAGCTCTACGGCGAGGCGGATCGCGGCGCAGGCGTCTTGGGCGGCGGCGGGGAAGGGGCTCTCCGGCGCGAGGCGATAATCGACGTTCACCACGACGAAGCCCGCCCGGGCGAAGCGCAGGGCCATCAGCCAGTGGGTGTCTTTGGACATCGCCCGAAAGCCGCCGCCGTGGAAGTACACTATTACCGGGGCCGGGCCGCTGGCCTCGACGGGGCGGTAGATGTCGACGCGCTGCCGGGGATGGGGACCGTAGGGCAGATCTCGACCGGCGAGCTCGGCGCCGTAGCGCTCCGGCCGGGCCAGGGGCGTGGCGCTGCCCACCCGGGAGAGCACCTCAAAGCCCCCGGCGACGACCCGGGCGACGGCGACGGCCCGGGCGCGGCGCAGGGTGCCGACCAGCGGGCTCACCCCCTCGCTCATGGGCGGCTCCAGACCCGGGTGGTGCCATCGGCGCTGCCGCTCACGATCACCCGACCATCGTCGGAGAAGGCCACGGCCGTCACCCGCTCGGCGTGGCCCGGCAGAGAGACGAGGAGCGCGCCGGTCTTGGCGTCGAGCACGCTCACGGCGCCTCCGCCGGTGCCGGCGGCGAGGAGCTGGCCGTCGGGGCTCAGGGCGAGCGAGGTGTAGCGCCCGGCGGCGGCGTAGACCTCAAGACCCGTGCTGATCTCGACCTTCACGAGCTGCTCCTTGGCGCAGAGCAGGTGTTTGCCGTCGCGGCTCACCACGGCGGGCACCCCTGCGCAGCCGAGCTTGAGCGCCGCCTGGGGGCTCGGGGCCCCGGCGCTGGTGAACAGGAGCGGGGTGGCGGGGCCGGGCCCGGCGCCGGGCGAGGGCGGCGTGGCTGGGGCGGCGCTCGGCGGCGGCGTGGCCCCGAAGGCGACGATGAGGCCGTCGCGGCTCAGTCCCAACGACCGCACGCCTTGGGGCTGGGCGGGCAGCTCGGCGACGCGCTGTCGGCTCGCCACGTCCCAGCCGCCGAGGGTGCCGTCTGAAGAGGCCGAGAGCACCCGGCGCCCGTCGTTGGTGTACAGCACGTCGGTGACCGGGCCGGTGTGGCCGAACATCGTCGTCGTGGGGCCGCCGGCGAAGGGCTCCCACACCCGCACATGAAAGTCGGGGCCGGCGATGGCGACGGAGCGGCCGTCCGGGGAGAGATCGGCGGCGCGGGCGGGGCCTTTGGGCAAGACGAGCTCGGCGCGCAGGGCGGCGCCCGCGGCGTCGTAGACCTGCACCCGGCCATCGGTCGTGCTCACGACGACGCTCTGAGCCTTGGGGCCGACGTCCACGTCGGTGACCTCGGCGAGCCCGGTGTCTCGTGTGGAGAGGAGCGCGCCCGTGGCGAGCTCCCAGACCCGGAGTTGGTCGGTCCACGACTCGGCGAGCAGGGCGCCATCGGGGGAGATCGCCGCGGGGACGCCGAGATAGCGGCCCTCGGTCTCCTCGACGGCCTCCTCCTCGATCGGCAGGCCAAGCCAGCGCGGCGGCGCGGCGAGGGGCGCGATGGTCGTGTCTTTGCGGGCGCTCCACACCGAGATCCGGCTCTGGCCCGCGGGGCTCAACAAGGTGCGGTGGTCGGGGGCGAAGAGCAGGCCGCCCATCGGCTCCGGCGAGCGGTTGACCTGGGTGAGCTTGCCCTCCACCGTCCACACGAGCGCCTGGCCTTGGCCGTCCTCGACGGCGAGGCGCTGGCCGTCGCCGGACCACACGAGCTGGGTGGCCTCTCCTGGGGCGGCGCTGAGCGTCTTGAGCAGGGCCCCAGTGCGCAGGTCGAGCACCCGCACCAGGCCGTCGCGGCCGATGAGCGCCACGCGGTTCGCCTCAAAGCTGAACCGCGCCTCACCGAACCACTCGCCGGGGCCGTTCAGGTCGTCCAGAGGGCGCCCGGTGTTGGCCTCGACCACCCGCGCCGGGCCGTAGAGCGCGGCGTAGGCGAGCCTCGTGCCGTCTGGAGACCAGCCGAGTCCGATGCAGGGCCGCCCGGTGCCTTTCACCCGGCTGATCACCCGCCCCGTCGCGGCGTCGTGCTGGGTGATGTTGCCCTGCATGTCGCCGACCGCCACCCGCTGCCCGTCCGGCGAGACGACGACCTGGCGCACCCGGGCGCCCTCGTGGCCCCAAGAGGCGCGGAGCGTGAGGCTGCGGGCGTCGAAGACCCGCAAGGCGTCGTCGGTGCCCGCGGCGTAGAGCGTCTGCCCGTCCGGGGAGAACGCGAGCCCGGCGGCGGACGGCAGGCCGAGCACCGACTGGAGGGTGTAGCCCCGGGCCAAGGCGCGGAGGTCCACAGGCGGCCCAGCGCGGCTAAAGTCCGCCAGGGCGCCTAGGGTGAGGATCAGCAGCAGGGGGGTGACGCGGCGCATCGGGGCCACTGTACCAGAAGCGCGGCGAGTTTCACGCGGCGCGGCTCACTCGTAGGTGGGCAGGGGCTCGCCGTGGGCGACGGCCTTGAGGCTCTCGAAGAGGTCGGTGATGTACGCCTCGGCGGGCTCGATCTCCCCTGTGGCCGACTCAAGCTGGTAGACGAGCTGCACCTCGGTGACGCCCTCGGCGACCTCGACGAGCAGCACCGAGCACTCCATGAGCGAGATGAACACCGTGCCGTCCACCTTCTCCATGCGCGCCGCGACCTGGGTCGGCGCGGCGGCGCTGCCCTCGACGACCGCCTGATCCCACTGCAGGTCAAACTCGACGGTGACCACGTCAAAGACGACGTAGTGCAGCAAGAAGCCGACGTCGTAGCGCGCGGGGTCGTCCTCTTGCACCGTCCACTCCCCGACGACCCGGCGATCCACGACGACCTCGGGCGTCGAGAGCGCGGCCCACACCGTCGAGACCGGCGCCTGGATGTAGCCCCGGGCGTGCACCCACATCGGCTCGGCCTCGCCGTCGCTCACCAAGGAGAGCTGCTCGGGCCAGGGCTCGGACTCGCTGCTCGCGGGCGCGGGGGCGGTGTTCTCAGCGAGGGGCGCGAGGCCCTCGGGGTAGATCGAGGCGGTGTCCTCGACGACGTCGCCGCCTTTGGTGCAGGCGCTGAGCGCGATCAGGATCGGCAGAAGCACGATCGGGGACAGGGTTTGGATCAACGGTCGCATAGGGGATCCTCTGAGAATCACCCCCACAATACCGCCGCTGAGGCGCGCACGCAGGGGAGGTCAAGAAACTCTTCACATGAAGTCGAGCTTGTGGTGTTGACAGGTCAAACCGAAACTGGTGACATGGAGTCCTCACCCCCCTCTTCAAGTCAGAGCAGGGACATGACCCGACTGATGAGCCGTGCGCTCGTGACCGCCTGGGTGGTCACCCTCGGCGCCGCGACCTTCAACCTCCTGAACACGCCCGCCCAGGCCGACCTGGAGGGCTCGCCGACGAAGCCTCGCCCGGCGAGCTGGACCCCGCCGAGCTGGCACCCGAACCCCGAGCCCCTCACCGTGCTCCCCGAGCTCGATCGTCGGGCGGCGCGGACGGCGGGGGCGCCGAAGCTCTACAGCCGCGCCGTGTTCGCCTTCGACATCGACTCCGGCGAGGTGCTCTACGAGCGCGCCGCCGACGATCGCCGCCCCGTGGCCTCGCTCACGAAGCTCGTGTCGTCTTTGGCGATGGCCTCGGAGTCCCCGGATCTCGACCGCGACTACTGCATCGACCTGCGCTTCCGCCCCACCCGGAACGGCGCGTTCTCCAAGCTCTCCACAGGCGAGTGTTACCGCGCCTGGGATCTCCTGGGCTCGGCGCTCGTGTCTTCAGACAACCGCGGCGCCTACGGGATGCAGGTGGCCTCGGGCCTCAGCTACGACGACTTCATCCACCGCATGGACGAGGTCTCGGCGGAGCTGCACATGGCGATGTCCACCTGGGCCGACCCGTCAGGCTTAGAGGACGAGAACCTCTCCACCGCCCGCGACATGACCCGCGCCGCCTTGGCCGTCGCCGCCCACCCGCTCCTGTCGATCCCCGCCACCGCCGAGCACTGGGACATCGATCGCACCGACGCCGAGCGTGAGCGTCGTCTGTACTCCACAAACCGCCTCGCCGGTCGAAGAGACCTGGAGATCCTCGCCGCCAAGACCGGCTACACCGACACCGCGGGCTACTGCTTCGCCGGGGTGTTTGTGACGCCGTCGGGCCGCCAGATCGCGCTCAGCGTGCTCGGCGCGGGCAAGAACGAGTGGCGCTGGCGCGACGTCGAGGCGCTCTTGCGCTGGGCGGATGAGGGCTGAGGGAGTCGTTGTTGGACAGGCGCTACAGCCTATGCTAAGATCTCTACAGCAGTAGTCACCCACGCCTCTCAACGATGCGCACCAGGGAGACTCAATAAGCCCCCGCAGCGCCATCGGCACTGCGGGGGTTTCTATGTCTACGTGCCCTTGATCTTCGGGGAGCGTCTTTATGTCGATCAACACCCTAAACCTTAAGCCGAAGAAGACCTACGCCGAGCAGCTCGCCATCCTCAAGTCTCGGGGCCTGGAGATTGAGGATGAGGCGCTGGCGCTCCACGCGCTGACACACCACAACTACTACCGGCTCTCCGCATACCGCCTTCCCTACACGCTGCCCAAGGCGCCCGATAGGTTCATACCCGGGACTCAGTTTGGCCAGATCTGGAGGTTGTACGTCTTCGATCAAGATCTTCGACGGCTAGCCTGGTCAGCCTGTGAGAGCCTGGAGATCTCGCTGCGCGCTCGCTGGGCCTACGTCCTCGCGCACTCCCTAAATGATCCTCTCGCATACCAGAATCAAGCCTACTTTAACGGCCCAGGCTTTCCGGAGACCAGAAGACGACTCGAAGAGGACCTGAGGCAGAGCCACGAGCCTTTCATCGAGCACCACCGACGGAAGGGGCTACTTTGGCCCCCGATCTGGGTAGTCTCCGAGGTGATCACGTTTGGGTCGCTGACACGGCTCATCCGCTACCACAACGAAGCAAGGATTCGCCAACAGATCGCCGACACTTATGCCCTTGACGAGCGATCCTTCTGCTCCATCATTCATCACCTCGCGCTCATCCGAAACAAGGTCGCCCACCACGCTCGGTTGTGGGACAATCCTCCGAATGTTCGCCCGATGCTCCCGAAGAAAGCGACCGCTGCGCTGCTGAAGACCCTTGACTACACGCCCGCTGGCCAAGGCAAGGTCTACAACTCCCTCGTCCTCCTCGCCCACCTCATCCAGTGTATTCAGCCGGGCGACCCTTGGCCTCACGCCGTCCGCGATCACCTCCACACCCTCGATTCGGCGCTGCTCCCGAGGCTCGGCGCCCCGGGAGATTGGTCCTCACGGCCTCTCTGGGCCGCGCTCTAACGCCCACGCTCAGCGCACCCAGAGCGCCACGGAGTACAGTCGGGCCTCGTCGCCGTAGGTGTCACACATCAGCGAGGTGAGGTGGAAGGACTCTAGCTCCGCGCCGAGATCGTACTGGGTGATGGACTCCCAGTCTAGGTTGCCGAGGGTCGTCGTCGCGCAGGTGTAGCCGGGGACGTAGGCCTGCTCGGCGGCGGTGTAGGCCCCGGCGTAGGAGCCGGTGAAGCAGTTGTTTCCGGCTGACTTGTCGGGCATCGCGCACTGGAGATCGGTCGGGTTTCCGCCCGCCGTCGCCCAGAACCACACCCCCGACTGCTCCATGCTGCTGCCGTAGAAGTCAAGATCAAACAGCGCCTCGCCGCCGTTGGGCACCGCGACGCTGTACTGGTAGTCGATCACGTCGCCTTTGGCGTCGCCGTCGGCCCACTCTAAGTACGTTGAGCTCGTCGTCCAAGACGTCATGTTGTTGAAGTTCTCGGTGAACAGGCTCTCGAAGTCGCTGAGGCTGTCGCCGTCGTTGCGGCGATCCCAGTCCAACACGAGGGTGAAGCCGCCGCCGTCGGTGGTCATGTCGCAGCGGTAGAGCGCCGCGCCCGAGCCGTCGGGGTCAAGGGCGTAGTCCCCATCCCCGACCGAGGAGCCGTCGTTGAGGATCTCCAGACACGACTCGCCGGGGCAGTCGAGGCCGCTGCCGAGCACGCCGTTGTTTAAGGCGCCGTCGCAGTCGTTGTCTTCGCCGTCACAGCGCTCGGCGGCGCCGGGGTAGCTCGCGCCGTCTGTGTCGTCGCAGTCGGAGTCGTCCTCGCTGGCCCCGGCGGGCAGCGCGCAGGACAAGACGAGGGCGCCCGGGTCACCGAAGCTGTCGCCGTCCGCGTCGGCGTAAAAGACGGCGCCGGTGGAGTTGTCGACGTCGGGGTCGTCGTCGTCGATGAGCGTGTCGCAGTCGTTGTCTTGAAGGTCACAGACCTCGGCGGCGCTGGGGGAGATCGCCGCCTCGGCGTCGTCACAGTCCAGGTCGTCCGCGGAGTAACCTTCGGGCAGGGCGCAGGCGAAGGTGGGGGCGTCGTGATCCCCGTAGCCGTCGCCGTCGGCGTCAGCGTAGAACACCGTGCCGGTGCTGAGGTTCACGTCGCCGTCCGCGTCGTCGATGAACTCGTCACAGTCGTTGTCGAGGAGGTCACAGACCTCGGCGGCGTCGGGGTGGATCGTGTCGTCACCATCATCACAGTCGTCAGCGCTCGCGGCGTAGCCCGGCGGGGCCTCACAGGCGGCGACGGGGAAGTCAACATCCCCGAAGCCGTCGCCGTCTGTGTCTTGATAAAACGTCGAGGTCACGCCCTCATCGGCCTCACCGTCGCAGTCGTCGTCCTCGCCGTCGCAGGTCTCGGCGGCCTCGGGGAAGGTGTCGGCGTTCGTGTCGTCACAGTCGCGGTTGTCGGCGACCTGGTCGCCGCCGGGCTCACAGCCTTGGCTCGCCGTGCTGGGGTCGCCGAAGCCGTCGCCGTCGCCATCGGTGTACCAGACGTCGCCGACGGCCTCATCGATCTCGCCGTCACAGTCGTCGTCGACGCCGTCGCAGCGCTCGTTGGCGTCGGGGTTGATCTCGGCGCTGGTGTCGTCGCAGTCTTCAGCGTTGAGG
>JAKLKE010000700.1 GCA_023150775.1 Myxococcota bacterium
CATGGACGGCGACGGCGACCCGGAGATCATCATGGGCAAAGCCATCCTCAACAGCGACGGCAGCCTGCGCGGCGCCGGCGCCTTCGGCAAAGGTGGCGTGCCCTCGAACGTCGGCACCACGTCCTTCGCCGTAGACCTCGACCTCGACGGCACCCAAGAGCTCGTCGTCGGCAACGCGCTGTACGACCCCGACGGCGCGACGATCTGGAGCAACGGCGAGCTCGACGGCTACGTCGCCGTGGGCAACTTCGACGCCGATCCCGAGGGCGAGATCATCGTCAACACCAGCGGCAACCTGCGCCTGCAAGACACCGACGGCACGGTCCTCTGGCGGGCGTCGATGACGGCCTCCGGCGGCAGCGCGGGCGGGCCCCCCACCGTGGCCGACTTCGACGGCGACGGGCTCCCCGAGGTCGGCATCGCCGGGCAGTCCACCTACACGGTCTTCGACACCGACGGCAAGAAGCTCTGGGAGAAGAAGACCCAAGACGCCTCCTCGGGCAACACGGGCTCCTCGGTCTTCGACTTTGAGGGCGACGGCATCGCTGAGGCCGTCTACGCCGACGAGACCCGCCTGTGGGTGTTCAACGGCCCCGATGGCTCGGTGAAGCTGGAGTCTACGGAGCACTCCAACGCCACCTGGACGGAGTACCCCGCCATCGCCGACGTCGACAACGACGGCCACGCCGAGATCGTCGTCGCCAACACGAACTACACCGGCCACACCGGCTTCTACGTGTTCGGCGACGCCGACAGCTCTTGGCAGAAGGGCCGGAAGATCTGGAACCAGCACGCCTACCACATCACGAACGTCAACGACGACGGCACCATCCCCGCCGTCGCCGACATCAACTGGGCCACCTACAACAACTTCCGCTCTGGCGACCTCACCGCGGGCTCAGGCGGCGTCTTCTCCGACCTCATCGGCACCATCGAGGAGGTCTGCGAGGCGCTGTGTGACCAGGGCCGGCTCTTCGTGTACGTCCGCGTGGGCAACCAGGGCTACCAAGACATTGAGGACGAGGTCGAGCTCACGCTCTACGCCGACACGCCCACGGGCGAGCGCCGCATGTCGAGCCTCATGATCACCTCGGGCATCCCCGCCGGGCAGATGTTGGACAGCGTCGTGTTTGAGGTGAGCGGCATCGAAGACTGGGACATCCGCGACCTCATCCTCAAGGTCGACGGCGGCAACGAGTCCACCGACGGCACCGAGAGCGAGTGCGACGAGACCAACAACGAGGCCCGCTGGGGCGCCATGGTCTGCTTCGAGTAGTCGCGGCGGCGCCGGCTTTAGTAGCTGGCGCCGCTCACGATGGCCTGGCCCTCGGGCAAGGCGATCCAGAGGTTCGTGGCGCTGTCGGGGCCGACCCGCAGCACACCCTTGGACCGCGAGACCATGATCACCTCGTCCCGGGCGGCGTCATAGCCGCAGTCGGTGATGTCGGTGGGGCTCTCGCTGGCGATACGCGCCGGGGGCACGGACTTGCCGTCGCCGTTGTCTACGGTGTTGAAGATGTCCTCAACGGAGTAGACGCCGCCCGCGGACGAGCAGACGTAAGGCTCGCCGCCGGGGCCCAAGAAGCCATCGACGGAGCGCGCCCGGGTGGTGTCGTAGGTGGGGAAGACCTCGTACAGCGCCCCGGTGTCGGTGGGGTAAGCCCAGAGCGTCGGGCCGCCGCTCGCCGACGAGCCGTGGTCGATGATGTAGGCCAAGGTCAGGTCGTCGGTGAGGAAGACCGAGGAGGCGTTGGCGAAGGTGCCCGGCGCGACGAGCACGTCGTTCAGCGAGGCGGAGCTGAGGTAGAGCCCACCCTCGACGAGCACAAAAAACACCGTGCCCGCCGTGGCCACGTCCACGATGTTGGCGCTGTAGGCGGCACCCGGAGACAGGGAGGTGCCGGTGAAGTAGGTCATCGT
>JAKLKE010000701.1 GCA_023150775.1 Myxococcota bacterium
GCGATGCGCTGGCTGACCGACCTCGGCTCGCAGACCATCATGCAGATCACCCGGGGCAGCTCCTCGGGCACTACGCTGGTCGTCGGCTGCGTGGCCGGGGGGCACCTGCTCATCGCCAACACCGGCGACAGCCGCGCCTACTTGTTTCGCCAAGGCAAAGTGCGCGCGCTCACCGACGATCACACCGTCGCCGCGGCGCACATGCGCGCCGGGCGCATCACCAAAGAAGAGCACGACGCGAGCCCGTACCAGCACATGCTGTACCAGGCCCTCGGCACCCAGTCCGAGCTCGACCCGGACATCTTCGATGAGCCCGCGGCCGTCGGCGACGTGCTCTTGGTGTGCTCGGACGGCCTCACCGGGCCGGTCAGCGAGGACAACATCGCGCGCATCCTGAACGAGCACTCGAACCTCGATCGGGCGGCGGCGGCGCTGATTCAGGCCGCGAACGACAACGGCGGCCCGGACAACATCACCGTCGTGCTCACACGCATCACGTCGGGGGGCGATCCCGCCACGCTGGAGGAGGAGCGCCGCCTGTTCTTGGGCTGCCCGCTGCTCTCGACCTTGAGCGACACCGAGCGCCGCCAGCTCCGGCACTACGTCGATCGGGAGGCCTTCGAGGCCGACGCGCCGTTCAACAACCCCGAGGCGTTCTACCTCTTGCTCTCGGGCAAGGCTCGGCGCCCGGATGGCCGCGAGGCGGGCCCAGGAGACGTCGTGGGCCTGCGCCGCTTCGCTGGGGCGGAGGAGGCCGCCGTCGAGGTCGCCACGGAGCCCTGCGTCGCCCTGCGGCTCAGCCTGGGCGCCTATGACACCTTGGAGCGCCAGCGCCCGACCATCGCCGCGCGGATGATGCGCCAGCTCCTCACGCTCATGGCGCGGGGCGTGGCGTAAGCCGACCGCGCCCAGAGGCATCGCCCAGAGACAGCACACCCCCTGCGCCCGTGTCACCACAGGCCAGGGGGTGTGTCGTCTCAGGCTCGGGCGCTTAGGCCAGGTACGCCTTGAGCTTGTCCACCATGTCGGTCTGCTCCCAAGAGAAGCCGGCGCGACCAAAGTGACCGTAGGCGGCGGTGGGGCGGTAGATCGGGCGGAGCAGGTCGAGGTGTTTGATCAGGCCCGCGGGGCGAAGGGGGAAGATCTCCCGCACCGCCGCGCTGAGGCGCTCATCGGAGACCTCACCCGTGCCGAAGGTGTTCACCATCACCGAGACGGGCTCGGCGACGCCGATGGCGTAGGCGACCTGCACCAGGCAGCGCTTGGCGTAGCCCGAGGCGACCACGTTCTTGGCGATGTACCGCGCCATGTAGGCCGCGGAGCGGTCGACCTTCGAGGGATCCTTGCCGGAGAACGCGCCGCCGCCGTGGGCGCCGTGGCCGCCGTAGGTGTCGACGATGATCTTGCGGCCGGTGAGCCCGCAGTCACCCATAGGCCCGCCGATGACGAAGCGGCCCGTGGGGTTCACGAAGTAGCGGGTGTTGTTGTCGAGCAGCTCCGCGGGGAGGGTGTTCTTGATGACCTGCTCGATGACGTAGTGCTTGATGTCGTTGTACTCGACCTTGTCGTCGGTCTGGGTAGAGACGACGACGGTGTCGATGCGGGACGGCGCGCCGTCCTTGTACTCGACGGTCACCTGGCTCTTGGCGTCGGGGCGCAACCAGCTCACGTCGCTGCGTTTGCGGTTGTGGGTGAGGGTCTCCAAGATGCGGTGCGAGTAGTGGATCGACATGGGCATGAGCACGTCGGTCTCGTCGCAGGCATAGCCGAACATCATGCCTTGGTCGCCGGCGCCTTGCTCCGTGTAGAGGCCCTCTCCGGCGGTGACGCCTTGGGAGATGTCCGGGGACTGGGCCTCAAGGGCGATCTGCACGGCGCAGGTGGTGCCGTCGAAGCCCTTGTCGGAGTGGTCGTAGCCG
>JAKLKE010000702.1 GCA_023150775.1 Myxococcota bacterium
CCCGCTGCGCGCTCCTGCGTGGGCGGGCCTTGCTCACCTTGGGGCGGCCCGGGGAGGCCGCGGCGAGCATCAACGCCGCGCTCCAGCTCGCCCGAGATCAGCAGGCGACGGCGCCTTTGGCCCAGGGCCTCGCGCTCTCCGCGGAGCTGCGGCTCTATCGGGGGGAGGTGCGCCGGGCCCTGGATGAGGCTGAAGAGTCCGGTCGCCTCGCCGATCCTTTGCCCGAGGCCGAGGTCTCGTCTTGGTCACGGCTGCTCATCGGGCGCTGCCACACCCTCTTGGGCGACCGCGAGCAGGCCGCCGACGCCCTCGGCCGCTGCGTCACCCAAGGCGTGACGGGCATGGGCCGAGAGCACGCCGCCATCGCCCAGGGCTATCTGGGCCGCCTCTACGCCGACGCCGGGCGCCTCGACGAGGCGATCCGCTGCGTGAGCCAAGAGGTCGCATTTTTGAGGGCCCGCCAGCGCCGGGACGCCTCCATCGGCGCGCTGCATCGCCTCGTCGTGCTCAAGGTGCGCGCCGGGGCGCTGGCCGAGGCCGAGGCCTTGGCTGAAGAGGCCCAAGAGCTCGCCACGAGCGTCGCGTTGCCCCACGTCGCGGCCATCGCGGCCATGGCGCGCGCGGAGCTGCTCCTGGCCTGCGGCGACTTTGACGCCGCGAACACCGTGCTCAAGGGCTACCCCGCCGCCGGGGAGGAGGACGCGCCCGTTGAGCTGCGCACGGCCTGGCGCGCGCTCCGCGTCGAGGTGCGGCTGGGCATGGCCGATCACAACGCGGCGCTCGCGGCCTGTAACCAGATCGTTCAAGAGGCGACCCGGGTGGGCTGGTCGGCGATGCGCGCGTACCACGCCGGGCTCATCGCCGTGCTCCGGGCCCACGCCGAGCCCCTCGCCGAGGCCCTCGACGCGCTGTTTGTGGTCGGGGATCGACGCTCGAACGCGCGGCTTCTGCTCGCGGCGGCGCGAATCAGCGGAGACGCCGCGGCGCTCGACGCCGCCTTGGCCGAGGCCCGCGCCGCTGGGGATCGCCTGCTGTTGCTCGACGCCCTGCACGCCTGCGGCGGCGCCGCGCAACAAGCCGAGGCCGGGGCCTTGGTGATGGGGCTCTTCGCCGGGGCCGACCGTGGGCTGGCGGACCGTCTGCGCCGACGCGACGCCGTGCGCTGGGCGATCGGCGCGCGCTGAGCGCAGGCTTCGGCGTCTCGTCTTTGGGCCGAGCCTCCGCGTGGGCTCGATCTGGGTTAGGGTGGTGCGTCACGCAGACGGAGTCATGACGTTGTCGAAGATGCGCTATCTGGGACTTGACCTCGCCTGGGCTCCCCGCGCCACCTCAGCGGGCGCGGTCATGGAGGCCACAGAGGAGGGCGTCCGCCTTGTGTCCACCGCTCACCTCCGCGCCCACGAGGACGTGCTGAGCTGGGTCGCGCGTAACCGCGGCCGCAGCGGCGCGATCCTCGCGGTGAACGCCCCCCTCATCATCGAGAACTCCACGGGCCGCCGCCCCGTGGATCTTCAGCTCGAGCACCACTTCGGGCGCTTTCAGGTCGATGAGTTCTCGGTGAACACCGTGAACGCCTCGCACCCGCGCACCATCGGCCGCGCGCTCATGCGAATGGGCTTTGACGCCGATCCCCAGGCTGAAGGGGACCGCGTCGTCGAGACCTACGCCCAAGCCTGTCAGATCCTCGTCTTCGGCCTGGATCGCCCGCTGCGCACGAAGAGCGGCCCCATCGGCAGCCGCAAAGACGCGGCGAACCGCTACCGTGACCTCGTCTACGGCAAGCTGCCGTTTATGCAGCCCGCGTTAGAGGACTCCGAGGCCCTCGACGAGCTGATGAACCCGCCGATGGGCACGCTCAACGGCACACGGCTCGGTGAGCTTGAAGAGAAGCTCGACGCGGTGCTCTGCGCCTACGTC
>JAKLKE010000703.1 GCA_023150775.1 Myxococcota bacterium
GCTCGGCGCGATGAGCGTCGAGGACTTCATCACGCGGCTGCGGGCTGAGGCCCGGGTGCCCTTCAGCGCGTGAGCGACGAGCCGCCCGGCGCCGCCGTCAACATCCTCGATCGGGAGAGCCTCCCCTGCGCCTTGTGCGGCGGGGAGCGTTTTGTCGTCGTGTTGAGCGGCGCCCGGGACTGGATCGGGGCGCGGCCCGGCGAGTTCACCCTCGCGCGCTGCGAGGGCTGCGGGCTCATCGCCACGCGGCCCCGGCCCACCCGGGCGGCCTTGGCCCTGTACTACGAGGGCGCCTACTCTGGCAGCGGCGACGCGGGCCTCGCCGAGCATGAGCTGGGCGTGAAGGGCCCCGGGCGCCTGGTGAACGGCTACCGCCTGCACGTCATCGATCAGCTCCGAAAGCTCGGTGAGCACGACACCCTGCTCGACGTCGGCTGCTCCTACGGCGGCTTGATGTGGCTCGCTCGGAAACGTGCGGGCTGCGCCACCGTCGGCGTCGACCTCGACGAGGGCGCGCTCAACGCCGCCCATAAGCACCCCCAGGCGAGCTATCACCGGGGCGTCTTGACCGAGCTCGGCTTAGAGGCGGGCCGCTTCAACCTCATCACCTTCATGGAGTGCTTAGAGCACGACCTGAGCCCGGTGGAGACCTTACGCGAGGCCAAGCGGCTCTTGGCCCCAGGCGGCGTGATCGCCGTCGAGGTGCCCTGCTGGGAGGGCCTGTGGCGGCCGATCTTCGGGCGCTTCTGGCTGCCTTTGTTGATGCCCCAGCACCTCCACCACTTCACCCCGGCGTCGCTGCGGGCCTGTGTGGAGGCCGCCGGCTTGGAGGTGATCGACCAGCGGGCGATGTTTTTCCCGGCGGAGGCCACCTTGAGCTTGGGGCAGGCCTTGGGCGCCGCCTTGGGGATGCCCGCGCCGGGCGCCCCTCAGACCGCCGCCCAGCGCGCGCTGGGCGCCGTCATGGGCCTCGTCTTGGCCTTGTTCTGGCTCTTCGTAGAGCTGCCCGCGCAGTTTTTAATGTGGGCCTTGAACCGCACGGGCCACATGATGCTCATCGCCCGGGCGCCCCGGGCGAAGCAGGCCTAAGGGCGACGACGCCGCAGCGCGGTGAGCAGGCCGAGCAGCGCGCCGAGGGGGCCGAGGCTCCCCAGACCCGGCGCCGCGCTCGTGGCGCAAGACGCGCCGCCGCCGCCCTTGAGCACGCCGTCGCCGACCGGCGTGAGGCGCCAGTCGGGGTCTACGCAGTCGGCGACGCCGTCCGCGTCGAGATCGGCGAAGCCCTCGTCCACCTCACCGTCGCCGTCGTTGTCGACGCCATCACACTCCTCGGGGTCAAAACAATCCGCAGCGCCGTCCGCGTCAACGTCGGTGAAGCCCTCGTCCACGAGCTTGTCGCCGTCGTTGTCTAAACCGTCGCAGGCTTCGGTCTCTACGCCGTCGCAGTCGCCGTCGTAGTCGGCGTCGGCCATGCCCTCATCGACGTAGGAGTCGCCGTCGTTGTCGAGGCCGTCGCAGCCCTCGCGGTCGAGGCAGTCGGCGACGCCGTCGAGGTCGGTGTCGGGGTAGCCCTCGTCGATGCTGCCGTCGCCGTTGTTGTCGCGGCTGTCGCAGTCTTCGCCGTCGAGGCAGTCGGCCAGGCCGTCGTCGTCTTGGTCCTCAAAGTCTTCGTCAACGCGGCGGTCGCCGTCGTTGTCGAGGCCGTCGCAGTCTTCGCTGTCGAGCTCATCACAGAGGCCGTCGAGGTCGGAGTCGGGCAGGTCCTCGTCGACGGAGCCGTCGCCGTCGTTGTCTACGAGGTCGCAGGTCTCGCTGTCTCGGCAGTCGGCGCGGCCGTCACCGTCGGTGTCCGCGAAGCCCTCGTCGATCTCGCCGTCGCCGTCGTTGTCTTTGCCGTCGCAGGTCT
>JAKLKE010000704.1 GCA_023150775.1 Myxococcota bacterium
TTGGGGCACGGGGGTATGGGCGCGGTGCTCAAGGCCGTTGATCAGCTCATGGGCCGCGTCGTCGCGCTCAAGGTGCTCGATCTGCCCGGCGGGGTGAGCGAGCGTGGGCTCTTGCATTTTCAGCAAGAGTTCGCGTCGTTGCGGCGCCTGCGGCACCCAAACGTGCCCGAGGTCTACGACTACGGCCAGGTCCGCCCCGGCGTGCCCTACTTCTCGATGGAGCTCGTCGACGGCGTCGACCTCACCCAGCTCTTGCCTTTGGCCCCGGCGCGCTACTACGAGATCTTCACCCAGCTCGCCTACGCCTTGGGCTTTGTGCACTCACGCCGGGTGGTGCACCGCGACATCAAGGCCTCCAACGTGCGGGTGCAGCTCCGCGAAGATGGCCGGGTCGATCGGGTCATCCTCCTCGACTTTGGCCTCGTGAGCCCCTTCGACGCGGGCGGCGGGCGCATCTCCGGCACGCTCTCCCACCTGCCCCCTGAGGCCTTTCACGGCGGTGAGCGCGGCGTGCGCTCCGACCTCTACTCCTTGGGCGTCCTGATGTTTCAGGGCCTCACCGGCAGCTTGCCCCGGCAGACCCGCACCCAAGGCGGAGCGCTGACCCGCACGTCGAGCACCTGGCTCGACCTCACGCCGATCAACTCATACCCCGCGCCGCTCACTCGGCTCATCCGCAGCCTCGTCGCCGCCTCGCCCTCCTTGCGGCCGAGCTCCGCCGACGCCATCGTCGAGGTGCTCGCGCGGCTCTCGGGCTCCAAAGCCGTCGAGCTGTCCGAAGAACAAAAACGCAGCTACCTCGCCACCCCGGCCTTGGTGGGCCGCGCCCGTGAGCTGCAGGTCTTACGCGACGCCGAGGGCCGCGCCCGAGAGGGCCAGTCTGAGGTGGTGCTGCTCACGGCCACGGCGGGCTCGGGGAAGTCTCGGCTCCTCGATGAGCTCGTGCTCGACGCCCAGGTCAGCGGCGCCTCGGTGTATCGTGGCGCGGCCACGCCCAACGCCCGGGTGCCCTTGGGCCCCGTGCTGGAGGCCATGGCCCCGGCCTTCCAGTCCGCCGCCGCCCGGCAAGACCCGGCGCTCCAAGAGGCCGCCCCGGCGCTCGTGCGGGTCTCGGAGCAGCTCAAGCGCCTCTACCCCAACATCGAGCCCGCCCCGAGCCTCGACGACAAAGACGCCGAGGTGCTCCGGCGCTTAGACGCCTTGGAGACCTTCCTGCGGAGCCTCTGCCGCGAGCAGATGGTGCTCCTGGTCATCGACGACCTGCACTGGGCCGACCGCCACACCATCGAGCTCTTTGAGCGGGTGCTGAGCCGCCGGGGCCAGCGTGAGCCGCTGTTGCTCTTGGGTGGGGCGCGCAGCGACGAGCTAGCCCAGGCGCAGAGCCTCTCTCGCCTGCTCGACGAGCACCCGCAGATCGAGCTGAACCTCTGGCCCTTCGACAAACACGCCGTCCGCGACCTGCTCCAGCGCCAGTTCGCCATCGACAACCCCAGCGAGGAGCTGATCTCGGTGCTCCTCGCCGAGACGGCGGGCAACCCCTACTTCCTCCACGAGCTGCTGCGTTTTTTGGTGGAGGATGGCCAGGTCGCGTACCGGCGCGGCCGCTGGAACCTGCCGGAGCGGTTAGACGACCTGCGCCTGCCCTCGGCCCTGGTGGACCGGGTCTACACCCGCTTGGAGCGCTGCCCCGCAGACGCGAAGGGCCTCGCCGAGCTGCTCGCCGTGGCCGGGCGCCCCTTAGATCGCCTGCTGCTGCTGCGCGCGCTCTCCCCGGATCGGCCCCTGGGCGAGCTGGTTCAGGATCTCCTCGACCAAGACATCGTCTCCCAAGACGATGACGTCGTCGGGCTCCAGCACGCGTTCATGGCGGTTCGTATCCGGCAGGGGGTCGGGGCGGAGCGCGCC
>JAKLKE010000705.1 GCA_023150775.1 Myxococcota bacterium
GGCGTCGAGCGGGTTCACCGGGGCCTCGCCGACCTGCCGGATCACCCCGCGCGGTCCCCAGAAGGCCAGGCGCTCGCCGACCTCGCCCGCCTGCCCGCCGAGGCCGCCGCCGCCGCGCTCCTCGACGCGCCGCCGCTGCGGGCCCGCCTGCCTCGGGCGCTCCAGACCCCGCCCGCCGGAGGGGACGCCGAGCTTCACGCCGCCTGGGCCAAGGCTGCGCTGGGGTTGCTCCTTCAACAACAAGACGAGGCGCTCGTCGAGCGCGCCGACGCCCGCTTGCTCAGCGCCGTCGATGACCTGCTCAGCCGCCTAGACGAGAAGGCCCGCGCCTTGGGGGTGCTGGGCCGCGCGTTGGGCCTCGGCCTCACCACCTTGGGCTTGGGGAGCGACTGGAGCGAAGGCTTCGTGAACCCCCAGGCCTGGGACAACCTGGAGGCCTTGGCCTTGGAGGTAGAGCGTAGCCCGGCCCTGCGCCAGCTCGCCGAGGCTTTGGGCCGCCTTGACGGCGCGCGCCCGGCGATGGGCACAGCCCCACAGCGTTGGGTGACCCCGCCCCGAGACCAGCGCCCGGCCCGCCTCGCCCGGGGCGACCGCGTGGCGACGGTGACCCCGGGTGAGCTGGCGCTCCTCGCCGATCCTGACGCCCGGCTGCTCTTTGAGCTGCGCCTCGCCGAGCGCGCCTTGCTCTGCTACAGCCCGCCGCCGAGTCCGCCCCAGGCCCGCTTGGCGCTCGGCCCAAAGGCCGGGGACCGTCGAGGTCCGATCCTGCTGTGCCTCGACAGCTCAGGATCCATGGACGGCGCGCCCGCCCAGGCCGCCCGAGCCTTGACCTTGTGCCTCGCCCGGGCGGCGCTCAGCCACCGGCGCGCGCTGCGGGTGACCCAGTTCGCCGCGGGGCAGACGACGGAGTGGGTGGAGCTCACCGAGTGGCCCGGATCGTTGCCCGCGCTCATCCGCCTGCTCACCCGAGGCCTCTCCGGCGGCACCGACCCCCGGGCGGCCCTGCGCGGCGCCGTGGAGGCTCTGCACGATCCGCGCTACGCCCAGGCCGATCTGCTGCTCGTGAGCGACGGGCGATTTTTGCCCGAGGCCGAGACCACCGCGGCGATCACCGAGGCCCAGACCCAGCGCGGGCTGCGGGCCTGGGCTCTGTTGTTGCCGCCGGCTGGGGTGAGCGACGAGGCTGCGGCGGTGGCCGTGCCGTGGGCGGGTCGGGTCATCGTGGCCCGCCCCGAGACCTGGCCCGCGGCGGTGTGGACGATGGTGCGCGGCGCCACCCCCTGAGATCGCGCTCTACTCCGCCCGGGCGTCGATGCGGTCTACGGCGTGAACCGGGGCGCCGTCGCCTTGCATGAGGTGGGCGATGGCGCCGAGCACGAGCTTGTGTTTGGCGAGGGTGCGCTGACCCTCAAAGCTCTTGGAGATCACCTGAATCTCAAAGTGCCCGCCGCCGCCAGAGACGGCCACCTTGGCGCCGGGGACGGCGGCCTCGATGGCGGCGGTGATGGCGGCGAAGATGTCGCCCTGAAAGTTGGTGGGGTGGTTGCCAGACATGGGGAGCTCCGAAGGGGGGATTAAGGCTTTGTGCCGAAGTCAGGGGGCACGGTGACGCCGAGCTGGTCTACGAGGAAGGCCCACTGGTCTACCCACTCCTCGATGGTCTTGGCCGTGGGTTTGCCCGCGCCGTGACCGGCGTTGACGTCTACGCGGATGAGGATCGGCTCGGGGCCCCCTTGGGCGGCCTGGAGCGCGGCGGCGAACTTGAAGCTGTGGCCGGGCACGACGCGGTCATCGTGGTCGCCGGTGGTGATCAGCGTGGCGGGGTAGGCCGCGCCGGGCTTGATGTTGTGCAGGGGCGAGTAGGCGTAGAGCCACTGGAACTGCGTCGGGTCGTCC
>JAKLKE010000706.1 GCA_023150775.1 Myxococcota bacterium
GAAGGGGACGTTCTGCTTGTTGATCACCACGTCCACGTTCACGATGGGGCGGCCGTCTCGTTTCGCCCGCAAGAGCCCCCGGATGAGCCGCTCAAAGGCGCCCGGGGTCTGGACGAGGTGGTCGTGCAGGGCCGCCGTGTGCCCGTGCAATGAGAAGGTGATCTCGCCCAAGCCCGCGTCGAGCACGGACTTTAAGAACTCGCGGTCGCCGTACCTCATGCCGTTGGTGACGGTCTGGACCCGCTCGTAGCCGATGTCTAAGGCGTAACGGATGAACAGCGGGAAGAGCGGGTGAACCGAGGCCTCGCCGCCGGAGAGGATGACCTTCGTGGCGCCGAGCTCGTCACGGCCTCGGCGAAGCTCGGCTTTGACCTCCTCTTCGCTGAGGTACACGTTGCGCGGCGTGTCCATGTCTAAGCAGAACAGGCACTTGTTGTTACACGCCGTCGTCAGCCGCACCCAATGTTTGGGCCGGTTGGCGATGCGCTCACGCTCCAACATGCGCTCGGTCATCTCACTCATGCCGACGCTCCTGGGGGCCAGACTGTCCTGATCCTGCCATGATCTGGGTCATCTCGCCCACCCATACCACGGCGTCGCGGGGATCGGCGCGGCTCGGTGGCTCTTGGCCGCTAGGGTGAAAGCGCGCAGCCTGGGGCTCGGCGGGGCTGGGCCAGCCGCGGAGCAGAGCGCCGCGCTCCTCCGCAGAGAGCGTCTGGGGCAGCACAACGCTCGGGGAGAGGGCGTAGCGCGGCGAGAACGGCAACAGACCGTCTCGCCAGGCCTGGTCAAAGTCCAGCAGGTCCCTGAGGTTGTGGAGGAGCGCGTACACGCCGAGCTCTAGCTCGGGCTTGGCCTCGTGCAGGGCGGCCAAGGCGCGCATCGTGGCGAAGAAGGCGCCGGGGCGGCCGGCGTGGGCGTCGTGGCGCGGGGCGTCGGGGCCGTACAGGGCCAGGTCGATGCGGTGAACCCCCTTCAGGCGGCGCAGCACCTTGTCGGGGAGCTCGGCCAGGGCCGCGCCGTCGCCCCAGGCCTCGACCCGGCGGGCGGAGAGCGCCCCGGCCTCACGCAGAAGCTCGATGGCCTCGGGGTGGGAGAGGCTCATCGCCCCGCCGATCTCCAGGATCTCCGCACCTTCTTGAGCGGCGGCGGCGAGGCGCTTTCGGAGCTCCCGGGTGGGCTCAAAGGTGGGCAGGCTCAGGGGGTGATCGCCGCAGTCGGGGCAGCGGAGGGGGCTTGGGCCACGAAACGACACGCGCAGGCGGCGCGGCGGGGCCGCCGGGGCGTCGGCGAGGGGGTCGCCGTGCAGGCTCGGGCGCTGGGCGAGGCGCGCGGCGACGAGCAGGCGGGTGGCCGGTGCGCGACCGGCCCGAGGCGGCGGGGCGGCGGCGTCTTGGGCCTGGGGCGGCGGCGGGCTGTGGGGGCGCTCTTCGCTGCGCAGCTCCGCCCAGCCAAAACGCTCGACGTAGTCTTGGGGGGCCCCGGCGCAGGCGGATCCGCCAGGGCAGCGGGCACAGCCGGGGAGGTTCGTGAGGGGGGCCGGGCCGCCGATGAGGGGCTCGTCGGCGTCTACCCGCACCCCCTCGGCGGCGCGACCGGCGGCGCAGGCGGGCAGGCCATGAAGCGTCAGCGGGCGACGGCGGCGGGCGGCCTCGTCCCAGGCGCGCTCCAGAGCGGGCTGGGTGAGGCCCAGACGTGGCGAGAGCGCCACAAAATCCCCGGCGGCGGGCCCGGCCTTGGTCACCCGGCGCACCCGAACCCAGGCCGCGCCGAGGTCCAAGACCAGGCCCACGAGCTCCGGCAGGTGATCGACGGCGGGGCGGGTGAGGGGGATCTCCACCTCGACGTTGAGCCCGGCGGCCCGGCAGGCCCGG
>JAKLKE010000707.1 GCA_023150775.1 Myxococcota bacterium
GCCGCCGGTCGCGCCGAGGCGACCTTCACCAACCAGACGCGCAACGCCTGGGACATCGCCGGTGGCGTCGCCATCGTGAACGCCGCCGGGGGCCGCTGCACGAACCGCCACGGCGAGCCGTACCGCTTCAACACGCCCAACCCGCTGCAGGACGGCGTGTGCTGCACCAACGGGGCGATCCACCCGGCGGTGGTCGAGGTCATGAAGATTCAGGGCTGAGGCTCTGAGGCCGGGTCTGAAGCGCAGGGGCTCAACCTAGGGGTGAGACCCTGTGTTATCAAGGTCATGCACACTTGAGCGCGTGAGTTATGGGCGAACCTCGCCGGTACAACATCCTCGGCACCCTCGGGAAGGGCGGGTTCGGGACGGTCTACAAGGCCCAGCTTCAAGGCAGCGCCGGGTTCACGAAGATCGTCGCCCTGAAGGTGCTCAACGCTGAGGTCGCCGGGAAAGAGGAGTTCGCCCGCCGCGCCCGTGACGAGGCCCGGGTGCTCGGCCTCGTGCGCCACCGCGCCATCGTGCAGGTGGACGGCCTCGTGGTGCTCCAGGGCCACTGGGTCGTGGTGATGGAGTATGTCTCCGGCGTTGACCTCAAGCGGCTCATGCAGGCCGGCCCGGTGCCGCCGGGCGTGGCCTTGGAGATCATCGAGGAGGTGGCCCAGGCCCTCGACGCGGCCTATCGCCAGCCCGGCCCCGAGGGCAAACCGCTTGGTCTGTTGCACCGCGACATCAAGCCCTCAAACCTGCGCATCACCGAGCGGGGTGAGGTGAAGGTGCTCGACTTCGGCACCGCCCGGGCGAGCTTCCAGAACCGGGAGGCCCAGACCCAAGCCTTGACCTTCGGCACCGTGGGCTACATGGCGCCAGAGCGGATGGACTTTGAGGACCTGCCCGCGGGCGACGTGTACGCCTTGGGTGTGGTGCTCTATGAGCTGCTCATCGGCGAAGAGCTGGGCCGCACCTCACCCCGGGCCGACCGCCATGCGGCCTTGCTCACCAAAGCGACGGCGAAGATGCGGGAGAAGGCCGTCGCTGAGCCCCTCATCAGCTTTGTGTTGAGCCTGCTCGCTTATGAGCCAACGGATCGGCCGCCCATCGCCGACGTCGACAACCACTGCCGGGCCCTGCGGGGGCCCCTCGGCGCGCCTTACCTCGCCGACTGGGCTGAGGCGCTCATCCCTCGGCTGATGTTGACCGACCAGAAGACCAAGCTCGACGGCATGACCGGGGTGAGCCTCACCGAGCAGTCGGGCTACACCTCCGTGGTGATCGACCCCGAGTCGGCCTTGGCCAAGGCCCCGCCGACGCCCCAGGCCCCAGGCAAGATCACCACGGCCTTTGGGCGCCCGCGCAGCGTCGTCTTGCCCCTGCTCGTCGCGTTCATCGCCGTGGGCGCGTTCTGCGGCATGGGCTCGGTTCTGGCCTGGCTCTTGCTCGACCCGATGAGCCCGCTCAACCGACGCTGAGCGGGCGCTCGGACGAGGCGCCTCAGATCGCCTCGCAGATGGGCTCGCTCGCGTCGTTGTAGGGCGAGGGCGAGACGGTGCCGGTGACCGAGACGGCCGGGCCGCTCACGCGCACACGACCATCGGCGCCGTCGCCGCCGGCTTGGTTGAGGTTTGGCGACGTCTCGACGGGGTGCCCCACGCCGCCATCGGCGAGCAGGCTGCCGCTGACGTCTACGGTGAAGCCGTGCAGCCAGATCATGCCGCCGCCGCCACCACCGCCGCCGCCGGAGGTGCAGCCGCCGCCGGTCTTGCCGCCGCCCGCGCCGCCGGTCACGTCGATGAGGCCGGTGACCGAGAGGTCTACGGCGAAGATCGCCACCGCGCCGCCGCCCGCGCCGCCGCCGCCGCCGTTCGCGCCGCCGCC
>JAKLKE010000708.1 GCA_023150775.1 Myxococcota bacterium
TGTTGTTGACTACGTCATCTGCTTGGAAACGCTGCTGTTAACTGCTCATGAGCAGCAGCGAACTCAGGAATCACTGTCGTATCGTCTAAGTTTCAATGGCGCTGCTCTTTTGTCCAAGGCTCGTCCTGGCCAAAGGCCCTCAGTCGTTTTCGAGGCAATGAAGGCTATTTATACTGTTCGCTCCAAGATCGTGCATGGCGAATCACAGGACACCATTCTCAAAGTAGTAAACAAGTTCCTCTCGATCGTTAAGGTAAGTGCTGGCTCCCACAACCACCCGATTGGACGGCTAAGCCTAACCTGCCAAACTCTGGAAGACTGGATCTATTGGATGCTTCAATACCTAGTGAGTATTCCCGCAGCCGACCGTCCCTTTGCTAAGAGGTGGGGTTGGGAGGAGTTGCTGGGCACACGAATGACCGATTAGGATTGTCGGTAAGCCCTGCACCTCGACAACAACAGCCTCGACGCGGGCGCCGCCCGGGCCCTCAACCCGGCACGCTGGCTGTGGGCGCTCAGCCGGCTCGACCTGAGCATGAACCCGCTCCACGACTCGGCGATGGAGGTCCTCACGGCGAACGGGGCCTTCGAGGCGCTGACGACGCTCAACCTCTCACGCTGCCAGGTCGGCGCCGACACGAGCCGCTGGGCCGCGTCATTGCCGAATCTCGAGTCTTTGAACCTGAGCATCACCGCCCTGGGCTACGACGGGCTCATCCCCCTCATCGAGTGCTGTCCGGAGCTGCGGCACCTGAAGCTCGACGCCACGGGCCTCACCTACCAGGGCGTCAGGGCCCTCGCCCAGAGCCGCCAGTGCTGGCGCTTGCTCTCGATGATGGTGACCGTGCTCACCCCTGCCGGCCTGGGCGTGCTATTCCGCTCGCCGAGCCTGCAGCAGGTCGAGCGCCTGGAACTCGGCGCCGGGCTCACTCGGGAGAACGGCAAGCTCCTCGTCGACGGTGCCTGCCCGAACCTCAAGTTTCTGTGGTGGCACGGCTCTGAGCTGGGCGAGGGCGTCGAGGCCCCCATCCGTGGGGACGCGCCTGGTCCGGTGCCTGCCGTACTGAGGGGCGCCGCTCAGGGCGAGGTGGGCGCGTAATGGCTTGCCGCGCCAAGGGCGGTCATGAGCGGCGCACAGCCCCGCCACGCCTCGACGATCGCCCGGGCGGAGGGGCTCTCTTGGAGATCCTCAACGCGTAGGGTTTGAGCGAGGGCGCGGTTGTGTTTGTCGCTGAGGCCTTTGCCTGCCTCGTCGTCTTTGGGCTTGTGAAGGTGATCGAGGCCGTGACCGGGGCGGCGCTCGGCGGCGAGCCAACGCGCCGCGCGCTCCGGGGCGAGGCGCTGAACCTCGGCGTGGTTGAGGTAGAGCCAGGCCTCGACGCTGTAGTGGGGCACGAGGCGCAGGAAGCCGGGGACGGGCGTGGTGTCGGGCTCCCCGGTGTTTAAGGCGCGGCGGACGTCGCGCAGGAGCTTCGCGATGGTCTTGTCGAACTTGGCGGAGCCCGGCTCGCCACGCCAAGGCTCGTCCCCGTCGTGGTGGAAGATGATGATCTCGCCGCTGCTTAGGCGGGTGGCGAGGTTGTTCACGAGCTTGCGTCGTAAAGCCTCGTCTTCTTGGCTTTTTCCGACGAGGGCGCGCATCGCCCTCCTGGGCTCCCCACTGGCGACATTGACCTTGAGCTTGTCGTGCCGGTGGTCTGGGGCGAGCATTCGGGTGAGCAGCTTCACCAAGGCCCGGAGCACCTCGTCCGCGTCTTTGCCAGTGTCTTCGGGGTAGATCACCAGCGCGCTCACCACAGCCCCCGGTTGATCAGGATCTCGCTCAAGTTCTCAAACCCGGCATCCCAGGCCACCCGAAGCTCGTGGGCCT
>JAKLKE010000709.1:0-1589 GCA_023150775.1 Myxococcota bacterium
ACCATTCAGACTCCGAACAGGCCGCAACCTCACTGATGTTGCCAAGCAAGTAGGCTCCACGCCCGCGACCCTAAGCCGCGTCGAGACTGGTAAGCGTGTGCCGTCATTGCCCCTGGCGGCGGCCGTCATGGTGGAACTAGGCCTTTCCGACACAGAGATCGCCGAGGTGGTGCGCTGTGTGGCTCGCGAACAACGGCCAGCGGCATGAGGCACCGCCGCTCCCTCGCCGAGCTCCGCCGCTTTGCCCCGGACTGGCCCGTGCGTGTGCTGCCCAGCGCGCCAGCCTCGCCCGACGACGAGCTCCGCGCCGGCGTCGCCTCGCTCAAGTGGTCGTCGTGGTGCGTCAACCCCACGCCCATCCCCCCAAGCTTTGAGGAGACCTATGCCCTCCCTTGATGAGCTGTGGGGCCTGTTCATCGTCTACGCGGGCGGGTTCGCGCTGGGGCGGACGTCGGGCCAGGCCTCGACGGCCCAGGCCTCAATGGCCGAGCGCGACGAGCTGCGCCGCGAGCTCGTGAAGGTCCTGGCGGAGCTCAACCGAGCCCAGGCCGAGCCGAGCGTCCTGCGCGTGGCCCTGAGCGAGACAGCGGCGGAGCTCACGCAGGTCAAGGCCGAGCGCGACGAGCTGCGCGGCGAGCTCGCGAAGGCGTCGCGCGCGAACACTACGCCCGAACAGAAAAAAAGGGCGCCGCGCTTTGAGCACCCTGAACCTGAAGAGGAGTGAGGCGTGAACGTTCCCCTTGCCCCTACCAGCCTCGACGCAGAGCGCGCCGTCCTCGGCGGGGTGCTGCTCGACTTCGCGCAGCTCGACGAGCTCGCCGACGTGCTCGCCCCGGCGGACTTCTTCGCGGAGAGTCACGCGCGGTTGTGGGAGTTCTGCCTCTCGCAGCGGGCGCGGGGGATGGCCCTCGATGTACTCGGCCTCGCCGATCACCTCCTCGGACTGGGCGACGACGTCGAGCGCTGGGGAGGGCTGGCCTACTTGCCCAGCCTCCCCGAGCTGGTGCCTACGACGGAGCACCTCGGGTATTACGCCCAGCTCGTGAAGCGCAGCGCGCGCCGGCGCGCTTACCTCGCCCTCGCTCAGGGGTTGATGCGCCGCGTCTCTGAAGGGGGTGAGCCCGAGGCCCTCGCCGAGTTCACCGAGCGCGAGCTCCTGCGCCTCACCGCGGACGTCGGCGAGCGAGGCCTCCGCCCGGTGAGCTCGCTTCTCACTGAAGAGTGGGCGAAGCTCGAAGCGGCGGCCGATCGCCCCTGCGAGATCACCGGCGTGCCTACGGGCCTCGCGGACCTCGACGCGTGGACGGCCGGACTCCAGGCCGGGGACCTGGTCGTCTTGGCGGCGCGGCCCTCGATGGGGAAGACCGCCCTAGCGATGCAGATCGCCGCCCACGCGGGGCTGATCCGGCGCATCCCTACGGCCGTCTTCAGCCTGGAGATGGGCGGAGGGCAGCTCGTGCGGCGCATGTTGGCGAGCTCCGCCGGCGTCGACACCCAGGCGATGAGGACGGGCAACGTGAGCCGCCGGGAGGGCTGGCCCGCGCTGGAGCGCGCCAGCGAGCCCTACCACGGCGCGCCGCTATGGATTG
>JAKLKE010000709.1:1599-1851 GCA_023150775.1 Myxococcota bacterium
CCTACGCAGCCAGGCTCGGCGCTGGAAAGCGCGCCACGGTCTGCGCCTCGTCGTCATCGACTACTTGCAGCTCATGTCTGGGGACCACGGCTTGCCCCGAGAGCAGCAGGTCGCCTCGATAAGCCGCGGGCTCAAGGTGCTCGCGAAGGAGCTCGACGCGCCGATCCTTGTGCTGAGCCAGCTAAACCGCGGCGTCGAGGCCCGCGGCGACAAGCGCCCGTTGATCTCGGATCTGCGGGAGAGCGGCGCGAT
>JAKLKE010000070.1 GCA_023150775.1 Myxococcota bacterium
CCTCGGACGCCGGGACACCGTCTCCATCGGCGTCTACGGGCTCGCCGGAGTCATCGGCGGCGGAGTCGCCGGGGGGCAAAGCCGTCTCTTCGGGGGGCAGGCCGTCGTCTTTGCAAGCCAAGACGAAGAGCAGAGACAAGGTGCTAGAGAACGACACGGCGAACGAGGCGGCGCGTCGTGGGAGCAGGCGGAGCATGGGGCCATCCAGGCGTGTAGGGTGGCCTCAGTCTGCCTCAAAACAGGGGGGCTTGTAAAGAAGCAAGCTCCAAGGGTGAGGGGGGCGCGGCTCAAACCAGCATCAACTGGCAACCTCCTGGCCGCGGCAAACAACTCCCTCACCACTGAACCAAAGGTCGCATCGTTAAGGGCGCTGCGCAATCGCTGATGAGGACAAAGCCAAACTATGCGCTTTCAACATCTGAAAGCACCGATCAAGACGAGCAAGGGGTAACGGGGGCCGTCTTTGGCCCCGCGTGTCCTTCGACACCACAGTGGTTCGCCCGAGGTGAAGGCGCTGGGAGCGCCATTAGAGTCCCAACAGGGGGCGAACGCCGAGGAAGGAGAGCGCGAAGAGCGAGGAGAAAAGGCCACAATCAATGAAGCAGGCCAAGCATCAACTCAAGCTCAGCTCTTCGTCGCTCACTCATCAATGGCCCACGCAGGCGCCTTTGTGAAGCGCTTGGGCGAAGATCCTAAAAACGCATCCTGTCCGATCCAGAAAGCGGCCCTGGGGGCTCACCAGACGCGCTTTCCGAAGACCCGGTAGAGCAGAATGAACGCTGGGATCAGGAAGATCGCCCCCCCGCCCAAGATCGTCAGGACGAGGGTGATGAGCGAGGCGGGCGCCGCCGCCTCGGCCAGGGTGAGCGAGGGCGGCAAGGCGTAGGGGGCCTGAGAGAGGGCCCAGCCCAAGGCGATGAGCACGACCTGGGCCGCGGCCGCCGCCCGCGCCAAGGCCCAGCGCCGGGCGCCCAGCGCTGCCAAGGCCCCGATCGCCACCGCCCCGGTCAAGACCTGGAACGGCAGCGACCAGCTCTGCTGGGTGAGGCCCGCCCACACCCTCGGCGCCCCGGTCTCGGCAAGCGCCAAGGCCACAAACGCGAAGACCCCGGCGGAGAGCCCCGCGCGGAGGCCCTGCGCCCGCAGGGCGTCTTGAAGCTCGGCGTCGTCGGTCTCCAGGGTGAGGTAGGTCGTGGCGAGCAAGGTGAACAAGGCGACGACAAAGAAGCCCAGGGCGGCGGGGAACGGCGCGGCCCAGGCGCTCACGAAGTCGGTCTGCACACGCCCGGCGCCGTCGAGGGTGATCGTGCCCGAGGCCACGGCGCCCAAGGTCACGCCCAAGGCCCAAGGCGAGACGACGGAGGCCACGGCGAAGATGAGGCTCCAGCGGCGCTGCACGGCGTCCGAAGGATCGTCATAGGCGCGGAACACAAACGCCGAGCCCCGCAGCACCAAGCCGATGAGCAAGATCGTCAGCGGGATGTGCAGCGCGGTCATGATCGCCGCGAAGGCCTTGGGCAGACACACAAACATCAGCACGATCACCAGGATCAGCCAGACGTGGTTGGCCTCCCAGATCGGCCCGATCGCTCTCGCGATGAGCGCCCGGAGATCTTTGGCCCGGGGCCCTCGGGCGAAGAGGTCGATCACCCCGCCGCCGTAGTCCGCGCCGCCGGTCAAGGCGTAGACGATCAGCGCGGCGGTGATCACCCCGGCGAGCGCCATCACGGGATCAGGCATGGGGCGCCGCCTCGTGCTCCCCGCCGTCTAAGCCCGCGCCTTCGCCGTCCACCGTCGCGAAGACCTGGCGCTGCAAGAGCCGCACGACGACGAGGCCGAGCACGACATAGAGCGACGTGAACACCATAAACGGCACCTGGAGCTGGGGCATCGGCGTCACGGCCTCAGACGTTCGCATCACCCCGCGGATGATCCAGGGCTGGCGGCCGACCTCCGTGACCACCCAGCCGGCCTCGATGGCGATCATGCCCAAGGGTGAGGCGACGACGACGAGCTTGTACAGCCGGGGATCGGCCAGGAGATCCCGACGACGCCAGGCCAGGAGCCCCGCCAAGGTGGCGACCCCGGCCATGAAGGTGCCCGCGCCGACCATCACGTCAAAGGCGAGGTGGGTCACGGCCACCGGCGGGCGATCCTCCCGAGGCACGTCCTTGAGGCCCATCACCACGGCGTCGGGGTCGTTGAACGACATGACGCTCAACAGCCAGGGGATCTCCAGGGCGTAGCGGGTCTCCTCGGCCTCCTCGTCCGCCCAGCCGCCGACGAGCGCCGGGGCCCGGGGCCCGGTCTCCCAGTGGGCCTCGGCGGCGGCGAGCTTCACCGGCTGGTGCTCGGCGATGTGCTGGGCGCTGTGGTGGCCGCTCAACGGCTGGAGCAGGGCCGCCACGCCGCCCACCGCCAGGGCGATGCCGAAGGCGCGCAGGTGCAGCGGGTGCCCGGGGCGCTTGAGCAGGGCCCAGGCGTGAACCCCGGCCACGGCGAAGCCGAGCGCGCTGTACGCGGCGAGGGTCATGTGCAGGGCTTGGGGGAAGGATGATTCGTTAAACATGGCCTCGAAGGGGCGGATCTCGGTGACGACGCCGTCCACCATCGTGAAGCCTTGGGGGTCGTTCATCCAGGCGTTGGCGCAGACCACAAACGCGCCGGAGAGCGCGCCCGAGGCCGCCACCGCCCAGCCCGCGGCCCAGTGCGCCTGGGGGCTCACCTTGTCCCAGCCATAGAGCCAGATGCCCAAAAAGATCGCCTCGGAGAAGAACGCGAAGCCCTCTAGCGAAAACGGCATGCCGATGATCGGCCCGGCGAGCTCCATAAACTCCGGCCACAAGAGCCCGAGCTCAAAGCTGAGCGCCGTGCCCGAGACCGCGCCCACGGCGAAGAGGATCGCCGTGCCTTTGGCCCAGCGCAGGCAGAGCGCCTTGTAGAGCGGATCTCCGGTGCGTATCCACAGCCCCTCGGCGATCACCATCAGCAGCGGCATCCCGATGCCGACGGCGGCGAAGAGGATGTGGAACCCCAACGACATCGCCATCTGGCTGCGCGCGGCGAAGAGATCGGTCATTCCGGCCTCCGATCCCCCAGCGTCAGGCCGGGAGATCCTGCTAACCAAGGCGCCTCAGCGGCGCCGATGCCCGCGTCAAAGCGCCGCGGCGGCGGCGCGCTCAGTCTTCGCTCCAGGCCTCGGAGAAGTCGCAGGTGCCGTCCCGGCCTTGCTCCGCGCAGATCGTCGGGTGGGCCAAGGTGGGGCTGCCGCTCCAGGCGCCCTCCACGAGGGTGAAGATCTGCTCCAGGGCGGCGGCCCCGGCGACGGTGTCCCGGGCGGCGAAGCCGTGGATGTCGTAGATGCCGCTCGGGGGCACGGCGAACTGCTCCAAGGCCGCGCCGCCGACCTGGGGGCCGCTCTGGGGCGTGAGGCCATGAATCGGGGTGAGCGTCGGGTCGAGCTGGGTGGCGCCGACCGCCGTGGCGAGGAGCTCCGTGCCCATCCAGGGCAAGATCGGGTCGCCCATCACCTGCTGGAGCAAGAGCGTGTGGCCCTCGCGCAGGGAGTCGCCCCAGGCCGCACCGTCGATCTCGTCCCAGGAGGGCTGGGCCATCAACATCGCGTGCTGGAGGTCAAGCTCGTCGTCGTAGACCGCGAGCATGATGCTGCCGACGCCCGCCTCGTAGATCTGCGAGTAGGGGATCATGTGGGTCCAGCCGCTGCCCGGCACGTTGAGCACCGCCGTCTGAATTCGATCGTCGAGGGCCGTCATCACCGCGCCCATCGTGCCGCCCATGGAGCCGCCGAGCCACACGATCTCTTCGTCTGAAGGGCGGCGACCGGCGGCGGGGTTGGTCTCCCCGTCGAGGGTCGGCGCGCTCAGGGCGTCGGCGAGGGGGCCCTCAAGGGCCGTCAACACCGCCGAGCCCCCGGCGAGGGACTGCATGAGCCCCGCCGTAGACCGCGCGCTGCCCCTAAAGAACGCCGAGAAGCCGCTGATCGTGTCCAAGAAGGTGTCGCCCGTCCAGCCCTCCCAGCGCAGGTTCACCTTGGCGATGTTCTGGGCGGCCATCTCGCTGTCGAAGAGGTCGTCGGTGACGTCGCCGCCGGTGCCGTGGCCGTAGAGCGCCACGCGCCAATCGGCGTCTCCGGCGGGCAAGGTGACGCGGAAGGGGATGTCGGCGACGCCGTCCTTTACGGGCAGGCCGTCCCCATCGACGCTGAGCAGGCCCTCGTCGGTCAAGAAGTTCGGCGCGCCGGTGAGCCGACCACGCACGATGCCCGCGAGGTTGGGATCCGAGGGGAACGACACGGAGTCGATGACCACGTCCACCTCACCGGCCTCCACCGCGGCGCTCATCGCCTCGGCCATGAGCGTGAGGCGCAGCGCCACGTCACCTTCGCTGCGCGTGGTGAAGTCCCAGACCCGCTGCACCCGGCCAAGCTCGACGCCTTGTTCGGTCAAGAAGGCCCGAATCGGCGCGAAGTAGCCAACCACCGCGGCCTCGGCCTCGTCTTCGGGCTCCACGAGGCCCAGGGCCAGCTCCACCGCCCGGGGGCGCGCCCCGATGTCGCCGATGGTGTCGAGCACGACGACGACGTGATCCGCGCCGGCCTCCATGACCATCTGCGGGCGCCCGATGAGCAGGTAACGCTCGGTGTTGAGCGATGAGCCATCAAAAGCCTCGGTGAACATCGCCACCCGCTCGCCGTAGCGCGCCGAGCCGGGCTGGGCGTTGAGCACCTGAATCGGCCCCTCGGGATCCAACGAGACCGACACGTCGGTGTTGCTGAGCCGATCGATGTTCGCCGGGCCCTCGATCAAGGTCGCGACGCCGCCGATGCGTGAGAACCCATCAGCGAGGTTCATGTAGCTAGCGTCGTCGTCAACGCTCAGCGCGCTCGGGTCGATGGCGACGCGCAGGCCCGTGGGGCTCGACGCGTCCACGCGGGTGAAGGTGTTCGACGGCCAGGGCAAGAGGCAGCGGCCCGGGTCGAGCTCATCACAGGCCGCGGTGAGGGGCGCGCGCTCGCCGGGGGCGCGCTCGACCACCTCGGGGCCACCACAGGCGAAGAGCAGAGAGAGGAGGGAGAGCGGCACAGACACCTCGGCGCGGAGCAGGGACCCCAGAGGATAACCTACGCCGCGCCGGGTTCATGTCGCCGAGGCGACGTGCTACTCGGCCAAGCCGTCGAGCAGGTAGAGGGCGCCAGCGTCGGCGGCGACGCCGTCCGCGGACGTCGCGGAGATGCCGAGCCAGGTCCCGGCGCCGCCGTTGAGATCCGGCAAGAAGTTGATCATGCCGCCGGCGCTGTCCGCGATCTCTTCGCCGAGGAAGATCGCCCAGGCGTCGTCCGCCGAGGTCTCCCCAACCGTGGAGCCGCGCAGGATGTACGCCTCCCCTTCGCCCTGGGCGCCCGCGTTCGACGCGCCCAAGAACAGCTCGCCGAGGCCGTCACCGTCGAGATCCGCGCCCGCGGCGACCGAGCCGCCCAAGCCGCCGCTCTTCGCCGAGCCGACGATGAGCGCGAGGGTGGACGTGGCGAGGTCGGCCCCGGCCGCCACAGACGCGCCGCTGAGCACATAGACCGCGCCCGCGTCGGCGCCCGCCGTGGCGTCGTCATAGCCCGGCGCGCCGACGATGATCTCGCTCACGCCGTCGCCGTCGAGGTCTCCGGCCAAGGCCACGGAGCGCCCGAAGTTGTCGCCGGAGCCCGCGCCGTCGAGGCGCAGCGCGTCCGTGGCGAGGTCCACGGTGCCCGTCTGCCCGCCATAGACGAGGTAGATGGCGCCGGCGTCCGAGGCCGCCGCGTCGTGCTCATCAATGCCGATGACGATGTCCTGAACGCCGTCAGCGTCGAGATCGCCGAGGGTGAGCCGGTCGCCCAGATGGTCGCTGGCCTGGCCGCCGACGATCATCAGATCCGCCTCGGTCACGTCGCGGCTGCCGGGGGTGAACGGGCCGTGCATGACGTAGACGACGCCCGCCTCTTTGCGGTCGGTGGGGCCGCGGTAGGTCGCGCCGAGCACGAGGTCAGGCTCACCGTCACCGCTCACGTCGTTGGCCACGAAGGCGCCGAGGCCGAGGCGACCCCAGGCGGCGTCGCCGTAGATCACCAGGTCCGCGCCCGTCGGCATCGGGGTCTGCCCCACGAAGGGCCCAAACTGCACGTAGACCGCGCCCACGGCGTTCGTCCCCGTGGTGGACTTGATGCGCGGCGCGGAGAACATCACGTCGGACAGGCCGTCCCCGTTGAAGTCCACGTCACCGACCAACATACGGCCGAGCTGCTCGTCGGCGTTCCCGGTGAAGCCGACGCCGTCCTCGCCGATGGTGCGTGAGCCCTCGGCGAAGGGCCCCCGCACGAGCCACACCGCGCCGGCGTCGGTCCCGGCGCTGTCTTCGTAAGGCGCGGCGACCCAGAGGTCTTCGAGGCCGTCGCCATCGGCGTCCCCGGCCACCGACCAGGCCATGCCCGCCGAGCCATAAGAGGTGGGGCCGTCCAAGCGCAGCCAGGCGGTGGAGAGGTCTTGGAAGCAGGCGTCGAGCACGCCGTCGCAGTCGTCATCGACGTCGTTGTTGCACAGCTCCAAGGCGCCGGGGAAGACGTCGGCGCGGGCGTCATCGCAATCTTCAGCGACGTCGGTGTAGCCCGCAGGCGGCGCGCAGGTCTCCAAGGGCTGGTTGACGTCGCCGAAGCTGTCGGCGTCGTTGTCGAGGTAGTAGACGCTGGCGTCTAAGGCGCCGTCGTCGATCTCGCCGTTGCAGTCGTTGTCGAGGCCGTCACAGAGCTCCGAGGCGCTGGGGCGCACCGCCGGGCTGCTGTCGTCGCAGTCGGTGTTGTCGGCGAGGTAGCCTTCGGGGGGCGTGCAGGTCTCGACGCTCGTTGCCGCGTCGCCGAAGCCGTCGAGGTCGGCGTCGGCGTAATACACCGGCAGGTCTACGCCGTCGTCTACGCTGCCGTCACAGTCGTTGTCGAGGCCGTCACACAGCTCGGGGGCCTCGGGGAAGATGTCGGCGTTCGTGTCGTCACAGTCGAGCTCGCCGGGGCCTACGCCCAGCCAGCCGTCGCCGTCGCCGTCGATGGCGTCGATGAAGCCGTCGCAGTTGTTGTCGATGCCGTCGCCCACGAGCTCCGTCGCGCCGGGGTTGACGTCGAAGTTCTCATCATCACAGTCGAGCAGGATCGTGTAGCCGTCGCCGTCGTCGTCCACGACGGGCTCATCTTTGCCGCAGCCCGCGGAGAGGGCCATCAAGATCGGGGCGGAGAGGGCCAACAAGAGAGAACGAGTACACATGAGACAGACTCCTCCTGCGCGAAGGGTGAGGCCCTCCACGATTCCCAGGTTGTGTGGCACCCCACGCAACATCGGCGCCGCGCCGAGGCTGACGCCGCTGCCGATCCACAAGGGCGCCTCAGGCACCCCCTCCCGCACGGCGCGGAGGCGCGCGGGATCCGTCGGCTGGCCCGTGCCGCTGCCGCTCAAGATGAGCACGTCGGCCCCGGCGCGGAGGAAGGTGTCTCGGGCGGTCTGCACCAGATCCGGGGCGCCCAAGGGGCTCGCGTGTTTGACGAGCACGTCGGCCAGCACACCCGCCTGGGGGCAGACCCGCTGGCGGTAGAGCAGCACGTCCCTCGCGCGGCCCTGGAGCAGGCCTTGGTCGGTGACCATCGCCCCGACGAGCACGTTCACCCGGATAAACCCGGCCTCCGCCGCGGCGCAGGCGCCCAAGGCCGCCAACGCGTCGTTTCGTAGGGCGTTCACGCCGACGACGAGGCGCTCTCCAAAACGCCGCCGCACCTCCCGGGCCACGACCGCCAGACAGGCGGTGACGTGGGGCTCGACCACCTCGCCGGAGAACGGGGCGTCGCCCAAGTTCTCGACGATGACGCCGTCCGCGCCGCCCTCGGCGAGGGCCTCGGCGTCACGTAAGGCGCCGCTGAGGATGGCCTCAAGCCCCGGAGAGGGCCGCGGAGAGCCGGGCAGCGGTGGCAGATGGAGCACCCCGAGCACGGGGTAATGGACGGTGAGCAGCTCAGCGAAGGCGCGCATGGCCTCTGGCTAACCCGAGGCGCGCGCCGGGGCCGCTCAGGCGCTCCACAGACCGAGCTGGGGGCTCGACGACCGGGGGGCCTCGGCGCGGGCGGGGCTGGCCTCGATCACCCGCTCGGGCCGGGCGGCGCGGGCGGGCTCGGCGAGCTCAATCTCGCCGTCCAACGCGCCGATGGCGCCGTGGGGGAGGCGCTGGATGAGGCGCGCGGCGACTTCAGCGCTGGGGGCGACGAGCACCCGGGCCGAGAGGCGGAAGCGGGCCCAGAGCTCGGCGGAGAGGGACTCGGCGAGGGCCATCGGCGCCGTGCTCAGCGCGGGCAGGCCGGTGACCAAGAAGCGCCGGGCGTCCAGGGCGCGCACGCCGGGCAGGCGGCGGGCGAGGAGCTTCGAGACGCCCGGGGCGGCGTCGGTCTCAAAGGCCAGGAGCAGGGCGGGGCTGGCGGCCGGGGCCACGCGGGCGGGCTCGGCGGCCAGGGGGAGCTCCTCTTGGGGGCGCTCGGGCAGGTGCACGAGGCGAGAGCTGCCTTGGGGCTCGGGGCGCACCCACAACGCGACGCGGCCGGTGACCGACCAGCGCTCGTGGCTGGCGACGATGCCCGAGGGCTCGGCGACGGGGCCTTTGCGGCTCATCCGGGCCAACATCGGGCGGCCAAACCGGCGGGGCGAGAGCATGACCAGGTCGCCGTCAACCCAGTCAGGGGCCAAGAGCAGGAGATCTCCGACGCGGAGATCCATACCGCTGATGGGGCCGCCGCCGATCACCTGGAAGGCGCGGGCGCCCCAGCGGTGCTGGAGCTCAGCCCCCGCCTGGGCGAAGCGGGGGATCTCGGGGTGGGGCTGACGGGGAAGCTCGGTGGCGTTCGGGAGCATCGGGGACCTCCTCAGTTGAGGACACCCTGAACATACTGAACATCTGAACCCCTCATAGACCAAAACCTGACCGGGGGTCGAGATTTTCTCCGTGAGGTCCGCGGCCGCTTCTTGTCCTGCTCCAGCTTTTCACACGATACACACAATGAAGGTGGGTGTGTAGGGCCTTCACATCGCCACGACGCCGCACGTTCGGGCTGCAACCGGCTTATGTGCACCCGGAGAGAGAACCACGATGCCCGACTCCCGCTGGCGCGCCGCGATTCGAGAGTGTTTGGAGGCCCTTGGCCGCCTCGCCCACGCGGGCCGCGCGCTGACGCCCTCAAAGCTTGACGCCGGCCTCGACCCGCGCCGCCGCGACGAGCTCAAGCTCACCCGCAAGGGGCTCTACGACGCCCTCAACCACCCGATCACCCTCGTCGGGTACTTCGACGGCTTTGAGGCCCGAACCGCGCTCCGGGAGCGCCTGATCAGCCGCCTCGACGCTGAAGGAGAGGCCGCCGACTTCGAACATCTACAGTCCATGATTGAGGTCACCTGTGATCTCGTCGCGGCGGTGTTTCTGGGCCTCTTGGAGCGCCCTCGGCTCGACCTCGTCTCCCCCGGCCCCCACAGCCCAGGCCCCGACCGCAGCCTGGCCTTGTGTAAGGCGCACCTGGAGGGCCTCACGGTGAAGATCGGCGCCTTGGCGGCCCGGGCCTGAGCGGGGAATCCGGCCGGGTTTACGGGGTCCTCACTGCGCGCGCTCGCTGAACGTGGCACATTAAGCCGCCGATTCGTACCGCCGGAGACCCCTGATGTCCCGCTCGCAACCTGTCCTGCTCGCCCTCTTGCCCCTCCTCACCCTCGCGCTGCCCACAGCGGCGGAGGCCGCCACCAACGGCAAAGCCACGGCGTCCTCGGTGAAGACCGACACCGACGACCCGAAGGTGAAGTACACCGCCGACAAAGCCGTGGACGGCCTGCTCACCCAAGGCTGGGCTGAAGGCGCCTCGGGCTATGGCGCCGGGAGCTGGCTTGAGCTTGATCTCGGCCAGACCATCGAGGTCAAGGAGGTCAACCTCTGGGGCGGCAACCTCTCCGAGGGCAAAAAGTCCTTCCGCGAGTACTCCCGGCCCAAGAAGGTGAAGCTCACGCTCTCGGGCGGCCCCGGCGGCCCCGTCGAGGCCGAGCTGCTCATCCTCGACCAGATGCAGCGCTACGATCACGTGCTGGAGACGGCTGTGATGGCCCGGAAGGTGCGGGTCGAGGTGCTGGAGGTCTACGAGGGCTTCGTCTTCGCCGATCTCTACATGGCTGAGGTCGCGGTGAACTTCCGCCGCAGCCGCTCCGAGCTTGAGGCGTACATCAAGTGGCTTGAGGGCCCCGAGGCCACGAAGCTCAGCGAGAAGCACGAGCAGTCGATCAAAGACGCCTATGCCAAGATCAAGGCCGCCGAGTTCGGCGACCGCGACGCCATGGACTTCATCATGGACGAGGCCGCCGACGGCGCGGACTGGGTGAAGCCCAAGGTGCTGCAGCTCGTGGACGTCGGCTTCCGCGCGGCGGCGATTCGCCCCGACGACACGGCGCTTGACGCCCTGCGTAAGCTCAAAGATCCCAACGGCATCGCCGCCATCGAGATGGCGATGTTGCGCTCTTATGGCAAAGCCCAAGAGGAGCTGGAGGAGATCGTCGAGATCTTCTACGCCTACTCCGAGCTCATCGGCGGCCCTGATCTGAGCGTGCCCAACTGGGGCCAGAAGGGCTGGTCTCCGGGCCAGCTCCAGTCCTTTGGTGAGCCCGTGCCCATCGAGATCAACCTGAACGGGGATCTCTACGTCGCCGACATCGGCAACAACCGCGTGCAGCGCTTCACCTATGAGGGCAAAGCCGACGCCCAGTGGGGCGGCGACAAGGCCGACATCACCGACGCCTGGTTCACCGAGGGCCGCACCTGGTACGTCTCCGGCGCCGCGTCCGGCGAGGAGAGCGGGCGGTTCATCAACCCGCTCGACGTCGAGCTCATCCCCATGGGCAAAGACCAAGGCGAGGCCTTCGCCGTGCTCGACACGACGAAGCGGGTGCAGGTGTTTGACGCCGAGGGCCGCCCGATGATCGGCTGGACGGTGCAGAACACGAACACCATCAACTCCGGCGTCGGCGGCGAAGGTTACCTCGCCTGGGTGCCCAAGAAGCAGCGGCTCTACGTCGTGCTCGGCAACGAGATGATCGCCTACACCCTCGACGCCCAAGAGGTCGGTCGCTGGGGCATCGAGGACGGCACGCCGAACGCGATGGAGGTCGCCAAGAACGGCAAGCTGTACATGGCCTTCGGTCGCGACATCGTGATGTATGACGTCGACGGCTTCCGCCACGGCGTCATCTGGTCTACGGATCAGCTCGGCTTGGGCTACGAAGACCTCGACATCACCATCGACGACCAGAAGCGCATCTGGATCGTCACCGACCAGGGCTGGGCCTTTAAGTACAAGACGCCCAAGAAGCTGGAGTACAAGGTGAAGATGTCGGATCTCTCCTTGGTGCGCCCCCGAATCGCCGCCCAGGACGACATCCTCTACTGCGTCGACCGCGACCGCATCATCCGCCTCGACGCGATGCAGGCCTACCTCGACGCCCAGGCTGAGGAGGCCGAGCGCGCCGCCGAGGCCGCTGAGGCCGCTGAGGCCCCATGAGCCGCGCCGGTCTCGCCCTGCTCGCTCTGTCCGTCGGCTGCGCTGGGGAGCCCGAGGCCCCGCAGGCGCCCACGACGACGGAGCCCGCGCCCGCCGCCGTGTCCCCCGCCATGGCCGAGCCTGAAGGCCCCAAACAGGCCCTCAAGACGCCCTACCCCGCCCCGGCGGGGCCCGACGTCGAGAAGACCTTGGAGGTGCTCGGCGCGGTGGTCGATCAGTACGCCGCCGACCCTGAAGACCCCTGGGCGATCACCCACGCCTTGTTGGCCCGGGGTGAGGGCCTCGTGCTGACCAACGGTCGCCCGGCGATCGAGCACCTCTTTGAGCGCTTCGCCCAGGTGGAGGTGATCCACGGCGAGCGCCTGCCGCACTTCCCGCGCACGATCGGCGAGCTCAACGTCGAGCCCCACACCGATCTCAGCCTCAAGAACCTCACCGAGATCGGGCTCTCGCCGTCTCGGGTGGTGAAGGTCGGCGAAGAGGAGCTCACCCTGGCCGACGCCTGGCAGCACAGCCTCATGACGACGTATCTGAGCGCCGACGGCACCAAGACCAGCTTCGACTCCCCCAACGACATGCCCTGGGCGGTGCAAGCCCTCGCGGCCTGGGCGCCGACGGGCCTGCGCTGGACGGCGACGAACGGCACGGCGATGAGCCTCGACAAGCTCGTCGAGCTGCAAGTCCACGTCTTGGCCAGCGAGAGCCAAGAGCTGCTCACGGCGATGGCCTCGGGCGGCCCCTTCGTGAAGCGTGGCCAAGGCATCTTTAAGTACACCTGCGGCGGCGCCCACCTGCTTCAAGGCAGCGCCCACGCCGTCGCCCGAGGCTTCGGCGGCGAGGCCGAGCGCCAGAAGCTCCAGGCCCAAGGCAAGCTCTTGTTCTGGCGGCTCACTGAAGAGACCAACCTCTACGGCCACGCCATCACCCAGCAGCCCTCGATGCGCCTCATCCTGATGGTGCAGCAGCTCAAGTTTTTGGGCCACTGGTTAGAGAGCGCGCACAAGCTGATGGCGCTGGGCCTCTACACGCCCGACGCCGCCGAGCAGCAGAAGCTCAACGACGCGGTGAACCTCACCATCGAGACCACCCGCACGCTCAAGGCCTTGGGCGCCTTCGACAACCTGCCCGAGATCAAGACGAAGAACCCCCAGCTCTACAAAGACATCATCGGCGACTCGTCGCACGCGGTGCGGGGGCTGAATCTGGCGTTGGGGCGCGGGGCGGTGGTGCTCTAAGGCACAATCGGCAAGGTCAGCTCCGCCCGGCCCTCGCCCAACAGCACCGTCTGCGTCGCGATGTCGGCGCCGGTCTGCTCGGCCCAAGGTCCGGCGCGGTTCGTGTGGTTGTGCAGGGCGGGGAAGCTCGACGAGCTGAGGTCGATGCGCAGTCGAGCGCCTTGGGGCAAGGTCCACTCCATCGGCCAGAAGAGCAGCTCTAAGGAGGCCTCTTCGCCGGGGACGTAGGAGCGCGGCGCCTGGGTGGCCTCGTCGGGGAAGGCCAAGGTCGCGGCGGCCTCGCGGATGAGGTGGGCCTGGCCGTCTTCACCCTCGACGATGAGGCGGGCGACGAAGGCCGTGTCGGGCGCCGTCGAGCGCACGGTGAGGGTGAGCCGGGCCGCGCCGGAGAGGCGGGTGGGCGCGGTGAGCGGCGCGCTCTTGAAGGTCAACACGTCGGGGCGCTCGCAGCTCAGGCCTTGCTCGGCGGGGCCGGGGGTGACGCCGACGCGCTGGAAGAAGGCGAAGGACAACAACGACGCGCCGCCTTGGGTGGGGTTGGGGTCGTCGGGGTTGTAGACGTATTGGGTCTCGGACGGCGGCGGGTCGAGGGTCGGCAGGAGCGCGCCGCCAGCGCAGTCTTGGGCGGCGGGGGCATCAGCCAAGGCCCAGGTCTGGGGCGCGGCCTCGGGGGCGGGCCAGCTCGTGGAGACACGCCAGCTCGCCTCATCGGGACCCAAGACCCGAACCTCGCCCCGGCTGAAGGTGCGCAGCGGCGCGCCGCGCAGGATGTGGTCGAGCCACTCCAAGGTCATGGCCCACTGGAACAGGCCCCCGGCGCCTTCAGGCTCGGTCAGCTCGCCGCTCACCCGGCCGAGGTGGTTCCAGGGGCCGAGGATGAGCACGCTCTCGGCGCGGCTGCCCAAGGTCTCAAAGGCCTTGAGCTGGGGCAAGAGGAAGGGGTCAAACAGGCCGCCGACCATAAACACGGGCACCTTCACCGCCGGGGGCACGTCCGCGAGGGGCGAGACCGGCGGGGTGGTCCAGTAGGGGTCGGAGGGCGCAGGGTTCTGCAGGAGCGCGCGGTACCAGGGCAGCGGGCCCTCCAGGTACAGCGTGTCGGCGTCGATGGCGGGGCGGTGGGTGGCGGCGGACCAGTACTCGTTGTCGGCGCCCATGCGGGTGACGCCGTGGGGCATCAAGGCCGCCCAGGCCGTGATGACGTCGTGGCGGAACAGGCCGCGCTCGTAGTTCGCGCTGTACATCGGCGGGCCGAACACTGAAGGCAAGATCGTCTTGACCTCCGGCGGCAAGGAGTCGGCGACGGCCCACTGCGTCCAGGCGAGGTAGCTCGGGCCCATCATGGCGATGTTGCCGTCGATGAAGGGCTGCTTCACCAGCCAGTCCAAGGTGTCGAGGCCGTCGTTCCGCTCGTTCACGAGGGGCACCCACTCCCCTTCGCTCTGAATGCGGCCGCGCACGTCTTGGAGCACACAGGCGTAGCCGTAACGGTTGAGCACACCGCAGCGGGTGCGCTCCAAGATCCGCATGGCGTCGTAGGGGTTGCGGATGAGCACCGTCGGCGCCCGCTCCAGACCTTCAGGTCGAAAGACCTCGGTGTGGAGGCGTACGCCGTCCCGCATGGTCACCCAGGTCTCCTCGACGCCGGCGCTGGAGTGGCTGAACTCGGGCAGGTCATGCAGGCGCCGCACCAGCTCAAAGCGGCTCAAGAAGCAGGACGTGAGCAGCACCAACAGGGAGGCGGAGAGCACGAGGGCGGCGCGGCGGGGGTGTGTCATACGCCTGAGTGTAGACCCGCCGGAGCGCGCGGCGAGGGTGTAGAGTGCGCATATGGACCCGCTCCTCAACATCGCGCTCTTTGGTGGGCTCTTCTTGCTCACCCACCTCGCCCTCCCCCACCCGCCGCTGCGCGCGGCGCTGGTCGGCCGCCTCGGCGGCGGGGGCTATCTCGGGCTGTACTCGTTGATCTCCTTCGCGACGCTCATCCCGCTCACGGTGAGCTGGTGGGGGGCTCGGCACCAAGGCCCGGCGCTGTGGATGCTGCGCGGCGGCCCCGTCGGGCACGCGGTGGAGCTGATCGTGCTCTTGGGCTTCGGCTTCATGGTCGGCGGCACGATGCGGCCCGCCCCGGCCTCGATCGCCACCCAGATGCAGGGCCTGCCCGTGGTCGCCCAAGGCCTCACCCGCGTCACCCGCCACCCGCTGATGATGGGCATCAGCTTGTGGGCGCTGGGGCACCTCTTGGTGAACGGCTGGCTCTCGGATGTGCTGTTTTTTGGCACGATGCTGCTCACGGCGATCCTCGGCGCGATGCACCAAGATCACCGAAAAGCCGCCGCAGACCCAGCCTACGCCGCCGTCGTCGCCGACACGAGCTTCTTCCCGAACCCGCTGCGGCTCACGAGCTTAGACGCCCGAAGCTGGGGCGCCTTGGCCATTGGGGTCGGCGTCGGGCTCGTGCTGCGGGTGTTTCATGGGACGCTCTTTGGCGGCGGCTGAGCGCGCTTAGCTGAAGAGGTACGCGGCGAGGCCGCCGATCGCGGCGACGGCGGCGACGCCCCAGGCGTAAGCGGGCACACCCCGCGCCTCGGCCACGGGCGGCGCCGCGAGGGGAGCGGCGACCGGTGCGGCGGCGGCGGGGGCCAAGAGCGGCGCGGTGATCGCCACGCCGGGCTGGGTGGGCTCGGTATCGGCGGCGACGAGGGCCTGATGTACGGCGGCGGCGGCGTCGAGGTCCACATGCCAGGCCCGGACGTGGTGCTGCTCCATCGACGACACGACGGGGGCGAGCATCTCCGCCGTGGGCTCCAAGGTGGGGCCGTTCACCCCGAAGACCGGGTTGTGCGCCAAGGACGCTGGGGTGGTGGCGGTCAGGTCATCCAGAGAGGGCGCAGCCTGAGCGTCGGCGACCGTGTCCGGCGGCAGCTCGGGCTCCGGCGCGGCGTCACGGGGCGGCGAGGTCACGCTCGCCCAGGTCTCCAGCACCCGCGAGAGCTTCACCGCGTCGGGGAAACGGTCTTTGGGCTCGGGCGCCATGCAGCGCGTCACGATCCACTGCACCACGGCGGGCAGCTCAGCGTCGGGCATCACCGACTCGATCGGCGTGGCGGGCTGGGTGGCGCGGGCGCGGAGGATCTCGGCGGCGGTCTCGCCGGGGAAGGGGTCGTGGCCTGAGATCAGGCGGTAGAGCAGCACCCCCAGCGCGAAGATGTCGGAGGCCGCCGTCGGGGCGCCGCCGCTGAGCTGCTCCGGCGAGAGGAACATCACGGCCTCACGGCCCTCCTCAGCGGACAAGGACGGGATGAGCGCCGGGGGCACGGCGCGCCCGAAGTCGAGCAGGAGCGGCAGGCGGTCCTCCTCTCTAAAGAGCACGTTTCGGGGCTTCAGGTCGCCGTGGACGATGCCCAGGGGGTGCGCCTGGGCGAGCACCGCGCAGATCGTCTGCGTGAGCTCGATGGCCTGGGAGATCGGCGTCGGGCCGCCCTTGAGCCGCTCGGCGAGGCTCTGACCGCGCACCATCTCCGTCGCGACGAAGGCGTGGCCATCCACGACGCCCACCTCCACCACCCGGGGCGTGCCCTGGAGCGGGTGCTCCTGCAGAAGCTCGGCGGCCAAAGGCGGCTGAGCCGCGGCGAGATCGAGGGGATCGCGATCGAAGACCTTGAGCAAGACCTCGGCGTCGTCCTCGTGATCGATGCACAGGTACAACGACGCCTGGGGCCCACGCTGAATCCGCCCGAGGAGCTGGAAACGGTCGACGATGAGGTGGCTGAGGCTAGGGGGCAGCGCCCAAGGGCGTCGCGCGTCCGCGCCTGAGAAGTGGCTCTCCTCTGCCATGATCACACCTCCCGGGCGAACGCCCGAACATCCTGTGCGGGGACCCACGATCTCTTCTGCCGATTAGCCACTATAGCGGACCCATGGCCCCAAACGACCGTCCAAGAATGACACTGCACTTACATCCGCGCCAAACTCCAAAATCTACATTTTTACGGGTCCTGATAGCCCAGCGCGCGAGCCTGATCGGCGTCAGGCGACTCAACAGGAGCGAGAGGAAGACCATAATTCTCTAACCCCGCAGCCAGCTCCCCCTCACCATACTCTCCAAACCCTGGACGTACAACATACAAACCACCCTCATTCGCATACACGACACGATCCTTCCCCAAAAATCCCGCAGGATCGCAGCCCGGCGTACACTCGGGATCACAGAGGCCCGACTCGGCGGCCCAGAACGATCGGGAAGGATCGTCCCCGGCGAGGAGATCGAGGGCGCTGGAGCCGGTCAAAGGCGGCAGCTTGGCCCAGGTGAGCGCGGTGTGGGCGATGTCCGTGAGGCCGACCATCCCGTCCCGGCGACCTTGGGGCACCCCCGGCCCGGCGATGACCAGGGGCACCCGCAGCACCACCGGGGACGATGAGCGCTCGTGCTGCCAGCCGCAGCGCTCCTCGGCGTGGAGCTCGCCGTGATCCGCGGTGACGATGATGAGCGCGCCCCGGGCCTGGGCCTCGGCGATGAGCGACCCGAGCAGACGATCGGCCTGGTGGACCTCCCCCCGATACCGCGCCTTGTCGTCCTCACCGCCGCCGACCGCCGCGAGATCGGCGGCGTCCGGGGCGTAGGGGCCGTGGGGATCGTTCACATGGGCCCACAGGAGCCAGGGCCCCGTCTGCGCGCCGAGCCAGGCCTGGGCCAAGCCCAAGGTCTCCGCCGTGGGCCGCTCGCCAGACTCCGGCGCGCTTGAGGTGTCAAAGCCTTGGTGAAGCCCACCCTCAGGCCCCGCGGGGTAGGACGAGACGAAGGCCCCCGTGGCCCAACCTTGGGCCTTCACCTGCTCGGCGAGGGTCTGGTGGGTCTCGGCGAGGCGGTAGCCGTGGTGGTTGTTGCCGCGCAGGCCGTGCTCAGGAGGCAAAAGCCCGGTGAACAGGCTGGCGTGGGCGGCCGTGGTGAGGCCGATGGGCGTCCAGGCGTTGTGGAACTGCAGGCCCGTCGAGGCCAGCTTGTGCAGGTTCGGCGTGAGCTCGGCGCTGAGGTGATCGGCGCGCCAGGTGTCGATCGTGAGGATGAGCACCCCGGGCGGGCCGGGCGCCTCCTCACAGGCGGTGAGCAGGCCGAAGGAGAGGACCAACGACAAGCCCGACGACAGACCCCACGACAGACACAGCGACGAGCGGCGCACGTTGACTCCGAGACGAGCCGAATGGGCTAACGTGCTGTGTAGCCCGAGGGTGCGGTGATGTCGTCGTCGGTTTCGGCCTCTGAGTCTTGGTGGCAGCGCATCGGCTTCTCCGCCCAGGTCGGCGTGCGGGCGCTGCCTGAGCTCGACGCCGATCGCCAGTCGAGCGTGCCCGGCCTGTACATCGTCGGGGATCTCGCCGACGCCCCGATCATCAAGGCCGCCCTGCACCAAGGCCACGCCTTGGGCCAGCGCATCGCCGCTGGACTCGGCGCCCCCAGCGCTGACCCTGCGCTGCTTGACGTGCTCATCGTCGGCGCGGGCCCGGCGGGCGTCGGCGCCGCTCTCGCTCTTGAGGGCGGCCCGCTCCGCCACCTCGTCATCGAGCGTGAGCTGCCCTTCGCCACCATCCACCACTTCCCCAAGAAGAAGCTCATCTTCGCCGAGCCCCGGTCTCTGCCCACCCCCGGCGGCCTGTGGTTTGACGACGCCCCCGTAGACGAGCTCGTGCGCCGCTGGGAAGACGCCCTGGCCGCCAAACACCTGCCCATCGAGGCGCCTCTGGAGCTCCTCGGCCTGCGCCGGGTGAACGGTGAGCTTCATTGTGAGGTGCAGGCCGGGCCCGGCGGGGCCAAACGAACCCTGCGCGCCCGGCGGGTGATCCTCGCCACCGGTCGCCGGGGCAACCTCACCCGGCTCAACGTGCCCGGCGAAGACGACGAGGAGCGGGTCAAACACGCGCTCATCGACCCCGCGGCTTACGCCGGGCGCCGCCTGCTCATCGTCGGCGGCGGGGACTCCGCGGTGGAGGCCGCCTGTGACTGCGCCGAGGCCGGGGCCGTCGTCACCCTCGCCCACCGCGGCGCCGCGCTCACCCGCCCCAAAGAGAAGAACCTCCAGCGTCTCGGCGCCTTGGCCAGCGCCGGGCGCCTCACCGTACACGCCGACGCCCAGGCGCGAAGCCTCGCCGGGGACGCCGCCCTGCTCACCGTCGCCGGGGCCGAGCGGCGGGTGCCCTTCGATGACGCCTTGGTGCTCATCGGCGCGGCCTTGCCCACAGACTTCTTGCGCCGCCTCGGCGTGCGGATGGAGGGTGACCCGAGCCCCGGCCGGGTGGCCTGGATCGTCTCTTTCGCCGTGTTCACCTGGCTGTTCTACGTGCTCAAGCAGAAGAAGGGCTACTTCCCCTTCGGCGAGGACGACGTGCTGGGCGCGGTGCCCAAGCTCCTAGAGGTGGACCTCGGCTTTCGTGCCGTAGACGCCTCGTTCTGGGGCACCTGCCTGTACTCGGCCTTGATCTTGGGCTTCGGGCTCAAGGCGCTCATGCGCTGGCCGAGCCCCACCCAGCGGCGGCGGCTGTGGTCGCTCATCGGCTTCCAGTGGGTGTTTCTGTTCGGCATCCCCGAGCTGCTCGCGCCTTTGGTGATCGAGCGCCCGTGGAAGGTCTACGCCTTGACCGTGCCTTGGCCGCTGTCGATCTGGTCTCTGGTGGACGCGCCGAGCTGGGCCGGGGGCGACACCGTGACCGCCGCGCTGTGGATGGCCGTCGGCGCGCTCTCGGCGTTTGTGCTCATCCCTTGGTACGTCCGGCGAAACGGCGAGGCCTTCTGCTCTACCCTCTGCGGCTGCGGCGGCCTCGCCGAGACCGTCGGCGACCTCTTCCGCCACCTCGCCCCCCGAGGCGCCGCGGCCAAACGCGCTGAAGGCGCCGGTCAGCTCATCCTGTTCATGGCCGTGCCCGTCACCTTGCTCATCTTGAACGACGCCTGGCAGTTTGTCGCCGCTGGGGCGCTGTACAACGTGAAGGCCTTCGCGCAGAGCTGGTACGGCCTCGTCGTGGACTTCTGGCTGGCGAGCATCGCCGGGGTGGCGCTCTACCCCGTGCTCGGCAACCGCGTCTGGTGCCGCTTCTTCTGCCCTCTGCGGGCCTACATGGAGCGCCTCGCCCGGCGTTTTGCCAAGGTGGCGATCCTCTCCAACAACAAGTGCATCGCCTGCGGAGAGTGTACGCGCCACTGCCAGATGGGCATCGACGTGATGGCCTACGCCCAGCGCCAGCGTGAGCTGTCGAACGGCGACTCCGCGTGTATTCAGTGCGGCATCTGCGTCGAGGTCTGCCCGATGGACGTGCTGCGTCTGGGCGAGCGCGGCGAGTGGA
>JAKLKE010000710.1 GCA_023150775.1 Myxococcota bacterium
CGGGGAAGACGTCGCAGCGGCTGCCCTCCTGGGCGGGGATGGGCACGCCCGCCCGGCACAGAAGCGCGGCGAGGCCCAAGGTCTTGAGCGCGACGGTCTTGCCGCCGGTGTTGGGGCCGGAGAGCACGAGGCCGGGGCGGTCGGGATCGAGGCGCAGATCGTTGGGCACGACCGCCACACCACGAAGCTGCAGCACGGGGTGCCGGGCGTCTTTGAGCGCGATCACCCCCTCGCGGCCGACGATGGGCAGATGACCCCGCAGCTCTTGGCCGAGCTTCATGCGCGCGTGCACGAGGTCGATGCGGGTGGTGGCGTCGAGGGCGGTGAGGATCGGCCCACAAAAGCGGCCGACGAGGGAGGACAAGGCCCGGAGGATGCGGGCGATCTCCCGCAGGAGCTGGCCCTCCATCTCGCGGATCTTGTTGTTGAGCTCGACGATCTCTGCGGGCTCGATGAACACCGTCTCGCCAGAGCCCGAGGTGTCGTGGACGATGCCGATGCCCGCCCGTTTGGCCTCGGCCTTGATCGGCAAGACGTAGCGGTCGCCGCGCTGGGTGATGTAGCGATCTTGCAGAACCCCCGCGAGGGTGTCGCCCTTCACCAAGGCGTCTAAGGTGGTGCGCACGCGGTCGTGAAGGCTGCGGATGGATCGACGCAGCTCACCGAGCTCGGGGTAGGTCGCCTCGCTGAGCTCGCCGCGCTCATCAAAGCTCTCATCCAGGCGGCGGATCAGCTCGGCGTCGAGGACGATCGGCTCGGCGAGGGCGTAGAGCGTCGGGAAGCGCTCCCGGCCCTCGGTCGCCCAGTGCCGCAGCGCCTCCATGGCGACCAGAGACCGGCTGAGATCGATGAGCTCCGGCGGGTCGAGCACGCGCCCTTGGCCCGCAGCCTCAGCGGCGGGGCCGACGTCGACGACGCCGCCGACCGGGGCGGCCTCCCCCTCACCGTCGAGCAGGATCGCCTCCCGCACGGCGTCGTGAACGCTGAGCACCTCGGCGCGATCCCGAGGCAAGACGAGGTTTATCGCCGCCGTCGCGCCTCTCGGCGTGCGGGCGTGCTGGGAGAGCCGACCGAGCACGGCGGCCCAGTCAAGGGTGTGCAGGGTGCGCGCGTCGAGGTCCATGACCGCGCGCTTAACCCGCCCCCGGCGCCATGTCCGCCACGGAGAGTCCGAGCCGCGCTTCGCCCTTCGCTTCGATAAGCTCAAGTTTCAACGGAGCTAAGCTCTTGACACGTCCAGGAAGGGGGGACATTCTAACCACTCTGAAGCGCGCTCAGCCCGCTGAGACACCTGGAGGTCAGCTATGTGGAACCGCGACCGCGCGCCAGCGCCCCCCGACGGCCCCTCCCTCGTTGAGGGGGACAAGGCGCCCTCCGACGACGGCCCACCCTCCTTCGTGTTGCCTCGCCCGGTGAAAGGTGGCCCCATGACCCTCGGCTACGAGCTCGGCGAGCTGCCCAAAGGTGAGCTGTTGAGCGAGGAGCCCGGCCTCGGCGCGGCGCCCGTCACGCCCCCGGCGGCGCCGGTGAGCCCCCCTGCCCCTGGCGTCTCCTTGGCAGGTCCACCGCCGCGCCCGGATCTGCGCCCCGCGCCGCCGACGCCCGGCGTCTCTCTGGCGGGCCCACCGCCCCGGCCGGATCTGCTGGGTCCACCGCCGATGACCCTCGCCGCCGAGGCCCTCGTCGAGGTCACCGCTGAAGAGCCCCGACCCGAGCCCGCCCTCGACGTGCTCGTCGAGGACAGCGGCTCCATCGGCCAGCCCACGGAGGAGGTGGACTATGTCCCCCACGTCTCCGCCGGGCCGACCTCCCTGCCCCTCACCTTCGCCCCGGCGCCCCCTGAGCTGCGCC
>JAKLKE010000711.1 GCA_023150775.1 Myxococcota bacterium
TGCCCGGAGAGTACATTCCATGAGCAAAAAGATCGAAGAGTACTGGAGCCTCAGGCCCATCCGGTTCAGACATCTAGAATCTGTAGAACTACGCCGCGTTTTGGACGCCGACTACGATTACGATGGGACCTACTCGTTGTCGATCACGCTGCTTGCAGAGCTGAGGGCGTCCTCGGAGCGGGCGCGTCTCGACTTCTCTGGCGTGGAGGACATTAAGATCGGCGACCTCAATGGTCCCAAGTGCTTTCTGTTCGAGATCACAGACGAGTCTCATAGGCAACTAGAAAACCTACGCTTCCGAGTTGTCGAGTCTGAGGAAGACGCGTTCAAGTTCTGGTGCAGCGACTTCGAGTTCACGATACTGCCTCCCCGCACCGAGGGCTGAGGCCCGCCCGCGCCGAACGGCCGCCTGCGCGCCACCCTAAGGTCGCCGAGGCGGGTCATCGTTCGTTCGAGAACCCGGACGCCTCGGTCACACCGGCCGACACCCCTACCACCGGCTAAATCCCAGCGGATCTGGGAAGCAGGACGTCTCTCCCGCTGCCAACGGCAACCCGGTCCTCGACGGCAGCGATTCGTCCCACCTCTACCCGTGAGAGTCCCCGATGGAGACACTTGAGCTCCACGACGCGCTCGTCGTGGGGGTTGATGCGAACGGCAAGGAGCTTCACCTGAGACTTGAGAGGGTCTCGGTCTACGAGGGTGACCGACTCGTTCGACAGGAGGGCGGTGTGCTGCGCCTCGAAGACGTGCACGACAGTCGGGGCGACGGTCTGGTGGCGACGCTGCGGCTGGAGCTGGAATATGGACGAGTGCTCGACTGGGCGCTAGACAACGGCGCGGGTCGGCTCCTCATTGAGTGGGTGGGCGACTCGCCGCCGAGACGTCAGCTCTCCGACTGGACGTTTCGTCTCCGAGCACACGCCTGGGGGCCGGAGCTCCACCACGCCGACTGACCCCGATCGGGCCTCGCGCGGGTGAAGGTTCTCCGGCCCGGTCGGCCGCCGCAAACCTTGGGGTCTAGCCGCGTGACTTCAGGCCTCTCACCGATCGGTGAGTGGGTCTAGCCGCGGTGTGTGTCGCCTCGCGGCGTCTACGCGAGAGGGCCCGCCGCGCGGCGAAGCTCTTGGCGCCTTCGCGGCTTGGCGCGAGGTCAGCGCCCACGCCGCGCAGGCCGCCGAGGGCTCGTCGAGCCGAGGGGTGGTGTGGGCGGCGCTGCTTTTTGTCTCGCGCGAAGGCGCCAAGACGCCAAGAGGTCGGTGGTGCCTCGGGGCGTCTTGGCGAGTGGGCCCGCCGCCCGCTCAGCGCCCCTCAATCTCGGCGAGGCTCACCCCCAGGCGCTCCCGCGCGCCGCTGAGCGCCTGGGGCAAGCCATCCAGCCGCGCGAACACAGACCGCAGGGGCAACAGGTCGTCCTCGTTGACCGGCCTCTGGCTGGCCGCCAAAGCGAGCTGGCCCAGGGCCTCGGTGAGCTCTCGGGCCATGGTGGTCATCCGGGCGCGCGGCACCGCCCGGCGCAGGGTGGCCGCCGCATCAGACAGCGTCGGCAGGGCCTTCAGCACCCGCTCGGTGACGAGGAGCTTGGGCAGGGTCAACAACAGCCCGGCCTCGCCCACCATGGCCCGGACGCCGCGCCGGAGCTTCTCGCTGAGGCGGTGGCTGGTGCCGAGCTCGGCCTCGACGGCCTCGACGAGGGCGATCAGCTCGCCCAGGTCGATGGGTTCACCCGCCATCTGCTGGGCAATCGCCCCCTCGACGTGGGTGAGCAGCGCCTCGGCGCGCTCGGAGATGGTGTCGGCGCGGTCGCGGAGCGACACCGCCAGGCCGTGCAGGGTGAAGAGGG
>JAKLKE010000712.1 GCA_023150775.1 Myxococcota bacterium
GCCGGGCGGACTCGGGGCGCGGTTTGGGCGTCGAGATCCTGTTCAACTGTGCGGAGGCCGCACGAGGGGACGGTGAAGACGCCTCAGAGGCCCCAGCCTTCCACGCGTGTACCCCCGAGCCGATCGCCCTCGATCCCACGACCCCAAACCTCCAGCGCCTGCTGGTCGGGGCCGCCCTTGACCGCTTCACCTTCATCGGCGGATCCGCCGGTGAGGCCGAGCACACCCTGCGTTTTGTTCAGAACCCTGGTCAAGGGGCGCACGCTTGGCCTGTGCGCCTGAGCCTTCGTTGTGATTGGCGAGTCAACGGCGAGGCCGACGCGCCCGCGCCCAACGACACTCTGCCGCTCCAGACCGCCGCCCTCGCCGCGCTCTGCCAGACCGGCGCGCTCACCGTGCGCCAAGCCACCGTGCGCGGGCCCGATCTGTGGCTCGTGTTTGAGGGTGGCGAGACGCTCACGACGAGGGTGAACCCCGCCGCCGTCGGCGAGGCCTGGGTCGTGACAAAGACCACCTGGGACGACGGGGCGCTGCCGTGGCGTGTCGCCAGCGAAGGCGGCGAGACCTTTGTTCAGGCGGTCCAACCCGTGGCCATGCCAACGCTGCGCGCAGCGCTGACGAGGGAGCTCCACGACGGCGCCCCGCTCGACCAGCTCTACCAGACGCTCCGCCAGTGGCGGGAGCGCGGCGTCTCCCAAGCGGACGCGCTGGGCGCCCTTGAGGCCATCCGCGCCGAGCTACAGACCGAGGCCGAGGCCAAAGACGACCTCGTCACCGACCTGATGGACTTCGTGGTTGGCTTCTGTTCGCCACACATGCGACTGTATTAAATCGCTACACCGCGCGCCGCGTTCTTCGCGCGACCCTCCGCCCCGCTCGCCATCTGCCCCCGCCGTCCCAGCCCGAAACCCCACCAACCCGCGGTTGGGTCGCCCCCGGGTGAGACGGTCCGGAGCCCGCACGATCAGGAGGCGACTCAACCGCACAGTTATCGCCACGACGCTCAACGCCCGGAATCCCCACCGAGAGCCCAAACCCAGAGCGCCCCGACGTCTCGCGAAGTCCGAGGGCCGATCGGTCCCCGGCGAGGCGGCACAGAGCCCGCACAATCAGGAGGCGACCCAACCACGCCGTAGTCACCACGACGCTCCCCGCCCCAACGTCTCGCGAAGTCCGATCGTTCCCGGGCGCGGCGGCACAGAGCCCGAACGCGGAGGCGACCCAACCGCGCCGTGGTCACCACGACGCTCCCCGGTGAGGCAGCACAGAGCCCGAGCGCCACAACCGCTCAGCCCCCCAGCACCTCACCCACCAGGCGGAGCAGCTCCGCGTTCTGGAACGGCTTACGCAAGAAGTGCGCGTCCGGGGGCAGGCGACGGGCTTGCACGAGCTCCGACCAGGCGTAGCCCGACATCGTGATCGTCTTGAGGGAGGGGTCGGCGGCGGTGGCCGTGCGGACCAGCTCGACGCCGTTCACGCCGGGCATGACCACGTCGGTGATGAGCAGGTGGAAAGGGTGCAGGGCGAGGAGCGTGAGGGCCTGGGCGCTGTCTTGGGCGCGGTGGACCTCGTACCCGGCGAGGGCGAGCACGTCGCCGACGAGCTCGCGCAGGTCGTCGTTGTCCTCGACGATGAGCAGGCGGGCGGTGCCGGGGTGGCTGGGCTCGGGCTCGGAGAGCGGCTCGCTTGGGCGGGGCGCGGTGGCGCTGATGGGGATGAGCAGCTCAAAGAGCGTGCCTTGGCCCAGGGCCGTCTCGACACGGACGGCGCCGCCGTGGGCGGTGAGGATGCCGTAGGTGGAGGCGAGGCCCAGGCCCGTGCCTTGG
>JAKLKE010000713.1 GCA_023150775.1 Myxococcota bacterium
CGGAGATCCCGGAGAGCGCCTTGAGCGCGGTCGGGCAGTCGCCGCGCCGCAGCGCGACGAGGGCCGGATCCGGCAGCCGGGCCTCGGCGGGGGAGCTGGCGGCGAGAAGGGCGAGCAGGCTCAACATCGTGGACCTCGGCGCGATCGGGTCTTGCTGCGTCAAGAGTACAACCCCAGCGCGCGGCGGGCCAGTCCCCAGGCGCCCTCAATCTATGATTGAATCGTGGGTCTCGCGCCGCTTGGAGCCAAGGTGAGCTACTGGAACTTCGGTTTTCTGATGACGCTTCTCTGGCTGAGCGGCATCCTGCTCGCCTGCGGCCTGATCCGAAGGGTGTTCCCTGGCTACGCCAAGCTGGGGATGCCCGACTGTATGCTCGCCGGGGTCTTGGGCCTCGTCTTGGGGCCCCAGGTCGTCGGCGTCGCGCCGCTGGAGGTCGGTGACTTAGAGGTCATCGTCTACCACGGCCTCGCGCTGTTGTTCCTGCTCGTCGGGCTCCAGACCCCGCCGCCCCCGAGCGCCGTCGGCGGCGCGCGCTCCATCGCCATCGGCATCCCGTTCACCGCGGTGATGCAGGGCATCATCGGACTCGTCGGCGTGCTCGTCTTTGTCGCCGTGAGCGGCGAGGCCCTGCACCCCGGCTTCGGCTTCATGTTGCCTCTGGGCTTCAACCAAGGGCCGGGCCAGGCGCTCTCCATGGGCAAGGCGTGGCAAGCGACGGGCTTCGCCGATGGTCCCCAGGTGGGCTTGATCTTCGCGGCCTTGGGCTTCGCCTGGTCGGTGCTCGTCGGGGTGCCCCTCGTGGCCTACGCCCGGCGGAAGGGCTGGATCACCAGCCATCGCCCTGGCGGCGGTCGAGAGGGGGACGGCCCCGCGGTGGAGGCGCTGCCCGCCGCTGAGGACGGCGCCCTGGACCCGATGACGGTCCACCTCGGCCTCGTCGCGGTGATGTACCTCATCGTCTTTTTTGTGCTCAAGGGCGTCACCGGGGCCCTGGCCGCGAAGCCGCAGATGGCGGCGATGTTGTGGGGCTTCCACTTCTTGATCGCCGCCGGGGTCTCCATGGGCACCCGGCGCCTGCTGATCGGCGTCTTGCCTTCGGTGAAGCTCCACGATGGCCTGCTCTCGCGCCTCGCGGGCATCACCGTTGACCTCACCACGGCGGCGGCCTTGTCCGCGGTTCAGCTCGCCGTGCTCCAGGCTTATTGGGGCCGGGTCTTGGTCATCACGTCGGTCGGCGGGCTCTTCTCGCTGTTGTTCTGCGTCTGGGTCGCCCGGCGCGCGTTCCCGGAGGAGCCCTTTGAGCACGCCCTCGTGCTGTTCGGCACCATCACCGGCACGCTCACCACGGGCATGGCGCTCTTGCGCATCATCGACCCCGAGCTGCGCGGCTCGACGGCGAACAACACCGTGCGCGGGGCGACGGGCGCGGTGCTCCTCGGCGCGCCCTTGCTGCTGGTCATCATGCCGATGCCGACGACGGGCTTCCCGGCGGACTTCCCGGGCACCACCTACGTCGCCGTGGGGCTCTTGGCGGTGTACCTCGTCGTGCTCGGGCTGATCTGGCGGTTTATGGGGCCGCTGCGCTTCTTGAGCCCGGTGATGAGCCTGTGGCCTGAGGGCTCGATCAGCCCGGGCAAGGTGGCGGAGGCGCCACGCTCAGAAGCTTGAGCCGATGCGGGCGTAGAACGCGCCGGGGTCCAGCGGGCCGTAGCCGCCGCTGCCGACCACGGCCACGCCCCAGCCCAGGCGCACGCTCAACAGGGCGGCCCAGCCGACCACGGCGTCTACGCGAAGCTCAGCTCCGGCGCCAACCCGGGGCAT
>JAKLKE010000714.1 GCA_023150775.1 Myxococcota bacterium
TACGGCGACCCCAGCGCCGCCACCGTGGCCTGCGAGGCCCCCTCGGGCAGCGTCTCCGACAACAACGACTGCGACGACGGCGTCGGCGCGGTGAACCCCGGCGCCACGGAGCTGTGCAACGACCGCGACGACGACTGTGACGGCGTCACCGACGAGGACGACGCCGCCGACGCCGCCACCTGGTACAGCGACAACGACGGCGACGGGTATGGTGACCCCGACGCCGACTCCCGGGCCTGCGAGGCCCCCGAGGGCGCGGTCTCCAACGCTGAAGACTGTGATGACGGCGCCGTGGCCGTGAGCCCCGAGGCCACGGAGCTGTGCGACGGCGACGACAACGACTGTGACGGCGTCGTGGACGAGGACGACGCCGCCGACGCCTCCACCTGGTACGCCGATGCCGACAACGACGGCTACGGCGACAGCGCCATCAGCACCTTGGCCTGTGACCCGCCCGCGGGCTACACCGACGACCTGAGCGACTGTGACGACGGCGACATCGGCGTGAACCCCGGCGCGGCGGAGGTCTGCGGCGGCGTAGACGACGACTGCGACGGCGTGACCGACGACCTCGGCCCGGCGTCGATCCGCGCGGGCAGCCTCACGGCCTCCAAACGGTTCCAGTACAGCCCCGTGACCGCTGGGGCGGGCATACTCTACACAAACTGGGACGCCGATCCCGACGCCGGGAGCGTGCAGGTCGCCATCGGCACGAGCCCCGGCGACGACGACGTGCTGTCGTGGACCGACCAAGGCAGCGCTACCACCGCCACGCTGAGCGGCCTCACCCTCGCTGGCGCCTGGACCGGCGTGGACTACTACATCTCGGCCCGGGCGGCGAACGGCAGCGCCGTCTGTGACACCAGCGCTGTCTCCGAGGCCGTGGGCGTCGCTGAAGGCGTGACCTGGACGGGATCTGTGTCGGATCTCCGCGCGAACGACGCTTATGGCGGCTACAACTCCAACTGGCCCCAGTCGGGCTACAACGCGGTCTACGGCGCGCACTACTTCGAGGAGATCAGCATCGCCTCGGGCACGACGGTGTACGTGCAGGGCTTCGGCAAAGCCGACGCTGTGGCCGCCTCTGTGTCGTCTACGGCGTCCAGCGTCACGAACCCCAAAGACGGCTGGGTGGCGCTCTACGCCAACAACATCACCGTAGACGGCACCATCACCGCGTCCGGTCGCGGCTACGGCGGCGGCGGCGGAGGCTGCTCCTTCGCTTACCCCTCGGGCTGCGTGAGCGGCGGCTTCGGCGGGGCCTTGGGCCTCGGCGGCGCGGGCGGATCGGGCGCGGCGTCTTACTCCGGCGCGGGCGGCGGCGGCAGCCCCGGCGGCGCGGGCGGCGTGGGCGCCACGACGGGCGGCGCGGGGAACGTCTTCGGCGGCGGCAGCGGCTCCACGGGCTGCAGCGGCTCCAACGGCCGGGCGGGCGGCGACGGCACGGTGAGCACCATCGGCGGCGTCGGCGGCACGGCGAGCTCCGGCAGCCCCGGCGCGGCGGGGGCCGGAGAGTACGTCGCGGGCGGCGGCACCGGCGTGAGCGGCTGCGACAACTGGTCGGGCGGCGGCGGCGGCGGCTACGGCGGCGTGTGCGGCGGACCATCGGCGTCCGCCGGCGCGTGCGCGGGCCCCTCCGGCGGCGGCGGCGGCGGGACCGGCGGCGTGAGCGTCGGAAAATCGGCGAACGGCGGCGCGGGCGCGGGCCCCTACGGCGGCGCGGGCGGCGCCGGGGCCACCACGGGCGCGGTGGGCACAGCCGGGGGCTACGGGGCCTCGGCGCTCAACGGCGACAGCAGCACCGACCGCACCCT
>JAKLKE010000715.1 GCA_023150775.1 Myxococcota bacterium
GGCCACCACCCACCACCCTACCGCCCTCGATCCCCCCGCGAGAAGGGCCTCCGCGCGAACGGCGCCGATCTCGATTATGATCACCGCGGATGGCCCTGCACCGCACGCCGCTCGCCGCGCTGCTCGGGCTCGGCGTCTGGGGGGTCGGGGAGGCCCGCCGCCTGCATGAGCTCGCCAACCCCGCGTGGACGCCCCTGGGACAGGACTCGCCGGAGTTTTTGTCGATGCTCGCCGCCGCCACGGGCGTTGAGGTGCCGGGGCTCGGCTACCGTTACCCGCTCTACCCTACGCTCAGCGTGGCTTATGGCGCGTGGCAGGGGCTCTCGCCCGCCGAGGCCGGCCTCGCCGTGAGCACGATGGCGCTGGGACTGCTCCCCGCCGCGCTCTACCACCTGGGTGTGCAGCTCGCGCCGCGGGGGGTGGCCTTGGCCATGGCGCCCTTGAGCCTCGTGAGCCCGCTGCTGCTCGGCTTTCTCGGCCAGCCCACGGACTACCCGCTCTGCGCGCTCTTGCAGGTCTCGGCCTGCGCCTGGGGGCTCTCTTGGGCCCGGCGACCCGAGCCTCACGCCGCCTTGGGCCTGGGCGTGGCGCTGGCGCTCTTGGGCCTCGCCACACCCAAGGCGCTCTTGGCGCTCTTGGCGCTCTTGACCGGCGCCGTCGTCTTGGCGCCTTGGCGCAGGCCGGGCTGGGCGCTCCTGTGCCTGACCATGCTGCTCTCGCCGCTGGTCGGCGCGTGGACGGTCATGGGGCGGCTCAACCCCGACCGGCACACCCTGGAGCACGCGGTCTTTGTGGTTGAGCGGGCTTACGCCTCCAAACATGGCGTCAAGCTCTACCCCTTTGACTATGGCCTGCGACCGAACATCAAAGAGTTCCATGAGGGGCACTACCGCTTCGGCGACGACGCGGCGCTCACCAAGCTGCCGGAGACCCTGCGTTTTCTCACCACACGCCCGGCGAAGTATCCGCCCCTCTCGACGCGGCTCCCCGAGCACAAGGCCGGGCTCGTGGCGGACCTGGGCGTCACGCGGCTGCCCGAGGCGCTGTGGATCCCGCTCTTGGTGGCTGGTGCCTTGGGCGCGCTGCGGGGGGTGCCCTTGTGGCGGGGCCTCGGCGCGGCGGCCTGCCTGCTCGCTGTGGTCGGAGGCGGGATGATCGGGGCGCTGCGCATCGACTACGCCAGCCGCTACGCCTTGCCTAGCCTCGTCGTGCTGCCGATGCTCTGGGCGGCGGGGGTGACGGCGGCGGTGAGCGTGGTGGGGCCCATCGTGGCCCGGGTCTTGGGGTGGAGCTTGCCCAGCCGACCGGGCTTGGGGGCCTTCGGGCTCGTGCTCTTGAGCGTCGCCTTTGTGCTGGAGCGCCCTGAGACGGGCCTCGCGGCGGAGGCGGCGTGGCGGGCGGCGCACCCGGTGAGCGCCTTGGTGCGCCTGCGGGATGAGCTTCAGGCCGATGACGTGGTCGTAGACGCCACGCACTCCCGGGCGGCGACGGCGATGTTCTGGGGCCGGGCGCGCATCGAGCAGGCGGTCGTGCCGACGACGGGGCCGCCGGTCGTCTACGGCGCCGAGGTCGGCGGCGGGCGGCGCTTCGTGGTCGTGGACTGCGCCTTCACGCCCTGCCAGCAGCCGGCGTGGCGCATGGCGCTGCACCAGACCGACGCCAGCCCCCGACTGCGCCGCCTCGCGGACGGCCTCTGGGAAGACACCGAGACGACGGCGCCGGGGAGCGTGCCGCCGGTCACCGCCGCCCCGGCGGCCGCGACCGCGCCGCCAGATGCTCCAGCCACCCCCGCCATGCCGCCCGCATCTCCGCCG
>JAKLKE010000716.1 GCA_023150775.1 Myxococcota bacterium
TGAACCTGCTGGAGCCCGAGGTCAATGGGCAGGCGTCGGGTCGGCCGATCGCGCTCCACCCGGACGGCACCGTTGTGATGACGCGGCCCTCTCCCGAAGGTGTCGAGTTTGTGGCGTGGTCCCTCGGGGAGACGCCACGCACCCTGACCACACGGCCCCGAGACCACGCCGGGTGGGTGCTTGACCGAGACACGCTCCTGCCCGTCGCTGCCCTCGACGCCGAGGGCCCCTGGCAGCTCGTCCTCCGGCTTGAGGACCAGGGGGAGGAGGTGACGCTGGTCCGGCGCTGGCGGGACATGACCCTGTTGAACGATCCAGAGCAGCGGGTCGCCACTCCCTGGGCCAGCGAGGGCCGCCTCCTGGTCACCGATGAGGTGAATGACCGAGGGGTCGTCGCGTGGATGGAGCTCTCGTCCGGCGCGCTCTCGGTGATCGCCGAGGGCCCCGGGCCAACGCTCAGGCAGCTGCTCATCGGAGCGGACCAGCAGAGCGTAAGCGCCTTCGCCGCGGAGGGCCTGCGCCAGACCTGGATCAGCCCGGACCCTAGCCTGCAGCGCTCTCTGGATCAGGTCTCGGCGGCTGGCTGGGACTTCAGGGTGGTAACCCGCGCGCCGAACGATCAGGCCTGGCTGCTGATTGTGAGTTCTCCGTTGCAGCCCGCGCGGCAGCTGCTCTTCCTGCCAAAAGACGGGGTGCTGCTGCCCGTCGGGTACTCGCAGCGCGGCCCCGCGGCGCCCGGGGTTCGCGCAGAGGCGCTCCGCTTCTCAGCGCGCGATGGGCTTGAGCTCGACGCCCTGCTTCTGCTGCCTCCGAGCGAGGGCCCTCCTCCCGTGGTGGTGCACATTCACGGCGGCCCGTGGCATGTCTTCCACGGCTGGTGGCAGGACCCGCTCGCCACCCGCCTTGCGGCCCAGGGGTACGCGGTGCTGTCGCCGAACTTCAGAGGTTCGGGGGGCGGGGGACGCGCGCGCGCCGAGGCCGCTCGGGGAGAGCTAGGCGATGCGATGCCGACCGACGTGCTGGACGCCCTGACCCACGCGGCCGCCTTGGGGCTTGTCGACACCCAGCGCGTCGCGTTCGTGGGTGAGAGCTACGGAGGCTACGCGGTCCTCCGCATCCTGACGAATTTTCCCGATTCAGGCCTGTGCGGCGTCTCAACCGCGGGCCGGGGCGTGCTGATGACGCGGCGACTCAAGGATGTGCGGGGCCTCCGGCTTTGGGGGCCACCTTGGAGGCGCCTCCGTTGGTCGCCAACCATGCACCTGCGTCGGCTCCGCGCCCCAGTGCTCATGCTGCACGGGAGCGAGGACGACAACGTCGCCCCCCAGTACGCGCGCCCCTTCGCGCGTCGGGCCCTGCGGCTGGACAAGACCGTGACCTACCTGGAGTGGCCCCAGCAGGGACACTGGTTCGAGGAAGACGCCTACGAGCAAGCGCTCGCCGTGCAGGACGCCTTCCTGGCCGAGTGCCTCGGAGGCCCAAAGGCGGCGCTCTCAGACGCCCTCCGCGACGCCGAGCTCGCGATCACCCTGGGGGCGGAGCACGTCCCAGGTCTCGCGGAGGCGCTGGCCGGGGGCAGCAGCGCTCCCTGAGCCCCTCTTCGGTGACCAACACCGACACGCTCGGCACCTGCCCGAGCTGCTATCCATTGATCACATCCTCTGTGTCGAGGCCTCGGGCCGCGATTCCCACGGCTCGTCGAGACGATCGGGGGATCGCGGCGTCGTTTGTCTCGCGCCAAGGCGCCAAGGCGCCAAGAGGTCGGCGGTGTGGTCAGCGGTCGTGGCGTCCCCAACGTGTGGATCTGAGCTG
>JAKLKE010000717.1 GCA_023150775.1 Myxococcota bacterium
CGTCGGGACCATCCTGCGCCGGCTCGGCCGCCATGACGAGGCCGAGGCCCGCTACCAAGAGGCGCTCGCGCTCGCCCACCGCCTCGACGACGCCGAAGGTGTCGCCACCTTCACCAACAACCTCGCCGAGCTGGCCGTCGCCCGTGGCCGCCCCGCCGAGGCCGAGGCGCTCGCCCAGAAGGCGCTCACCCTCGCCGAGCCGATCGGCCGCCGTACCCTCATCGCCGCCTGCTGCACAAACCTCGCCCGCGCCCTCGCCGCCCAGGGTCGCGGCGCCGAGGGCCGCCCCTACGCCGAGCGCGCCGTCAACATCCTCACCGCCCTCCGCTCCCCCGACCTCCCTGGAGCCCAAGCCGCCCTCGCCGCCTGCGCCGCGCCGCCCGCCTCCCCACGGCGCGGTTGACCCCTCGCTGTCCCGGTCGCCCCAGCACCCGCTGCGACCACAACGCGCCCATGCGCCTCGGCGAAGACACCCGTGCCCGGCCTTGGGCGCCCGCTCGCGCGCTCCATCGTCTCTGACCCGCACCCCGCCGGGTCGCACCGACCGCCCCGGCCCGCCGAGCGCCGCGAATCAGCTCTGCTCAGTCGTCTCAGCGCCCTTCTCCCCGTCGCGGCGCTCGTCGCGCGGCAGGATCGTGGCGAGCCTCTCGCGACCGTGCAGGGCGATGCGGCTGCGCACGACGACGCGGGCGGCGGCGGTGAAGCGGTCCTCGTCTTGGCGGCGGGTGAGGCGCGCGGCGGCGGTGGTCAGCGCCTCGTTTGCCGGGGCCTGGAGGTTTTGTTGCCCGACCGGCTCTTTCTCCGCCAACCCCCTTGCACCCCACCGATCCCGTTGTGTACACTTCTCTCGCCCTCGTCAGAGGGAGTGATTCACCGTCACCAGGCAAGCCAATGTCCCTCACATTCTACCCAGACAAGCCCGCGGAGTGGCTAGAGGCGCTCGCTGTCGTCAAGCTGCGAATCGACGACGAGAACTTGCCCTCCGAGCAGCGCGAGACGATGTCCGACACGCTCGGGAGCGCCCACACCCGCGCCTTGGACTCCGACACACGGGTGCGCACCCTCGACGCGCAGCTCTCCGCCGCCCGTGGCGTGCGCGACAAAAAAAACACCCAAACCGACCGCCTCATCATCCGCCTCAGCGACGAGATGCGGTACCGGAACGGCAGCAAGGGCTTTCAGGTCCTCCGCTCCGCGTTCGGCGGCAAGAACCCCTCCGTCGTGGCCGACCAACCCCACGACGACCAGCTCTCGGACACAGACAAGTTCTTCATCGAGGTAGACGCCCGCGCCGACCTCGACCTCCCCACCGCCCGCGTCGACGAGCTCCGCGCGAGCCACCTGGAGTTCAAGGACGCCCACCGCGCCGTCCGTGACCTCATCTCGGAGCACGCCTTGGCCTCCACCACCGCCAAGGACGACCTCGCGGCGGTCAAGCCCCTCTACCGCACGATGGTCCGCCGCGTGCTGGCGATCCACGGCGAAGAGGCCGCCGTCGCGCTCCTGCCCCGCTTCACGCGCTGATCCCGGCCTCGCGCTGCCCGTCCGCCGCGAACCCTCCCGCCGCTCTCCTCGCCTTGGCCGCGAGGGGAGCGGCGCTGTTTTTGGGTGCGTCGGCCTCGTGGAGGCGGCGATTGTGCCTCTCGGCGATCCCTCTGGTCGGAACGCTCTGGGGACGAGCCCCGACAGCGATCCCTCTGGTCGGAACGCTCTGGGGACGAGCCCCGTCAGCGATCCCTCTGGTCGGAACGCTCCGGGGACGCGTCCCCACGGCGATCCCTATGGACGGAACGCTCGGGGGAC
>JAKLKE010000718.1 GCA_023150775.1 Myxococcota bacterium
CTACATCACCTGCAAGAAGCTGGTCCCGGCGGCGGTGCGCTCGGGCAGCTCAAACCAGTGGGCGATGGTGGCGCCGATGTCGGCCATCGTGGCGCGGGTGCCGAGGTCGCGGCGCTGGGCGTCGCGGTGCCAGGCGAGGATCGGCACATACTCCCGGGTGTGGTCGCTGCCGGGGAAGGTGGGGTCGCAGCCGTGGTCGGCGGTGAACAGGAGCAGATCGCGGCGGCCCATGCGGTCGAGCAGCTGGGGGATACGCCGGTCGAAGGCCTCCAGCGCCCGGGCGTAGCCCACGGGGTCGCGGCGGTGGCCATACTTCATGTCAAAATCGACCAGGTTCGTGAAGATCAGGCCCTTGTGCTGCTTGTCGAGCTGATCGAGGGTGACCCGCATCAAGCCCTCGTTGTCGTCAGCCTTCACCGCTTGGGTGAAGCCGCGGTCGCCGAAGATGGACTTCACCTTGCCCACCGACGTGGTGGGCTCACCCGCGGCCTTGAGCAGATCGACGACGGTCGGCGACGGGGGCCGCACGGCGAAGTCGCGGCGGTTCGGGGTGCGGGTGAAGCTGCCCGGCTTGCCGGTGAAGGGCCGGGCGATGACCCGGGCGACGCCCCACTTGCTCACGATACGAAAGGCGTCTTCACACCAGTCGTAGAGGTCGTCGAGGGGTACGACGTCCTCATGGGCCGCGATCTGAAAGACCGAGTCCGCCGAGGTGTAGATGATGGGCTCGCCCGTGGCGAGGTGCTGGGCGCCGAGGCGCTCCAAGATCTCGGTGCCCGAGGCCTTCACGTTGCCCAGATAGCCCCGGCCGATGAGCGCCGAGAACGAGTCCATCACGAGGCGCGGAAAGCCCTCGGGGTACTCGGAGAAACGCTCGGTGACGGGAACACCGGCGATCTCCCAGTGCCCGGCGATGGTGTCTTTGCCGTTCGACGCGATGGCGGCGCGGCCATAGGCCGCCGTGGGCGCGGCGACGGTGGGCAGGCCCGAGGCGGGGTGCAGGTTTCCGAGGCCCATGGCGGTGAGGTTCGGGAGCTGAACGTCCTTCACCGACGAGAGGATGTGGCCCAAGGTGTCGGCGCCGGCGTCGCCCCAGTCCGCGGCGTCAGGCATCGCGCCGACGCCCAACGAGTCGAGCACGATCAGTGTGCAGCGCATCAATAACCTCCTGAGCCGACCTTCCCCGAGACGATGGCCACGGACGCTGAGGCGCCGATCCGTGTGGCGCCGGCCTGAATCATGGCCTGGGCGTCGGCCTGGGTGCGCACGCCGCCCGAGGCCTTCACGCCCATGTCGGGGCCGACGACGGCGCGCATGAGCTTGATGTCTTCTACGGTGGCCGCGCCGCCGCCGAAGCCCGTGGACGTCTTCACAAACGCCGCGCCCGCCGCCTTGGAGAGCGCGCAGGCGGCGATCTTCTCTTCGCGGTTGAGCAGATGCGTCTCTAAGATGACCTTCACCGGGCGGCCTTGAGCGGCGCGCACCACGGCGGCGATGTCACGCAGGACGAGGTCGTGGTCGCCGCTCTTGAGCGCGCCGATGTTCACGACCATGTCGATCTCCATGGCGCCGAGCTTCACGGCCTCGCGGGTCTCGGCGGCTTTGGCCTCGGTGATCGCCGCGCCCAAAGGGAAGCCGACGACACAGATGGGCATCACCCGGGAGCCCTGGAGCAGGCTCACGGCGAGGGGGATCCAGGTGGTGTTGAGGCAGACCGAGGCGAAGTTGTGCTGACGCGCCTCATCACAGAGCTTGACGACGTCGGCGCGGGTGGCGTCGGGCTTCAAGAGCGTGTGATCGATG
>JAKLKE010000719.1 GCA_023150775.1 Myxococcota bacterium
TGTTACGCCACCGACCTCACCCGGCGCCCAGACGGACGCGCCGTGGCGTCTTGCGGCTCGGGGCTCGTCTGGGAGGAGGCCAGCGGCGAATGGAGCCTCGCGACGCCGAAGGAGGGGCTCCCGGCGTCGATCCTCACCCGCGCCCTGGTCGATCAAGACGGCCTCATCTGGGCGGGCACCTTAGAGCACGGGCTCTTGCGGATCGACCAGACCGACCTGCGCCTCTGGGACGACGCCACCGGCATCAACCTGCGCCACGTCACCTCGCTGCTGCCGTACAAAGGTGGCCTGATGGTCGGCACCCGCGGCGGGCTGGGCTGGGTGAGCCCCGAGGGCGTCTTGCGGCCGCTGCGCCTGAACGACGAGGTGCTGGAGGTACGCCACCTCGCCAGCGCGCCCGATGGCGCTGTGCTCATCTTGCGGGGCCGCGAGGGGGTTTTGCGCTGGGACGGAGAGGAGCTCACGGAGCTTCTGGCGCTGGACGAGGACGCTACGTGGGTGGGCGCGCGGCCGAACGGGGAGGTGGTCGTGCTCACGGATCGGGCGATGGTGCGCGCCCACCATGGCGTCGTGCACCGGGTGGAGCTGCCCGGCCGCGCCTTGGAGCACCTCGCCGCCTTGGACGAGGCGGGCGCGGTGTACGTCATCATCGAGGACAAGCTCATCCGGGTCCACGATGAGGGCGTCACCGTCGTCGCCCAGTCGCCTGGGCGCTGCTCCTATGCGCCCTTGGCCATGCGCGGCGGGCGCCTGTACGCGGGCTGCGGCGACACCTTCTATCTCCTCGACGGCGCGAGCTGGCGCGCGGTTCAGCCCCTCGAAGCGGGCTCGATCTCGTCGATGGAGTCGCTCGGAGAGACGCTCTGGGTGACCACCACGAGCGCGCTCATCCAGCTCGGGCCGAGCCCGCGCCGCCTCTCCATCGACGACGGCCTGCCTTTCTTGAGCTTCGTTCTCGGCGGGCCCATCACCCGGGTCGGAGACTGGATCGTCGCGAGCACCGACAGCGGGCTGCTCTTCTTGCGCGACGCCCCCCGCCTCGCGCCCCGGCCCCTCGTCGCCCGGGTCGCCTCGCTGCACGTCGGCGACCGCCGCTTGCCAGGCTGGGAGGCGCTCGGCCCCGACGACACGCTCTTGCGGCTTCGCCTCGGCGTAGACAGCGTCATCGACCCGCGCCGGGTGCGGTATCGGTTTCGTCTGGACGATGGGGACTGGTCGGCGGAGTTCTCCGAAGATCTGCTCCACCTGCCGGGCCTGAGCCCCGGCGCGCACCGCCTGGAGCTTCAAGCGCGCCTCGGCGGCGGGCCGACGGGTGAGACGACGACGATCCGCTTCACCTTGCCGCCCCGCTGGCACCAGCGCCGGGACGTGCAGGCCCTCGCGGCGTTGAGCCTCGCCTTGCTGCTCGCCTTCACCTGGCGCGAGCGCACCCGGCGGCTCACCGAGGAGCTGCGCCGCCTCACCGAGCGTGAGGCCTTCCGTGAGGTCTTCGGCCGCTTCGTGACCCCCCAGGTCGCCGACGAGGCCCTCGCCGGGCGCCTCAGCCGCCAAGGAGAGCGCCGCGAGGTCACCATCCTCATCGCCGATCTCCAAGGATTCACCAGCCTCGCCGAGCGCCTCGACCCCCGGGACCTCGTCGCGCTGCTCAACCATTGGCTCACGGAGATGGTCACGGAGATCGAGGCTGAAGGTGGCATGGTCAACAAGTTCGTCGGCGACGAGATCGTCGCGATCTTCGGCGCGCCGCTGCCCCAGCCTGATCACGCCGACCGCGCCTTGGCCGCCGCCGCGCGGATGCTCGC
>JAKLKE010000071.1 GCA_023150775.1 Myxococcota bacterium
ACGCGAGGTCATGACCAGCGCGTGGGCGAGCATCACCCCGGAGCTCTGCGCCGCCTGGACAAGGCACTGTGGCTATCAAGTGGTATCAACTTGAGCTGGGGGGAGTGTATTATGCGCGGATGCGTTGTGAGGCGCGTGAGGACTGGGTTGAGTACGAGAGCGAGCGGGACCACCGGGGCGCACAGACAGGGAGCTTCGTGGGCCGCTATCGGCCCATCGGCGAGGTCTATCACAGCGCCCCCGGCACCCTGGAGGCCTGGCTGACGGAGCGTTATTGTCTGGTTGTGGCCGACCGTCGCGGCCAGATTCGTCGCGGCGAGATTCACCATCTGCCCTGGCCGCTCCAGCGCGCCGAGGTGCAGACGCAGACCTGCACAGTCGCCAAGGCCTGGGGCATCGAGCTGGTCGGCGAGCCGGAGACGCTGCACTTCGTCAAGCAGCTCGACGTGGTCGCTTGGCTGCTGGAGTGAGGCCAAGGGAGGCGGTGTACGCCATGTCCCTTCGGATGTGGGGCGCTCGGCCCGCGTGAGCGGGGCTTGACAGGGCGGTTTGCCGGTTCATGTCAACGGTTTGCTCTCCGTTTGCGCTTGGACGGGATACGTAAGGTCGTCACCACGACTCCTCGTGGAAAGGAAGCTCACGACGTGGCCTCAAGCCTCCTCACTCTCCTCGATGACATCGCGACGCTCCTCGACGACGTCGCGGCGATGACCAAAGTCGCCGCCAAGCAGACCTCGGGTGTGCTCGGCGACGATCTCGCGCTCAACGCTGAGCAGGTCACGGGCGTCCAGACCGCGCGCGAGCTGCCTGTGGTCTGGGCGGTGTTTAAGGGCTCGGCCCTCAACAAGGTCATCATCGTGCCCGCCGCGCTGTTGATCAGCGCCGTGTCCTCCACGGTGGTGACGGCCCTGCTCATGGCGGGCGGCGCGTTTCTCTGCTTTGAAGGCTTTGAGAAGGTCGCTCATCGGCTGCTACACAGCAAAGAGGAGGCCCTCGCCCAGCGCGCGGGTCACCTCAACGCGGTGCTCGACCCGGCGGTGGACCTCGTCGCCTTCGAGCGGGATCGGGTCAAAGGCGCGATCCGGACCGACCTCATCCTCTCAGCGGAGATCATCGTCATCTCGCTGAACACCGTCATCGAAGAGACGCTCTTGCGCCAGGCCTTGGTGCTGTTCAGCATCGCGCTCTTGGTGACGGTCGGTGTGTATGGGCTCGTCGCGCTCATCGTGAAGCTCGACGATCTGGGCCTCGCGCTCACCCGACTGGAGAGCCCCGCCGCCCGTGGCCTCGGCCGCGCGCTGTTGAGCGGCGCGCCGTACCTCATGAAGGGCCTGTCCATCGTCGGGACCTTGGCGATGTTTTTGGTCGGCGGCGGGATTTTGGCCCACGGCATCCCGCCGATTCATCACCTCGTCGAGCAGCAGGGCGACCTCGTCGGCACCCTCATCAACGGCGGCGTCGGCCTCGTGGCAGGCGCCGTGTTGGTCGGGGTCGTGACCGTATACAACCGCCTGCGGGGCAAGGCGCCGGCCTGAGCCCCTTCGTTCACATCCGCCCGCGCAGCATCCCGTTCCAGTACATGTCTGGCAAGGCGTAGGCCTTGAGCATGTACATCGACAGGCGCTCTTGGGACTGGTCAAACGGGAAGCTCTCTTTGGGCGTGTTTGTATAGTCAAACTCGGCGAGGATGAGCTTACCGTAGCCGGTGACGAGGGGGCAAGACGTGTAGCCGTCGTAGTGGCCCAGGAGCGGGCGGCCCTCGCGGTGGGCGAGGAGGTTCTCGACGAGCACCGGGGCCTGTTTACGGATGGCGGCGCCGGTCTTGGAGGTGGGCAGGTTGGAGCAGTCGCCCAAAGAGAACACGTCGGGGTAACGACTGTGCTGGAGCGTGTGTTTGTGGACCTCTACCCAGCCGCCAGCGCCGGCCAGGGGGCTCTGCTTGAGCACGTCGGGGGCGCTCATCGGCGGGGTGACGTGGAGCAGATCGTAGGGGCGCACCCGCTCGGCCTTGGTGCTGAGATCGCGGAAGACGGCGGCCTTGTTCGCCACATCGATGGAGACCAGCTCCTCGGTGAACACCGTCTCAATGGCCTTGCGGGCAGCGACCCGGGTGAGGGCGTCGGCGTATTTTTTCACCGCGAAGATGCCGCCGCCGGCCTTCACGAAGGTGATGTGGCTCGACTCACGGGCGCCACGGCGGCGCAGGTGGTCGTCGGCCAGAAAACAGATCTTGATCGGCGCGCCGCCACACTTGATCGGCGTGCTGGGGTGGGTGAAGATCGCCCGGCCACCCTTGGGGAAGGCCCGCAGGGCGTCCCAGGTCGAGGACACGGTCTCGAAGCTGTAGTTGCTCACCACGCCCGTTCCGGGTTTGCCCACAGACTCCTTGAGGCCGGGGATCAAGGCCCAGTCGATCTGTATGCCCATGGCGACGACGAGCTGGTTGTAGCGCAGCGTGGTCCCGTCGCTGAGCGTGACCTCGTGGTTGTCGGGGTCAAAGGTGACCGCGCGCTCTTTCACCCAGCGCACCCCGGCGGGGATGAGCTCAGCCTCTTGGCGTTCAGACTGCTCTTTGGGGAAGACCCCGGCGCCGACGAGCGTCCACAAGGGCTGGTAGTGGTGGCGGGTCGAGGGCTCAACCAGCACAATCGACGGCGGACGGGGAGAGGCGGCGAGGCGCGCGGCGACGCTGATCCCGGCGGCGCCCCCGCCGATGATGACGACATCAACCTGCTCAGACGACATGGGGTGCTCCAGATCAGACGGTGTCGGGAGACGTGGCGAGGCGCGCGCCGAAACGACGGGCGAAGGCGAGACCAAAAGCGACGGCGCGGCTCACGTCGGGGTCGCGCAGGGCGGTGAGGAGGGTGAACACCCCGGCGGGCTCGGCGGGCTGGGCGTGGCTCTGGGCCAGTGCCTCAGCGGCGAAGCCGATCACCGAGACGGCGGGCTCGTCGAGCACCCCGGCGTCGAGCAGGGTGTGCACGGCGCGGGAGGCGTCGCCGCTGCGCTCGGCGAGGGCCGTGGCGAGGTTCAGCAGCTCCGGGCGGGTGAGCACCTCGGCGGCGCGGACCATGGAGCGCAGGCGCTCATCGACGTCGAGACCCTGATCAATCAATCGGATCATGGTCTGGTCGATCGTGTCGGTCACACCGGCGAGGGCCAAAGGCGCGGCCTCAGCGAGGCCGACCGCGGCGCCGAGGGCCTCGGCACGATCGGCGACACGCTCCAAGAGCTGAATCAGCGCCGGGCGGCTGAGCACCTCGACGGCGACGGTGAGCGCCTGAATGCGCTCGTCGGGGCCGATGCCCGTCTCTTGGGCCCGGGCGGCGAGGCCGTCGAGGCTGTCTACGGCGATGGCCACGGCGCTCTCGGCCTGGTCAACGACGACCAGGGCGGGCTCAAGGCGGGCCTCTAAGCGGGCCAGGCGGCCATCGAGCTGGTCGAGGCGGCTGTGTAGGGACTCCAGCAGCTCCAAGGTGCGTGAGGCGGCGTCGGCGTCGGACATGAAGGCTCCCGGGGGCACGGTCGCCAAACACTACGCAAGAACTATGCCACTTCCTCACGGCGCCCTGAGCGGGATCAGGTTTCAAGGCGGCGTTTCACGTTTCGACCCGCCGTTTCGTTTCAGGCCTCGCTCGGCGCCTTTGGCGGCGGCAGGGCCCGACCGGCGAGGTACACCCAGCGGCCACCTTCTCGGGAGAAGCGGCTCTCTTCGCCGAAGCTCACGTCGTCCGATCCTTTGTGGAGGCTCGCCCAAAATCGCACCACCCCTTGTTCGCCCACGGTCTCGGCGCTGAGCACCCGCAGGCCCACGAAGGTGGTCTCCTCACAGAACTGGCGGAGGCGGGCCGTCCAGGCGGCGAGATCGGCCTCGCGGTGGGGGCTGTGACTGTGGGTGGTGCGCTGCACATAGGCCACGTCGCCGAGGCTGTAGGCGACATAACGGCTGCGCATCAGCGCCTCGGGGCTGGGCGCGGGCTGGCCGTCGAGGAGCGGGCCGCAGCAGCGTTTGGCCTTCTTCGTGGAGCCACAGGGGCAAGGGGCGTTGGGCGAGAGCTTCACCAGGGGACTCCGAGGGCGTGAAGGCAGGCGGCCTCGTTCATCCCGACGCCGACGGCGGAGATGAACTGTGTGTCAAGTTGGGGCTCGTTGGTGAACACCACCCCGCCGCGCCAGAGGCCGTGGGGGTCTAGCTCGGGGGCCGGGCGAGACGCCGCCCAGGCGGCGATCGTGCGGTGTCCGGCGCGCTTGAGATCTTGCGCGGAGAGCACCCGCCACACCCCGACGGCGCCGGGGCCGAGGCGCCGACCCAAGGCCAAGGCGACCCGACCCATGGACAAGCGGGGGTTCAGCTCGATCAGAGGCCGCAGGCGCAGGCCGTCTTGGGTCTCATGGATCAGGGCGTCGAGGCCGATGGGGCCGGCGTAGCCCAGGCGGTGGGCCTCGGCGGCGGCGATCCGGGCGGCTCGGGTCAAGGCGCGCTCAATCCAGGCCGGGGACTGGCCCTCGCCGGTGACAAATCGGGCGAGGGCGGGGCTGAGCCCGACCGTGGGGCGGCCCACCCAGCTCCCCAGATATCGGCCGCCGGGTGAGGTGAAGAAGCGGTGCAGACCCCGCACGGTCAACGTGCCATCGGCGGAGACATCGACGAGCAGGCTGAGGTCCAAGGCGCGGCGTAACCAGGGCTCGACGACGACGGGGCCCCAGGCGGCGAGGCGCTGGATTGTGTGCAGTCCTCGCTCATCCGGGGGCGCACGAAGGCGCAGGCGATCTCGGCCCGCCGTCGAGAGCGCGGCCTTGAGGATGACCTCGGGCGCCCCGGCGGAGAGCAGCGCCAAGGCGGCCTCAAGGGCCTCCTCAGCGCCGTGCACGACGCGCCCGGCGAGGCTCGGCGGGTCGAGGCGGGGGTCGGTCTCGGCCTCTAAGACCCGGCGCAGGAGCGCGGCGGCGAGGGCTTTTGAGGCCAAAGACTCGGCGCCGTGGCCCCCGGGCGGAAACCCGGCGCCGCGCAGGCTGGAGGTCCAGGCCCAAGGCTCTACGGCGGTGGTGCGCCGTGCGCTGAGCTGGGGCGCGGCGGCCGCGAGGGTCGGGGACTCCAGCAGCTCGGGCACGGGCAGGCCCAAGGCCCGCCAGCTCGCCAAGAACGCCGGCGACGGCGCTCGGGGCAGCACCACGAGGTCATCTTCGCCCGACAGGAGCGCGGGCAAGAGGCCAAGATCACGCTCCAAGGCCCGGGAGACGGTGGAGGGCGCCTCGCCGCGCCACTCCTCTTCTGCGCTGGCGACGAACGTGCGCACCACCGGGGGCCGACCTTTGGAGCGACCATAAGAGGCGAGGCGCTGAATAAACTCTTCAGGCAGGCCCACGGCGCGGCGCGGCGCGGCGTCAAACGAGAGGCCTCGGGCGCGGGCGGGGCTCAGGGGCGGCTTGAGCAGGCGCTCCCAGGCCGAGAAGAGGTCCTCGCCGGGCTCTTGCCAGTGGCGCACCCAGCGCAGGCCGTGGCGCACGTGGCGCAGCTCGTCCCGCAGGATCAGGTCCATCAAGGCGCCGCTCTCTTCGTCTCCGACGGCGCGGAAGGCGGCGGCATAATGCACACAGAAGTCGAGGTTCGCCTGCTCCAAGACGAGGCCCAGCCCAGCGGCCAGCGCGGCGGGGGAGTCCATGTCACACAGCGCGTCCCAGAAGAAGCGGCTCACCGGCAGCTCCCCTAGGTCTACACCCAAGGCCGACATTCGACCCAGATACAGCGTGAGGTGCCGCTGCTCGTCGCGGAGGGCGTTGGCGAGGCCGAGGCGAAACTCTGGGGGCGCCTGGGGGAACCGCAGCAGGCCCAAGGCCATGAGCTCCATCGCCAGGAGCTCGTGGTTGGCGAAGAAGTGCAGGGCCCGGCCTCGGGCGGCGGCGGGGGCGAGATCGCGGGGGAACTCGGCTTTGCCCCGCAGGCTGTCCAAGGCGAGGCCCGGCGGGCGGGCGGGGAGCGACACCGCGCCGACGGCGGGGCCGGGGACCGTATCGGTGAAGGTGTCGGGGCGGCGGAGCTTGTCGGCCAGGTCCGCCGAGAAGAGCACCCGCTCGGCGTAGGCGGTCAGCTCCTCGGCGCGCTCCTCGGCGCGCTCCTCGGGCCCGCTCATCGACGCCACTCCGGGCCTGACTCCCCGCTCGGCGGCGCGGGCGGGCCGGGCAAGATCTGCCGCAGATAATGGGACACCCCGGCCTCTTGGCGCCAGTGCCGGGGGTAACCCAGGCTGACCTCTTCGTGGCGGACGCCCTCCCGCCAGTCCGTCGAGCGCATGTGCAAGTGGCCATACACGACGACATCGACGGGGAATCGGCGTAACCATGGCTCCGTCGCCGTCGTGCCACACCAGGGCGCGAAGCGGGGGATTCGATACAGTCGCACGAGGTCTTGGCGCAGGGGCCAGTGGTTGATCAGCACGAGGCGCACCCCGGGCGGCACGTCTTGAAGCCGGGCCTCGGTGAGCTTGACCCGGGCGGCGCACCACTCGCCGATGTGGGCGTAAGGCTCGGGCTTGATGAGCAGCTCGTCGGTGGAGACGATGTGCTCATCCGCCGCCCAGGCCTTGACCTGCTCTCGGCTGAGCCCCGGCGGGCCGAAGCTGTAGTCGTAGGGCACAAACAGCGGCGCGATCATCGTCGGCGGGCCGTCGCCGGGCCACAGGGGCCAAGGGTCTTCAGGGGTGAGCACCCCGGCGCGGCGGCAGAGGCCGACGAGGTGCTCGTAGCGGGCCACGCCGTTGAGGCGCACCGGGTCTTTGTTGGTGGTGTACAGCTCGTGGTTGCCCGGCACCCACAGCAGCCGCTGGTAACGCCCGCCGAGCACGTCGAGGATCCAGCGCACGTGATCGGGCGTCTCGCCGAGGTCACCGCCCAAGATCAGCCAGTCTTGGGGGTGCGCCGGGAGCTGTGCGATGGCCTCCCGGTTGATCGGGTAGGCGACGTGGAGATCGCTCAGGGCCCAGAGACGCATCCTCAGCCTCTATCGTGGGCTCGGTCAGATCACCATCGCTTCGCCGTGGTGCATCGTCCGGCCGATGCGGAACGCGGCGAGCTCGGCCCGGCCTGTGGGCAGGGCCAAGGCCTCCAGCGGGCGCCCGGCCTCGGCCAAAGCGGCGGCGACGGCGGCGGTGAACGGCCCAAACATCGCGCCGTGCCCCGAGAAGCCCACGAGCCGCAGGAGGTTGGGCACCTGGGGGTCGAAGTCTAAGAAGGGGTTGTGGTCGGGGGTGCTGCCGTAAAAGCCCGCCGTGGTGGCGCTGAGCCCGGCCAGCTCACCCAGAGGGGGCATCGCCTCGGCGAGCTGCATCCAGGCCATCACCGCCCGAGACTCGGCGCCGCTGCGGTGATCGTGGTCGTTCTCGATCGTGTCCTGGTCGGCATAATCGAAGCTGAGCGCCACATCGGGGGCGTCGTGTTTCCAGCCCATGAGCAAGGAGTCGCCGTGCTCGGGGCGGCAGTACGCCCCGCCGGGGGCGACGACGAGGGGCATCTTGAGGAGGGTCTCGGCGGGCAGGGCCTCGCCACGATCGGCGAACCACAGGTACCGCTTGAGGGCGGCGACGGGGAGGTCTACCCCGCCCAAGAGGCGGCCGGTGCGGCGGGTCCAGGCATTCGTGCAGTCGATGAACAGGTCGGCCTCAAGCTCACCCTTCGCCGTCGTCACGGCGCTGAGCCGCCCGCCCGCCGAGCGCGCGCTCAAGAGCGGCGCTTGCTGGAGGACGCTCACGCCGAGGCGTCGGGCGCAGTCCGCGGCGTCGTTGTACACGGCGTCGGGGCGCAAGAAGCCGTCGGTGGGGCAGAAGGTGGCGCCGAGCATCGACTCAGAGACGTAAGGAAAACGAGCTTGGAGCGCCGGTGTCGTGAGGGTCTCGACCTCGGTGAGCCCCCAGGCGCGCTGGCGCTCGGCGCGCTCGATGGCGGCCTGCCAGGCCGCGGCGTCGTCGTAGAGGAAGAGGTAGCCGCTCTGATGGATGGGGCTCAGGGGGCCGCCGATGAGCTCGCGCCAGCGCTGGAAGAAGTCGACGGCGTACCGCATCCCGACGACGCTCTCCCGGGTAGAGAACTGCTGGCGAATGCCCGCCGCCGTGCGGGACGAGGAGCCCGCGCCGATGTGGCTCGCCTCGGCCAGGACGACATCCCAGCCCGATCGCGCCAAGGCGACCGCCGTGAGCGTCCCGGTGATGCCGCCGCCGATGAGCACGACCCGTCGTGAAGGACCGACCATACCGAGAGCCTCCGCGCTGCCACCCTAACGCGGCGCCCGGGCCTTTGACAGACCGCCCTGAGATGGACGATCCCGCCGCGTGGGGTGTTATGCTCCCTCCCTGAGCCCTTCTGGAGCCCCCATGCGCGCAACCGCCTTCCCCATCGGTGTCATCGCTCTGCTGGCGACGGCGGCCCTCGCCCCGTCCTCAAGCGCCGGGCCCGCCTTCCACGATCTCAAGGAGGCCCACGGCTGCTCCTTCCTCATCAGCGACCCCCGCGAGAGCGGCTACCACACGCTACGCGCCGAGTGTGACTGGCCCAAGGTCGCCTCGGGCCGGGTGGAGCGTGTGCTCGTCGAGCTGCGCGGCTGGGACGCCACCTTCTCTCACCTCAGCAGCAGCGTCGTGATCAAAGAGGACGAGGGCCAGCCCGTCGTGCTGCGGGTTGGTTACACCGGCAAAGGGTTCCCCGACCAGAGCGCTGATCTCAGCGTCACCCAAGAGCGCCGTGGCGAGACGCTCGTGCTCTCGTGGACGAAGGCGCCTCAGCAGCTCAGCGACGACCTCGTCATCGAGATCGACACCGGCCGTTTTGAGGTGAGCCCCGCGCCGAGCGGCGGCACCCGCCTGATCTTTGAGCGCAGCTTCGAGCCCACGGGCGGAGGTGTGGTCTCCAAGAGCGGGGAGACGGCCGCGACGCTGCGGCTCATCGAGGAGCTTTACCTCAAGGCCACGTCGATCAGCTCGGGTTGAAGAGGTCGTCGGTGGAGGGCACGACGGCCGCGCGGAGAACCCAGGCGTCGAGCGTCGGGATCTCGGCGGCCTCGATGCGGGCGTCTTGGGCGGGGGTCAGCGTGAGGCCGCGGGAGGTGAGGAACACCCGCAGGGTGCGCTGGAGCGCCTCACGCGCTCCTTCGGCTTTGCTATCTTCGCGGAGCGCCTCTAGGCTCTCCACCCCGCGCCGGTTGAGCAGGTTGCGAAAGACCGCCGCCTCGGCGTGGTCGGGGTCGTAGAGCGCGTCGACGGCCACGGGGTTGGTGAGCACGCCCTCGGCGATCAGCGGCTCTTCAGCGGTGACGACCCGCATCGGCTGATCGGGCTCGTAGACCTCGACGCGGCGCGGGCCCGCGAGCCGCACCACCCAGACAAAACGGGTGCCGTGCTCCAGGAGCACGCGGATACGCTCGACAAGCTCCGCCTCGTCTCCCCCACGATCGGCGTACTCCACAGCCAAGGGGGGCGCGGTCTTCGCCCAGCCGGCCTTGTGCAGCTCTGAAGGATCGCCATACACCGCGACGTCGGGAGCACGCAGCGTGCCCGGCTCTGGGGAGAAGCCGAGATCAACGCCGGCGACGGCGACGGCCGGATCGCTGGCGATGACGTAGCCGCCGGCGAGCTGAGGGCCAGAGCCCCGCGCGCCGGTGGGCGCGCAGAGGATCTTGTGCCCACGAGAGAGCTCGTAGGGAGTGCCTGAAGAGAGCTCGTCTGCCCGATGACGACCCGGAGCGAGCATTCGATGCAGTGGCGCCATGAGTCACCTCACGGAGCCATTATAGCGCCGCCGCAGAGAATGTCATCCCGTCCTGCGCTTCCGCCGGCCCAGCAAGGCCGCCGCCGCGAACATCAGACCCAGGGCTGCCCCCGCGTCCGCGCCGCCGCCCGTCGAGCAGGCCTTGCCGCTGTCGTCCTCGCCGGTGTCGTCGGTGGGGTCGCTGTCTTCTTCAGCGCCGCTGTCGTCGTCGCCGGTCTCCTCGGGCTGGGCGGTGTCGGGCTCGCCCGTGTCGTCGTCGCCGCCGCCGCCGCTGTCATCCGGGCCGCCGGTGTCCTCGGGCTCCGTGGCCTCATCCGCGAGGGCCTCACGCACCCAGCCGATGGTGTCCTCTTCAGCGTAACGGCGGGCCAAGGCGAGCTTCCAGCCGTCCTCGACGGGGTCGGCGGCGGCCTCGGCCTCGAGCAGCGCCGCGGTGACCGGCGAGGCGTAGAGCAGATCCAGGTGGCTCAGGTTCGCCGTGCGGGCCTCGACGATCACCGCGCCGCGGGCGTTGAGCGCGTCCTCGTTCAGCGCGCTCGTCGTGAACACCAGGCCGTCGCTGGGCCCGGTGACCTCGCCGATCATCAGCTTGCCTTGGGCGAGGCCCTGGACCTCCTCCTCAGTGATGCCGACCGAGACCAAGCCGTCGCCGACGAGGCTCGCGTAGAACGCCGCCCACTGATCGGAGCTGGCCGTGGCCATGTCTACGAAGGCCTCACCGAACATCAGCGCCAGAAAATCCTCTGTGCCGTTGGGCATCAGGGGGTTCTCGCCGCCGAGCAGATAGATCTGAATCTCGGGATCGGCGCCGTTGGCCGCGAGGCGGGAGATGAGGTGATCACCCGACTCAATCGCCGCGTCGATGCCCTCGCTGTAGGTGTAAAAGCCGAACCCGCCCTCGTAAGACGTGTACCAGTCGATCTGCAGGGCGTAGCTCCCCAGCCAGGGCAGGCTGCCGGGCAAGGGGTACTCGTCGTGACGGGCGAGGAGCTGGTCTTGGCCGGGGAAGAGGTCGCCGTCGGCGGGGAAAAAGTCCTGGGCGCTCAGGTCTTCGACCAGCCAATAGTAGGCGGTGCCGTAGGCGTAGTACTCGCTCCACGAGGTCGGGGCGAGGGCGGTCTCTGGGTCCATCGAGAGCAGGTTCGCCGAGGGCCAACGAAAGCCGGTGTCGATGCCGCCCAAGGGGGTGCCCATGAGCACGACCTTTCGCACGTCGTCGCGGTAGACCGTGCCGACGTCCTCATAGACCGTGTCGCCCCACTCCGCGCCTTTGGCGTTGGAGATGTAGATGCCGACGGCGATGCCCCCTTTGCTGTGGCCGACGAGGTCCACCTTCTTGGCGCCGGTGCGCTCCTTCACCCGGGCGATGGCGTCCGCCACGATCTCCGCCTGCTGGAACATGTCCTGCTGGGCGTTGGGGAAGGTCAGCGCGTACACCGGGCGGCCCCGGGTGTCCATGTGGATGCTCAGGCCGGCGAAGCCGCGGCTGCCGTTGTCGCCAGCGCCGTGAACAAACAAGATCGGCGTTCCCGTCGCCGTGGCCTCATTGGCGCCGATGTGCAGCAAAAACGTCGAGGAGTCGGGCTCGGTGCTGCCGAACAGATCGGCGATCCACGGCGCGTAGTCGGCCTCCTCAGGCCAGGCGGTGAGCGTGTTGTACTCGATGGGTCCGAACAGTCGGGTGTCCGGGTCTTCGTGGCGCTCGACGGCGCTCCAGAGCTTCGCGCTGCCGTCTTGGGTGTACGTCTCTTGGCCGGTGAAGGTCTTCGTTGGGGCAGAGGGGTCATATCCCTCCGTCGCCATCGCCTGAGAGACGAAGAGCGAAGGAAGCAGCCAGAACATCGGGTTCATGTGGACTCCAGGAACTCCAAGACGGCGGCGTTGAAGGCGTCGGGGGCGTCGTGGTGTACAGTGTGGCCCGCCTTGGGGATCAAGACGAGCTGGCTTCCGGGGATTCCATCCTGCCCGGCCTGGGCGACCGCGATCGTGCGGCCCCCGTGAAAGATGGGGTTGGGGATCATGTGATCGTCCTCCCCAAAGATGATCAAGGCTGGCGACTGTATCTCACCCAGTCGGCTGGCGACGGGGTGGTCGATCATGCCCGCCACGCAGCGAGACACGGCCACAGACGTGCCCTTAAACTCGGGCGTGCTCGACATGCGAACCCGCTCTTGGATGAGCCGCTCGACGCCCTCATCGTAGTGATTAAACGCCAACATCGTGAAGTTGGCGCGCACGTCTTGTTCGCTGGCCTCTAAGGTGCGGGTCTCGGTCCAGTAGGTCTTCATCCACTCGCCCTCGCCGGGCGTGAACGGCTCGATGCCCGCCGGGGCGCTGAGGATGAGGCTCTGTACGCGCTCAGGCGTCTCTAAGGCCATCGTGATCGCGATCTGGCCGCCCATGCTGTGCCCGACGAGGTGCGCTGAAGGCACCCCCAAGCCGTCGAGCCAGGCCCGGATCAGCGCCGCGTACCAGGGCGGGGTGTACGACACGTCGGGGCGGCCCGAGGCGCCAAAGCCCGGCAGATCGAGGGCGAGCACACGGTATCCGGCGGCGGACAGAGGCTGCACCTGGCGCTCCCAGAAGCCAATCGTCGAGGAGAGACCATGAATCAGCACGATCACCTCCCCCTCGCCGCCGCTGTCGATGTAGGCGACGTTCACGCCGTTCACCACGGCGCGCTGCAGCGGCAGGGGAGTGGTCAGCTCGGCGGGGCTCATCGGCGGCAGAGCGGCGTAACGGGGCGCGCAGGCCGAGGCGGCGAGGCCGAGGGTGAGCGGCAAGAGCAGGCGGATGAGCGGGAAGAGGCGCATCAGAACACCAGCCAGTCAAAGCCGAGGTAAGCGGCGTAGGCGGTCTCATCGACGAGGGCGGCCTCACCCGGGGTCATCATCGCGCCCCAGAGGCCCACCCGCATGAACAGATACGGCTCGGTGACCACCCGCAGGTTCACCTCGCTGCCATAAGGCGACCCGGCGCCGTCCCGGGCGTGGCCGCCGCCCACCGCCACGGTGACCCGGCCCGGCACCAGATCGTAGCCGACGCTGCCGGTGAGGGCGCGCACGCCGCCGCCGCCGCCGGAGACGTCATACACCACAGAGGCCATGCGGTTGATCGAGAACAGATCGGAGAACAGGAGCAGGGTGCCGTGGCTCGCGTAGATCGCGCCGACGATGCCGTAGCTGTTGCCGGTGATCACGCCGGAGTAGGTGAGCGGGTCGGCGTCGTCCGCGCTCGCCCAGAGGGCCTCCAGCCGGGCGACGCTGCCTTCGCCCGGGGCGTAGCGTAGGCGGACCTCGGCGTTCGCCAGGGCCCCACGCACGGCGACGTTGTTGGTGCCTTCAGCGTAGAGCGTGCCGGTGTTCGCCGTGACCATCGCCGTCGCGCCCAGGGGCGAGAGGCGCAGATCGCGGTTGAAGGCGGCGTCAAGGGTGACCCAGTACAGATCCGCGCTCACGGCGGGGGCGATCGTCTCACCCTCGGGGCGCAGGTCGAGGCGGGCGGCGCCCTGCAGCTCGGCCAATGAGGAGGTTGGCCCGATGCCGAAGATTCCTTGGTTGCCGCCGCTGCGGTCGCGGAGGGTCCAAAAGTGCGCGCCGATGTGGGTGGCGTACAGAGGGTTCACCTGCACATCCGCCATCACCAGCCACACGTCGTCTTGTTCGTAGGTCCCGCGCTCATAGAGGGAGTAGGCCCCCAAGCGGCCCTTCACCACGTCGCCCCAGCCGTTGCGCACCCGGGCGTAGGCGCTCACGCCTGTGGCCTCGGAGCCAAAAAACATGAGCTTGCCGCCAGAACGAAACAGCTCGTCGGGACCGGAGACGGCGGGGTCACTCACCGAGTCGGAGACAAACTGCTGGCCGAGCACGAGGCTCAGGCGGAGCTGGTCGCCCAGGTTGGGCTTGATCGTCGCCATGAGACGGCGGGTCTGGAGGTTGACCGCGTCGGCGCCGAAGCCGCCGCCGACGTTGCCCCCGGTGACGTAGGACTGATCCCCGAAGGCGTAGTCGATCTCAAAGCCCGCGGTGAGGCTCGCCCGACCGCTGAGCACTTGGGGAGAGTAGGTGAAGAAGCCCGTGACGCGCTGCTCGACGGCGGCGCTGCGGCCCTCTCCGACGGTGAGCCCGTTGGTGCCGCCTAAGGTGCCGAGCACCTGCCCGTCCAAGAACGGGTTGCTGCTGGTGAGGTTGGACGCCGTGGCTTTGGTCTGCATCAAGCCCAAAAACTTGAGCCCCGACTCGGGCTTTGGCGCCTTGGGCAAGACGTCGGGCTGAACCGCTGGCTGAACGTCGGGCTGAACCTCCGGCTGGGCCGAGGGCTCAACCGGCGCGGGCGTCGCCGCCAGCTCCTCCTCCGCCGCGACGGCGCGGCTCTCCAAGGGCGCGCCCTGGTCTTGCGCCAGGGCCAACGAGGGCCAAAGGAGGGGGAGCAGGGCGCTGGCGGCGAGGCGGCTCACTGGCGCACGTACTTCTGCACGTTGTCGCCGGGGTTCAAGCCGGGGCCTGAAGACGAGCCGAAGCCGGTCTCAGGCGTCGGCGCGACGAAGCCGTTGGGGTTCGGCGTGGTCTGCACGACCTCGTAGGTGAGGATGTCGGCGTCATCGACGTCGTAGATGCCCTCGGCGGTCACCACCGTCGGCGTGGCCTGCTCCAGCACGATGCTCGCCGGGTCCGTCGTCTCGTCGATGGTGAAGGTGCCGGTGAAGTCGTAGGTGGCGCCCGCCTCGTCCACGGCCTGAACGGCGTAGGTCGAGTCCGCCTTAAAGTCGGCGTTGACGGAGACGTACTTGAAGAAACGACCGGCGAAGAGCGGGCTGAGGTTCTCGCCCTCCGAGAGCCAGGCGCCGACGAGGGTGGAGTCGAGGCCGGGATCTTCGCTGTCATCGGTGGTGTTGGTGTCGTCGGTGACCGCGCTGTCGTCGGTGGGGCTGTCGTCTTTGTATGGATCCCCGGTGCAGGCGCCGAGGGCGAGGAGCAGCAGGGTGAAGGATCGCGTCATGTCTCCATCTCCGGATTGGGTTGGGTCAGCGAGCGGGTGAGGGCGGGCTTGTCGATCTTGCCGCTGGCGGTGCGGGGCAGGCTCGGGGTGAGGATAAACCGTTTGGGCATCTTGAACCGGGCCAAGCGTCCGGCGAGGGCCTCACGCAGCCCGGCCTCGGTGAGGTGGTGCTCGGGCGCGGGCTCTACGAACGCGACGCCGACCTCACCCCAGCGCGGATCGGGCACGCCGATCACCGCGGCCTGGCCGACGCCGTGGATCGTGAGGATCGCCGCCTCCACCTCCGCCGGGTAGACGTTCTCGCCGCCGCTCTTGTACATCTCTTTGGCGCGTCCGCGCACCCAGAAGAAGCCCTCGGCGTCTCGGGCCAGCACGTCGCCGGTATAAAACCAGCCGTCACGAAGGCAGGCCGCCGTGGCCTCGGGCCGCCGCCAGTACCCGCCGAACACCGCCGGGCCGCCGAGCACTAGCTCTCCAGCCTCATCCACGTCACACTCGCCGCCGTTGGGGCGAACGAGCCGCATCGCGACGTGGTGAATCGCCTTGCCCACGGCGCCCATCTTCGTCTCGCTCGCGGCGTGGGGCATCGAGAAGCAGTTGGGGCCCACCTCCGTCATGCCGAAACCTTGGCGCAGAGGCACCTTACGCGCCAAGTAGCGGCTCCACAGCTCGACACCCAAGGGCGCCCCGCCGCAGAGCGCATCCCGCACAGAGGAGAGGTCTGTGCCCTCAAAGTCGGGGTGATCGGCCAACATCTGGAAGATGGTGGGCACCCCCATGAGCAGGGTGATCTTCTCCTCGGCGACGAGGCGGAGGGCCTGGCCTGGGTCTACCCCGCGGGTGAGCACCACACGGCCGCCCCGGTGCAAGAGCGGCGTCGAGAGCGAGTTCAGCCCGCCGGTATGAAACAGCGGCGTGAAGGTGAGCGTGCTGTCTTGGGGGGTGAGATCACAGGCGAAGAAGGTGTTGAGCGCGTTCCAATGGAGCTGGCTGTGCGTGATGAGCGCGCCTTTGGGTTTGCCCGTGGTGCCCGAGGTGTACATGAGCACCCACGGGTCGCTCAGGGCGCTGCCGGGGCCCTCTTGGGGGGCGTGATCGGGGCCGTCCTCGATGAGATAGACCTTGGGGGCCTCGACCACTCCGGCGAAGTTTGTGTCGGTGAGCAGCAGCTTGGGCTCGGCGTCGTGGATCTGGTAGGCGAGCTCGGCAGGGCTCAAGCGCCAGTTCATCGGGCAGAGCATGGCGCCGCGCTCGGCGCAGGCGAAGAGGATGGCGAAGGTGTCGCCTCGGTTGTGGGCCAACAACGACACACGGTCGCCGGGGCCCACGCCCATCGCTGCCAGACGGCCGGCCCACCGGAGGCTGTCCTCGTAGAGCTGGGCATAGGTCCAGCGGCGGCCCTGCTCAACGTCGTAGAGCGCCTCGGCCTGGGGCCGAAAGCGTGTGTGCATCTCCAGCCAGTTCGTCGTCGCCTTCACGCCGTCACTCCTTCGCCGCTTGGGGCTCACCCTTGGCGATCCGCCGCAGCCACTTGTCGAGCAGCGGGAAGAAGTAGCGGGGTCCGGTCGCGCCGACCACGACGCCGATATGCCCGGCGTCAGGCTCCACCAGCTCTTTGTCAGCGGACTGGATGCGGTCAAAGAGCGGCAGGCCCGAGCGAGAGGGCGCGATGAAGTCCCGCTTACACACGACGATGAGCGCCGGGGAGGTGATGGCCTCCAGGCGCACGGTCTCGCCGTTCAAGGACCAGCGCCCGTTGATCAGCGCGTCCTCTTGGTAAGCGTTTCGCACAAACTCCCGGCAGAAGGCGCTGGCGCAAGGAACGTGCTCTTCGAGCCAGCGCTCCCGGGCCATGGTGCGGCTGAGCTTTTTGGGGTCGGCGGCGGCCTGCTCAATCGCCGCGTACTTCGTGAAGCTGCCCATGGGGTCGAGCATCTGGAACACCGGCTTCATCAGCCAGGTGGGCACGAGGGTGCCTGCGGGGAAGACCTCATCGACGTTCACCACGTCGGGGCTCACGAACTCGCGGAAACGCCCGGCTTCAGCGAAGAGCACCGGGGCGTTCAGGGTGGCGAAGCCCAACAGCCGCTCGGGGCGTAAGGCGGCGTACATCGCCACCAGGGTGCCGCCCATGCAGTAGCCGAACACGGCGGCTTTGGGCGCGCGGGCGTGGCGGCAGGCCCGGCGCACGGCGCGGTCGAGGAGCTCCAAGACGACGTAAGACACGTCCTCATCGGCGTCTTCAGGGCCGGGCTCACCCCAGTCCACGAGGTAGACCGGGTGGTTCATGCCCGCGAGGCTGGCGACCATGCTGCGGTCGGACTCTAAGTCGAGGATATACGCCCGGTTGATGAGCGAGGGGACCAGCACCACCGGGGGCAAGCCCTCATCCCGCTTGGGCGCGTAGTAGCGCAGCTTGAGCTTGTCTTGTTCGTGAACGACGACGTGGGGCGTGACCCCCACGTCCGGGCGCGGCGCCGTGGCGTGCACAAACATGCCCCGGCGGATGCGCTCCAGCTCGTAGAGCCCCTCAAACCCAGACAACAAGGCGCCGAAGGGGGCGAAGGGATCTACGAGGGGGGTGCTCATCGCCGGATCCACTCCAGGAGGCTCTTGGAGATCACGCCGTTCGCCGCGATGGCGACGTGGCCCCCCTTAACCGTCTTGGTGGTCACCGCCCCGCCCCAGGTCTCGGCCAGGGCGTGGGCCGCCGCCGGGGGGACGATGTGGTCGCGGTCGGCGGCGATGGAGTGGGCCTCGATCTTGGCGTTCTGGAGATCGACGGGTTTGCCGTCCAACATCCACACGCCCGGATCGCCGACGTGCTTGAGCAGGGTGTTCTCAAAGTAGCAGCGCTTGACGTACTCGCGGTAGGCCTCGCCGGGGAAGTCCACGGCGTCGGTGTTCCACTTCTCCAAGGCCGCCCAGAGGTCGCGGAACTCGGGATCTTCGATCTTCTCCCACAGGCCCACCCACTTGCGGGTCTGGCCCTCGGGGCGCAGCCAAGAGAAGGCCTCGCGGATGACACGGCCGGGGTAGTTGCCGAAGCCGTCGATGGCGGCGTCTACGGGGAAACACGAGGGCTGGGCCCAGACCGCGAGGCGCCCGGAGGCGTGGAAGTCGATGGGCGTACACACGAAGGCCACGCGGCGGGCGCTCTCATGGCGGGAGAGGTGCACGGCCAAGAAGGTGCCGCCGACGCAGTACCCGACGGCGTCGAGGGCCTGGCCCGCGTGGCGCCGGGCGCGGTCAAACATACGCACGAGCAGGTCGTCCACGAGCTTGCCCAGGGTGACGGCCTGGTCTTCAGGGCCGGGGGTGCCCCAGTCGAGCAGGTAGACGGGCACGCCGGCGGCGGTGAGATCCTCCATCACCGAGCGGCCGGGCAGAAGATCCCAGACCTCCCACTTGTTGATCAGCGGCATCGACACGAAGATCGGCGTGTGCTGCTGGCCCTGGGGGTGGGTGGAGGGGAAGTAGCGCAGGGTGGCCTTGTTCTGGCGGAACACGACCTGGTGCGGCGTGACGCCGATGCGCAGGCGCTCGGCGGGGCGCTGGCTGAGGTAGCGGGCGGTGGTCGCCGTGCGGTCGATGAGGGTCATCATGCCGACTCCTCCTTGCCGCGGCGGGCGCGGCCCTTCTGCTCAGCGGGCTCGGTCGAGGCGGCGGCAGATACGGCGGCGGGGGCCTTGCCCTCCAAGGCGTCGAGGCGGGCCTGGAGCGCGGCGAGCTGCTCCCGGGCCTCGATGCGGGCCTCGGCGGACTCCACCCGGGCGAGCAAGGTCTCACGCTCCTGGGCGGCGAGCTGGTCGCCGAGGGTGAGGAGCTTGTCCTCTAAGCTCAGGAGCTTGTCCTCCAGCATCGTCGCCACGCGGGTGAGCCGGATGAAGTCTTTGCGGCTCGGGATGTGGAGCTGCTCCAGGGTCTGATCGACGGCCTGCTCGTAGTTGGCGCGGGCCTGGGCCTGGCCGGAGAGGCTCTGCCCCATGCCCGAGAGGAAGGCCGGGGACTCCAAGACTTGATCCCACCACTGGGCCATGCCCTTCTCCCACTGGCGGTACAGCTCGCCGGAGAGCTTGGAGAGGTCGGGGGAGGTGTCGCTCATCGGAGCTCCTGAGAAGTGGCGGTCAGAACGGGAGATGGCCCTGTCGGGCGCGAGGGAGTCACGCGCTTCGACAGGGCCATGGGGGGAAGGGCTGGGCTCAGGCCTTGGCGGCCTCGGCGGGCATGAAGGTGTCGACCAGGGTCTTGCTCATGTCGAGCATCGTCTTCTGGGACATCTCAACGCCGGCGCGGGTGGCGTCGGTGAAGGCGCGGGACTGCTGGTCCATCATCTTCATCTGCGCCATCTGCCACTCGAACACCTGCTTCTGGGCGGCGATCATCTCCTGAGCGAAGGAGCGGGCGTTGTTGTTGACGTTGAAGAGGTTGGTCATGGGAGTCTCCAGTGGTTGTACCGGTCGTGCGCCGGTCGTCATCGGTTGTCTTGGGGCGGCGACATCTCCGCCCGACACCCACAACTTAAACGTCATGTTGCAGTGCGTCAAGAATCTTTTTTGCATGGCAGCATGAACGATCCACGGGATAGCGGGAGCTTTAAGTCGCCGAGGGCCCCCGCCCGCTCCTGGAGCCTGAATGGTCATCATCAAGAAGTACGGCAACCGCCGCCTCTACGACAGCGCCCGGTCCCGGTACATCAACTTAGAGGAGCTGGCGGCGATCATCCGCGCGGGCGAGGCCGTGCAGGTGGTCGACGCGAAGACGAACGAGGACCTCACCCACGAGGTGCTCATGCAGGTGGTGCTGGAGGTGCTCAAGGGCGACGCGCTCTTGCCCACGGCCATGCTGCGCCGCCTCATCCGCCTCAGCTCCGACGACCCCGTTCAGGCCTTGGTGCGCAAGCAGTTCATCGCCGGGCTAGAGCTCCTGCACACCCAGCTCGACCGCGTGGAGCAGGTGATGGGCCTCGCCACGGCGGGCCTGCCCCCGGGCGCGAACCCCTTCGAGCGTTTCACCCCGAAGGCCAGCGCGCCGTCTACGAGCCAAGCCGCTCCTGCGGAGCCGGAGCCCTCGGCAGAGGAGGAGGCGCCGCCGCCCCCGAAGGCCGCGCCGAGCGGGGACGCGGGCGAGGTCGACGCGCTGCGGGCGCGGCTGGACGCGCTGGAGAAGCGGCTGAAGAAGGGGTGAGGGGAGGGTTGCGCCCCTCACCCCCGCTCAATCCCCTCGCCACCCTCTCTCAACGCCCCGTCCTTCGCCCAGGCCGTCAACAACCGCAGCGCCTCGCCCGGCACGCCGTTGCTCTCCCGCCAGAGCTGGTCACACAGCGTCTCCGAGAGCCCCAACCCCTCACCAAACGACTGCCGCAGGTCGTCGATCGCCAAGGGCCCCAAGGTCACGCCCTCGACACC
>JAKLKE010000720.1:0-233 GCA_023150775.1 Myxococcota bacterium
GCCACCCGCTGTTCGGGGTACGCGAGCCAATACCCCTCGTGGTACGCCCCGGCTTCGAGGGTGAGGCCCGCGCCGGCGGTGACCGTGCAGGCGTTGGCGTAGCGGTCGACGTCGCCCTGCCAGGCGACGAGCCCGATCGCGTACCGCCCCGGCGGCAGGGAGACGGGGTCGATCGCGGCGTACCAGAAGCCCTCGCGGTAGCTCGCGGGAGCCTGGTAGCGGGACGGGACGTC
>JAKLKE010000720.1:243-1802 GCA_023150775.1 Myxococcota bacterium
CAGCGCCTCGGTGTCGGCGTCCCAGATGCCGACCTCGGTGTCGGTCCACAAGAAGCTGCCCGGCGGCGTGAAGGCGCCGAGGTCGGTGACGGTGATGGCGCGGTCGAGCGTGAACGTCCAGCCGACGGTGTAGCTCCCGTCGAAGTCCATCGCGTACCCGTCCACCTTGAGCGCGGGGGTGAGCGCGGGCTCGAGCGGCGCGCCCATCAGCGCCTGCGCGAAGCGTTGGCCGAGCACACGGTTGGCCGGGCCGTCGTAGTGCCACGGGTCGAAGTAGTTGCGGGGCAGGTCGCGGGTCTCGAAGGTGAGCACCGCGGGGTCGGCGGCGGCCACCGCCTCTTGCGCGGCCCGCACGGTGTCGACGTACACGCACAGGCCGTCGCACGCGATCAGCCCGACGGCCACCGGCAACGCGGCTTCGCCGGTCTCTTCCCGGACACGGTCGACGAAGAGCGCGAGGTTGTCGGCGTAGGTCGACGCGCTCCACTCGTAGACGGCGTCGGACTCGCCTTGCATCCACGCCATGCCCGCCCACCTCCACGGCTCGCCCGCGGCGTCGAGGGCGGCGGTGGCGCCCCGCACGGTGTCGACGAGGCCGAGCCACCCTTCGCCGGCGGATGGGTCGCCGTCGTAGAGGCCCGGGTACCAGAACGTCGCGAGATCGGTGCCGCTCACCGCGTGCTTCACCAGCACCACACGCCGCCCCTCCGCGAGGAAGGTGTGCCCCATCGACACCTCGGGGCCCACGAAAGGGCTGCCCCCCGCCGAGGCCGGCGCGAGCGCGCGGAGCTCACCCCAGCCCGACCAATAGATGGACACACCGGGCTCGGCCACCTTCCACGCCGGCGGGAGCCCACTCTGGTAGGCGTACCCGTCCATGTTGGACTGCCCCGCGAGCAGGTAGACCTCGATCGGCGGGACGGCGCCTGTGTCCTCGTCGGGGGCGGTGTCGACCGGCGAGGTGTCGTCGGCCGACGTGTCGTCGGAGGAGGTGTCGTCGGGCTCGGGCGCGCCGGAGTCGTCGACCGCTGGGGTCTCCGGGACGCAGACGTCTCCCAGGCGAAGGGTGCCGGGGCCGCAGGTGAGCGCCGGGTCGGCGGCGCACGCGAGGAGCAGGGTGAGCATGGGGGTGCGTACTCCGCGCGGGCATGTTTGTCCAGAAAACGACTTGCTGAGCTTGGCCGATCCCTTCGCACAGATGGGTCAGAACGCTCGGTCTCAGGCCACGATCTCCACAGGTGACGCGACCGTCGCACGAGGAGAGCGCGGTGACGGGCGAGCCGCTTCTGAGGATGATGAGCGAGGTTCTTCCCGAGCCCGAATGTTCGCGCGCTCGGCGTCCGCAGCGATGCAGCCCGGCGGCCTGGACGTCCTCAACGCCCGCGCTTCTGCCGAGCTCTTGGCGGCTTTGCGGCTTTGCGCGACCTGTCCGGGGTGGCGATCGGCTCTTCGAGAGGGGGGTGATCGTCGCGGCGCTTTTTTCTCGCGCAGAGACGCAGAGCCGCAGAGAGGTCTGGGGTGTCGCCGACGATCGCGCTTGAGGTGAGCGCTCTGCGGCT
>JAKLKE010000721.1 GCA_023150775.1 Myxococcota bacterium
CCCCGGCGGCCAGCGCCTCCCAGAACAGACGCTCGGCGAGGGGCTGGCCGCGTAAAAAGCCTAGCTCCGGGGCGGTGAGGCCGAGCTGGCTGAGGCGCTCGGCGGCCCGGGCGTCCTCGCGGAGCAGGTGCAGATCGAGGGGCACGGCGTCGAGGCGGCCCCGGGCCTCGGCCAAGGCGGCGGCGGAGGCGACCAGAGGCGGCAGATCGGGCTCGGGGAAGATGAGGTAGCTCTTGCTCCCGGCGTCGCGCAGAGGGCGGCTTTGGCGGCCATCAAACGCGCGGGTGTGGGGCTCGACGGCCTCTCCGGCGTCGAGGAGGGCCTGCTGGCGGCGAAGCTCCTCCTCAAACGCGAGGCGGGCAAAACGGAAGGAGCCGATGTTTTTGATCTCGACCTTGGGGCCGGGGCCGCCGTGCTCGGCGTCGGCCAAAGAGACGTTGAGGTCAAGACGCAGCTCGCCGCGCTCTAAGCGGCCTCGGGTGACCCCGGCGGCGACCAACGCTCTGTGCAGCGCGCGGAGCAGCGCCTCCAAGGCCTCGGGGCTGAGCGGCGTTGGATCAGAGACGAGCTCCAAGAGGGCCACCCCGGCGCGGTTGAGGTCGATACGAACGCCCTCGGGGTGGGGGTGCAGGCGCCCGGCGTCCTCCTCCAGATGAAGCTCACGCAGGGGAAGACGAATCGTCTCGTCGCCGAGGCGGGCGTGCACGACGCCGCCCGTGGCCAGGGGCCGATCTGTCTGGGTGACCTGATAGCCCTTGGGAAGATCGGGCCAGCGGTAATGTTTTCGAGAGAAGCTCGATCGCCGGGCAGGGGTGGCGCCGAGCGCGAAGGCCGCGCGCCAGCCGAGCTGGGCCGCGCGGGCGTTGAGGCTGGGCAGCGCGCCGGGAAACCCCGCGCACACCGGGCAGGTGAGGGTGTTGGGCGGGGCGTCGAGGCCCGCAGGGCAGGGGCAGAGGAGCTTTGTCACCACGGCGAGGGTGGTGTGAACCTCAACCCCAACCCAGGCGCGGCGGGGCGGCATCGGCGCGCTCAGCTTGGCTCGGGGGGCGGCGCGTCGGCTTGAAGCTCGGGGCGGGCGCGGTCGAAGGCGTCGAGCAGGCGGCAGGCCTCGTCGATGGCCTGGAGGCGCGGCCACTCCGCGGCGACGTTGATGCCCCAGCGGCGGGCGCCGTAGAGCTGGGGCACGAGGAAGAGGTCGGCCAAGGTCACCGTGTCGCCGACGCAGTAGCGCCCGGCCGTCTCGGCGACCAGCGCGTCAAACGCCGTGAGGCCGACCTGGTTGAAGTGCCGGGCGCTGGCCCGACCGGCGCCGGGGGAGAGCGCGTCGATGCGGCTGGTCGGCGTGATGTTCTGGTGGGGCTGGATGCCGCTGTTCACGATCTCCACCAGCTCCCGCACCCGGGCGCGAAGGAAGGGATCTTTGGGCAGAAGCGGCGTCTCGGGGTGCAGCTCCTCCAACAGCTCCAGGATCGCGACGGACTGGGTGACGACCCGCCGGGGCTCACCGGGCAGCACCAAGGCGGGCACCTGGCGCATGGGGTTGAGCGCGGCGTGCTCGGGGCTGAGCTGATCGCCGTCTGTGGCGCTCAGATGAACGGCGACGTGCTCGGCGTCGAGGCCCTTGAGGTTGAGCGCGATGCGCACGCGCCAGGTGGCGGACGAGCGCCAGTACCCATAGAGGACGAGACGGTTCACAGGAGGCTCCAGGGCGACGGGTCAGCTCTGTAACCGATCCCAAGGCCTGGCATCCTCAAGGCAAACAGAAACCCACCCCTCGCTGGAGGCT
>JAKLKE010000722.1 GCA_023150775.1 Myxococcota bacterium
TACGCTCAGAGATGATGAGCGCCTGATCGGTGCCGGGGATCATCGCCAGCGCCACCTGGAAGTAGGGCACGGCCCGGGCGACGCGGCGGCTGAGCCCCCGCTCGGCGAGGAGCTCGTCGATGTAGCCGCCGGGCTGGCCGCGGGGCGCGATCTGCACATGGTCCAGGGCCACGAGCTCATTGAGGGTGAAGCGGCCCAGGGCGACGGGGTGGTCCTCACGCACGACGCAGACGTGGCGGTCGGTGATGAGCGGGCGGGTCTTGAGCTCCGGGGGCAGCTCGCCGTAGATGCCGATGGCGAGGTCGGTCTCGCCCCGGCGCAGGCGCTCGGCGTCGTCCACGGCGTTGGGCACAAACCGCAGGTTGAGCTCCGGGGCGCGCTCGCCGAGGCGCTCCTCTAAGCCCGGGCCCAACATCACGAGCACATAGTCGGTGACGCTCAGAGCGAAGGTGCGTTGAAGGCGCCGGGGGTCAAACACCGCCGGGCGCTCAAAGACCCGGGCCGCGACGGTGACGGCGTCCCGGGCCTGGGCGCGTAGGCCCTCGGCCCGAGGGGTGAGCACCATCTTGCGCCCGGCGCGCACCAGGAGGGGATCACCCATTCGATCCCGCAGCCGCGCCAAGGCGTGGCTCATCGCCGGAACCGAGAGCCCGAGCCGCCGGGCGGCGCCGGTGACGCTGCCCTCTTGCAGCAGGGCGTCCAAGGCGACGAGCTGGGAGAGGTCTGTGGTTTCCATCGGATGCAACCTCGGCGTTAATGACTTGCCATCTGTGAGATCGTATCGACGCTGGGCGCTCCCAGCAACCGCGGACGATTCTTGAGGCCTGCTCATCGCTCCACGCGGGGTGCGCTACTTTTCCCTTGTGCTGCGGCGCAGAGCTTGGCAGAATGGTGAGTCCCCCTGATCTGATGGAGAGCCCATGGCCATCCCCGCCGCCTTACGTCCCCTGCCCCTCGTGCTGCTCGCGGTGGCGTGCAGCGACTCTTCGCTCCACGTCATCAAAGACGGCGAAGGCATCGACGGCCCCCAGATCGAGGTCACGCCCGAGCGGCTGAACTTCGGCGACGTCGACGCCGGGGAGACGAGCGTGCTGAGCTTCACGATCAAGTCCGTGGGGACCACGCCCCTTGAGGTCTTCAACGTCGAGATCGGCGCCTACGGCGACAGCTTCTCCGTGCTCTCTTCGCCGCTCGACTTCGTGCTCGCCCCGGGCGACGAGCGGGAGATTGAGATCGCCTTTGACCCCGTAGACGCCAAGGCCGAGAGCCAGGCGTTGGTCACCTCCAACGACGCCGAGGGCGACACCGCCGCCGTGGACCTCCTCGGCGCCTCAAACATCCCCTCCCTCAAGATCAGCCCCGACCCCTACGACTTCGGCGAGAACTACGTCGGCTGCCTACGCGACGGCGAGCTGACCTTAGAGAACGTCGGCGTCGGCGCGCTCCCCCTCGCCAGCATCGCACACTCCGGCGGCGCCTGGACCCTCGACGTCGACGACGCCCTGCCGCTCACGTTGGAGGGCGGCGAGAAATCTTCGGTGTTCCTGGAGTTTTTGCCCCAAGACGCCGGTGATTTTGAGGGCACGCTCACCGTCATCTCCGATGAGCCCCTCGGCACCCGCACCGCCACCCAGCTCGGCGCGGCGGAGTGGGTCGGCGAAGGCGAAGACCACTTCATCGTCGAGGCCGACCCCCCGGCCGACATCATGTTTTTGGTGGACCAGTCCTGCTCAATGGACGACAACACCGCCATCCTCAACGCCAACTTCAAC
>JAKLKE010000723.1 GCA_023150775.1 Myxococcota bacterium
CGTGAACGGATCCGGCAAGACGACCACCATCGGCAAGCTCGGCGCGGCCTTCGTGCGCTCGGGCAAGAAGGTGGTGCTCGGCGCCGGAGACACCTTCCGCGCCGGCGCCGTCGAGCAGCTCCGCGTCTGGTCCGAGCGCGCCGGGGCGGAGCTGATCGCCGGAGGGGAGGGGGCCGACCCCGCCGCGGTCCTCCACGACACCTTAGAGGCCGCGAAGGCCCGAGGCGCCCAGGTCGTGCTCTGCGACACCGCTGGCCGACTCCAGAGCAAAAAGCCGCTCATGGAGGAGCTCGGCAAGGTCCACCGCGTCATCGGCCGCGCCGTGCCCGGGGCGCCTCACGAGGTGCTGCTCGTGCTCGACGGCACCATGGGCCAGAACGCGCTCTCTCAGGCGCGCATCTTCGGTGAGGTCACCGGGGTCACCGGGGTCGTGTTGACCAAGCTCGACGGCACCGCCAAGGGCGGCGTCGTCATCGCGGTGATGGAGGAGCTCGGCCTGCCGGTCAAGTTTGTCGGCGTCGGCGAGAAGGTGGACGACCTTCGGCCCTTCGACGCCCCGGCCTTTGTTGAGGTGTTGCTTGGCGAGTCCCCTTGACGTGTCAATTCAGGGCCGGTAGTCTCTCCACCAGCGTCTGAGGTCACCGGAGGAGCGATGAACGTTCGAATCACCATTCGCGGCAGGCAATACACGCTCCGCACTGATGAGCCTGAGGAGGACCTCACGGCCATCGCCGCCTACGTCGACGGCAAGATGGCCGAGCTGAGCCGCTCCAGCTTCGACGAGTACACCATCGCGCTCCTCGCCGCGCTCAACATCGCGCAAGAGTTCCACCGGTTCCGCAAGCAGATGTCCGAGCGCCTGGAGGGTGTCGACCGTGAGATGGCCGCCATCAGCGCCATCTTAGAGGCCGCGCTCCCCGAAGAGGCCCTCGGCGATGACCTCGTGCCCGTGAGCGATGACGATCTTGGCGACCCTGACACCGAGCAGTGACTCGGCCTCCGAGGCCACCGACGCGGCGATCAACCGCCGCCGTCGTTGGGTGAGCCTCGCCGTCGGCGCGCCCGCCTGGGCCGTCATCAGCTTGGCCGCCCTGCTCACCCCCAACCCGGACGGTGTGGGCACCCATCGCCAGCTCGGCCTCGGCGCCTGCACGATCCTCAGCATCACCGGCTACCCCTGCCCGATGTGCGGCATGACGACGACGTTCACGCACATGGCGCACCTCGACCCCCTGAGCGCCCTCGCCACCCAGCCCTTCGGCGTCGTGCTCTTCTTGGGCACCCTCTCCGTGGCGATCCTGGCGCTGTGGGAGGGCCTGAGCCCTCGCGGCCGCTGGGACCAGCTCCTCACGATCGTCGAGCGTTGGGATCTTCGCATCGCCCTCACGCTCTTTTTGGGCCTGATCGGGGGCTGGCTGTACAAGGTCGCGGCGATGGATCTCTGGCCGCTGGGGGGCTGAGAACTTTCGTCGCTTCGCTCAGAACCGGCCTCAGAGCAAGATCCTGAGGATCCACAACGAGCAGGAGAGGATCTTTCGTCTTGACGTTCTGAGCCAGCGAGCTAACTTGGTGGGGCCTTCCGGTGACGCCGCAGCGCGGCTCGAATCGGTGCGGCGCCAGAAAGCCTGCTTGACAGGTTCGGCGCTCGCTGGTTAAACCGGGTGGGCCAAGAATGATGCGGCCAAGGTCGCGTCGGTCTTTGAAAAATAGATAGCAGTACTGTCGAATCTGCAAACGAGTTTTAGCTCAACCAAGAGTTGAGCACAAGGAT
>JAKLKE010000724.1 GCA_023150775.1 Myxococcota bacterium
GGCTTGTCCGGGGCCTGCGGGGGCGCCGGGGGCGGCTGCGGTAGACCGCGGCTCTGCCAATACGCGGGGTGCTTCGGGTTGAGCTGGTCGGCCCGGTTGTCGCGGGCCGCCTTCTCGCTTGGGCTCAGTGTCTCAGACATGTTGGTTTCCTCGGTTGACCGTGCGGTCAGGTAATGCCTTGCACGACGTCCTCTCCGTGATGACACGGCCTCAGGAGGAGCGAGCGACGGGTGAGCGTCGAAGGGGTCGGGCGCAGGAGAGTCGGATGAATCGTTCACGTTGAGCTACGCCGCACCACCCCGGAAGGGGCCCCTCTGACTCAGGAGGGTGAAGAGCGTGTATCTCAACTGCTTCTGTCGATATTCGCCGTAGCGGAGGAAGTCAAATCGGTCCTCAAAGAAAGATCCCCTTCGGCGCTCACGGATCCTGAAAGCGCCCCCTCACCAAACCCCAAACAGCCTCGTCGCCGTGGTGACGATCACCACGATCAAGGTCGCCCGCAGCGCCCGGGGGCCGACGCGCAGGGTGATCAGCCCGCCGATCCAGCCACCCAGCGCCGAGCTGATCCCCAAGGTGAGGCCCTCGGGCCAGCGCACGAGCCCCTCGGGCAGAAAGACGAGCAGGGCGGGGACGGTGAGCAGGGTCACCAGCAGAGACTTGAGGGCGTTCGCGCGCTTGAGGTCGAGGCCGGAGAGCAGCACCATGCCGCCCATCAAGAAGATGCCGACGCCCGCCTGTAAGAACCCGCCGTAGACGCCCATGCCGAAGAAGGCGAGGGCCTGGGGCAGGCGCCCCGTCGAGGCGGCCTCGGGGCGCTCTCTGAGCCAACGCTCGGGCCCGAGCATCATCAGGGCCAACATCAAGAGCATCGCCACGCCGATCACCACCCGCACAACCCGCTCGTCGAGGGTGATCGAGAGCTGGGCGCCGAGGAGGGAGCCGATGAGCGTAGGCGCGAGCGTGGTCCAGGCGAAGCCGCCGGGCAGGGCGCCGGCGCCTCGAAAGGTCAACGAGGCCGAGCCCGCCTGAAACAGCACGCCGAGGCGGTTCGTGGCGTTCGCCTCCGGCAGCGGCAGGCCGAGGGCCATCAGCGCGGGCAAGGTGATGAAGCTGCCGCCCCCAGCGACGGTGTTGATCGCCGCCGAGAGCACACCCACCAGCGCCAAGGCGCCCAGATGAAGGGGGTTGAGATCCACGCCGGCTCCGAGGGGGCGGAGCCTCTATCACGCGCGGCGAGGCCGGGACCGCCTAGCGGTGAGGAGCAGGCCCGCCGCGAAGAGCAAGAGGCCCCCGCCGCCGGGCGCCGTGGCGCAGCCCTTGTCGGGATCATCGAGCTGCTCGCCGGTGTCCAGCGGCGCCTCGCCGTTTGAGGCGGGATCGTTGGGATCGCTGCCGTTGAGGATCTCTTGGTGATCGGTCAGGCCATCACCATCGCTGTCGGGGTTCAGGGGATCGGTGTTGGTCGTGCCGACCTCTTCAGGATCGTCGAGGCCGTCGCCGTCTGTGTCGGTGTTGTTGGGGTCGGTGCCGAGGTCCTGCTCGACGCCGTCGGTGAGGCCGTCCTCGTCGGAGTCGGGGTTTAGGGGGTCGGTGCCGGCGCTGTTGAGCTCTAAGCCGTCGTCTAGCTCGTCGCCGTCTGTGTCGGCGTTGCTTGGGTCGGTGCCGAGGTCTAACTCTTCGCCGTCGTTGAGGCCGTCGCCGTCTGTGTCGGCGTTGTTGGGGTCGGTGCCGGCGCTGTTGAACTCTAAGCCGTCGTCTAG
>JAKLKE010000725.1 GCA_023150775.1 Myxococcota bacterium
CCATGCCCGTCGCCGGCCTCGCCCGGGCACTCGTCGCCGAGAACGGCCTCAGCGACCGGGTGGAGGTGATTCAGGCCGAGTTCACCTCCCTGACGCCACCGGAGCCCGTAGACCTCGTGATCAGCGAGTTTATGGGCCGCTTTGTAGAGGATGACGGCATGTTGCCCGTCGTCGAGGCCACGGCCCGGTGGATGAAGCCCGACGCGCGCTTCTGCCCTGGGCGTGTGGACCTGCTCATCGCTCCGGTGGGCGGCTTTCATTTAAGCTCCGTCGATCATTTTGAGCGCCCGATGTTGGGCCTCAAGATGGGCGCCGCCTGGACGACCGCCCTGCACAACCGCTACGGTGTGAACCTGCGCCCGGACGCCCCCTTGGCCGAGCCCGCCCTGTTCCACCGCTTAGAGCCCCCGCAGCTCTCCTTGGCCGAGCGCCCCCTCGATCACCAAGCACAGTTCACCTTACGCAGCGGCGGGCGCCTGCGCGGCGTCGCCGGGTGGTTTTTGGCCCAGCTCGCCCCCAACGTGAGCTTAGACACCGGCCCCGGCCACACGACGCACTGGGGGCAGCTCCTCTTCCCCACCCCCACGGTCATCACCAAGAACGGCGACGTGCTCGACGTACACATCCGCCTCGACACCGAGCACCCCGAGCAGATCTGGCGCTGGTCCGGCCGCCTCCAGCGCGACGGCGAGACGCTGATGACCTTCGATCTCTCCTCCGACCCCGCCCACCTGAGCCAGCCCCCCACCTCCCCTCGCCTGGAGCGCCCATGACGCCGCTTCATTGGACCCAAGAGCATTGGACCGTCGCGGCCAACCGCCGCGCCGGAGAGCGGTTCATGGCCCGAGATCTCGACGGCGCCATCGGCATCTTGGAGGAGGCCACCACGGGCCTCGGCCCCGAGCACCAAGAGCACGCGCGTTTTCTGTACGAGAACCTAGGCCTCATCTACCTACAGACCCACCTCGTGCGCCACGCCGCGCTGTGTTTCTTGCGCGCCTTAGACGGCGACCCCACAAGCCGCGAGCAGTCCTTACGCCTGCTCATCGTCGCCTACGCCCGCCTCGGCCAACGCTGGGAGGCCCTGGAGTGTCTACGCACGTTTGAGGCGCGCTTCGGCCCCCACCCCGACGGTGTGCGGGCAGATCAGCTCTGATCGTTTGGCGCTGTGAGGCTCAGCCCCCCGAGTCTTGGTGAGGGCTGAGGGCCCATTCGTTATGCGTATCGTGTACTTAGACGCGGGGAACGAACCACAGAGGCACAGAGGTCACAGAGGAGGGACACAGAGGACTCGGTGGGGGTTGGAGGCGTCTGCCGCGACTCGGAGGGGAGGAGGAGGCGGGTGGCGGGCGATCGGCTCTTCGAGCGGGCGGTGATCGTCGCGGCGTTGTTTTTCTCGCGCAGAGGCGCAGAGCCGCAGAGAGGTCTGGGGTGTCGCCGACGATCGCCGTGACGCGGAGGGGGTGCTGGGCTGGGCGTCCCGCTCCGATGCCTACGGTCTGGAAGTCCTCAACGCCCGCAGCTCGGCGAAGCTCTTGGCGGCTTGTATATACCAACCCGTCTCCACCCCCAACAGCAAGGTTGGCGGCTGAGGTCAAGAACCTGACGCAAAGATCATAATGCGGGGGGTGGAGACACCCCATCTCATAGGTGGGGGAGAGCGCGAGAGGGGGAGTCCTCTTCCCCTCTCGCCCCCCAGAGGGGCGCTTGCTACATTGGCGGAAGGGCATACCGGCCCAAAGCCACCAAACGTGAGG
>JAKLKE010000726.1 GCA_023150775.1 Myxococcota bacterium
GGGGCCAGGCTCGGGGCGCAGGGCGAACCACCACACCAACACGGCGACGAGCCCCGCGGCGAGCACGGCGCCGCTGCCGACGAGCACAGGGAGCCAGGTCGGCAGCTCCTCCTCCTGGGCCACAGGCGCGCTGGGCGGACCTGGCGCCAGGGCGGGCTCAGGCGTCGCGACGGCCCCGCCCAGGTTGGCCGGCGGGGTGACCGAGGGCGCCCCACGGGTTTGTAGGGTGCCGGAGATCTCGCGCAGGTCAGGATCGTTGGCCAAGGCCGCGAGGCGCGACTCGACCAGCGGCGGCACGACCTTTCGCGCGTAGCGGCGAAGCTCGGGGCCGGGGAGGTTGTCGGCCAAGGTGCCGAGGCGCTCCTCGACCTGCTGGGCGTTGAGGCGGTGCTCGGGGGAGAACGCCAACATCGCCTCAAGGATCTCCATGAGCGCCTCGCCGCCTTGGAGGCTGCGGAGCTGCTCGATGTGCTCGGCGCGGCGTTTGTTGTACGAGGTCTCCTGCAGCGGCAGGCGCTCGAAGCGGCCGCCGGTCAGGAGCTCCCACAGCGTGATGCCCAAGGAGTAGATGTCGGACTCGGGGCCGGCCTCGCCGTGAAGCCAACGTTCAGGCGCCATGTAGCGCTGGGTGCCGAACTGCACGGACTGGGTCTGGGCCTCCCGCTCAAACTCGGCGCGGGCGACGCCGAAGTCCATCACCTTCACCACGCCGCCTGAAGAGAGCAGCAGGTTGGAGGGCTTGATGTCGCGGTGGACGACCCGGAGGGGCTGGCCGGTCTGGGGCGAGCGGGTCGTCCAGGCCGCGTGCAGGGCGGAGGCGGAGTGCTCGATGATCGCCGCGCAGACCCGGGGGGGCAGGCCGCGCTCTCTCGCGCGGTCGGCGGCGTCGAGCAGCGCGGCGCCGTCTACGCCCTCGACGTACTCCATGAGCACCGCCGCCCGCTCGCCGACCTGGGTGAGCGCGTGGACCTTCACGACGTGATCGTGGTTGAGCTGGGACATCAGCCGCGCCTCGTCCCGGGCCCGGGCGGCGAGCTGGCTGTCGCGGGCGAACTCCTCATGCAGGAGCTTCACGGCCATCCGCTGCACGAGGCCTTCGGGGCTGTACACGTCCGCGAGGTAGACCGCGCCGAAGCCGCCTTTGCCGAGCGGCTTGAGCAGACGAATCTTGCGGCGGTTCGTGTCTTGAAGCTCAACCTGCACGGTGCTCACCCGGGCGCTCAACTCCGCCCACCTTGAAGGTCACAATAAACGAGCGCGCTCCCCATGGCAAGCGGGGCGCTTTGGGGGGATCGGGCTCAGGTGAGGAGCTGGAGGCGACCCTTGAGCAGGGCCCGGGCGATGGTGACGAGGTGGACCTCGTCGGGGCCATCGGCGATGCGCGCGGCGCGGGCGTAGCGGTACCAGCGGGCGAAGGGCACGTCGTCGCTGTAGCCCAAGCCGCCGTGGGTCTGGATCGCGTCGTCGAGGACCTTACAGAGCGCCTGGGCCACCTGGGTCTTCGCCATCGACGACCACACCTTCACCTCTTGATGATCGAGGCCCTGCTCCAACATCCAGGCGCAGCGCAGGGTCATCAGATCCCCGGCGTGAACGGCCATCGCCCCCTCTGCGAGCTTGAGCTGCACGAGCTGGTGCTCGCCGAGGCGTTTTCCGAAGCTCACCCGGCGGTTGAGGTGGTCACGGCTGAGCTGCAGGGCGCGGTCGGCGAGGCCCAACCAGCGCATACAGTGGGTGAG
>JAKLKE010000727.1 GCA_023150775.1 Myxococcota bacterium
CTGGGCCGGGGAGCAGGGCGAGCGGGGAGGGGGCGGTGAGCGTTTGGGATGGTGGCCGACGGATCTCACGAGTGAAGACGGAGGCGTCGCCTTCTTGCGCCACCTCGCCCCCAAGACCTATGTCTGGGCGGCGTTTCAGGCGGCGCGTGAGGCCGCGCGTCAGGTCGATCGGCGACGCCTCGCGGCGCCCGAGGCGCTAGACGAGCGCTTCACCCTGTTTCATCTGGGCGCTGAGCTTGACGAGCGCCTAGACGAGCGCCTGGTCCAGCTCAAGCGGGAGGGCGACGATCTCGGGTGCCTCCCCCAGCTCGCCGCGCTTCGTGAGGCCCCGTTCAGCCAGGGCCGCTTTGAGGGTTGGGTGGCGAGCTTTGGCCCCGTAGAGCACGACGCCCGGGCCGACGGTCGCGCTCTTCGGGAGCTGTCCCCCCGCCCGTCCGTGGCCCTCGTGCGCGCCTTGGTCGCCGCGTTGAGCCCCCACGTCGAGCGGTACCCCGCGCCCTACGCGCGCCGGAGCGCCCCATGATCGTTGGTGTCGGCGAGGGCGTCGGTGACGGCGTTGGTGTCGGCGTCTCTTCGGAGTCGGAGATCCCCCACACCCGCCTGCTCAAGTTTGGCCTGGAGATCGAGCCCGCTCGCACCTTCTGGCGTGGCACCCCCGCCCGCGCCGAGGACACCTTTGAGGCCCTCACCTTCGGCGACAAGAGCCTTGACCGTGTGCGCGCCCTGCTGCGTATCCTTCGGGAGCGTTTTGAGCGCCCGCCTCAAGCCCTCCCGGTGCTCCGGGCCTGGACGGGCATCGACACGCCCACCCGCGCGCTCATCTGCCACTGGCACACCCAGCTCACCGACCCGCTCTACCGCGCCTTCACCGGGGAGCTGCTCCCCCAGCGCCGCGACGTCGGGCACCAGACGCTGCGCCGCGACGAGGCCTTGGCCTTTGTCACCGAGCGCACGGGAGATCGCCTGCGCATGTCCACGCGGGTGCAGCTCGTCTCGAAGCTGTGCTCCGCCGCGCGGGAGGCCGGCTTGCTCTCGGGGATCACCGACCCTCGGCAGCTCCAGTGTGTGCGCCCCACCGACGAGGCCTTGACCTACCTGCTCTACCTGCTGCGTGGGGTCGGTGTCACGGACGGCGCCATCGGCGATAGCCCGTATCTGCGCTCCTTGGGGCTCACCCCCGACGCCTTGGATCGCCAGCTCCGGGGCCTTCGTGGCCTCGGCGTCCGCCGTCAGGGGGCGCTCTTGGAGCTCGATTGGGCCCACGCCGACCTCTTGGCCTGGGCGCGGGACGGCCTCGGCCTGGATGTTGAGGAGACACCATGAGCAAGACTCTGCCGCTCAGCCGCCCGAGCTTCGCCGCCGCCATCGACGCCTTACGCCGCGACCTGCTCCACGAGGGCGGCCCCCACATCTCGACGATGCGAAACCACCGCTTCGCGCTCCTCGTCGTCGATCCCAAGGACGAGATCGCCCTTCGCCGTGAGGTGCAGGCGCTGTCGATCGAGCTAGAGCGCGGTGGCTGGACGGTGCTCTCCATCTCGCTCAAGCGCCTGTTGTTGGACCGCATCCAGAAGCTAGGCCCCGACTGGGCGCAGTGGGTCATCGAGACAGAGCAAGCGCTCTCGGCCTACGATCCCGCCCGCGCCTTGGAGTCGGTCAAGGAGGCCCTCGCCCCGCTCATTGAGGGCCCCGACGGCCTCGCCGCCGACTGCGCGCAGATCATCCAGGCCCACG
>JAKLKE010000728.1 GCA_023150775.1 Myxococcota bacterium
GCCGGCTGATCCTCCTGCCCGCTGGCCCGTACTGACGGTGGGCGCCGCGCTCGTCGGGCTTCTGTTGGGTCTCGGCTGCGGCGGCGCGTCTGAAGAGGCCCCGTCGCCGCCCGCGCCGCGTCGGGCGCCCGTAGTGATCATCACCTTAGACACCACCCGGGCCGATCACATCGGCGCCTGGGGTTACGCCGCCGCGGCCACGCCGAACATCGACGCCTTGGCCGCCCGGGGCGCACGCTTCGCCCGAGCCTACGCCCCGGTGCCGCTCACGATCCCGTCTCACGCGACGCTTCAAACCGGGCTCTTGCCGCCCCGCCACGGCGTGCGCGACAACGGCGATCAGCGCCTCTCGGAGTCGGCCCACACCCTCGCCGAGCGCTTCGCCGAGGCCGGGTACCGCCCCTACGCCGCCGTGGCCGCCTTCGTCACCCAGGCCCACTGGGGCTTCGGCCAAGGTTTTGTCGGGTACTACGACGACCTCGGCGTGCCCTCCGACAGCCTCTCGTGGGTGGTGGAGCGCCCGGCGCGCGCCGTGGTCGACGACGCCTTGGCGGCCTTGGACGCCGGGGCGGACGTGCTCTGGGTCCACCTCTTTGACGCCCACACGCCCTACACCGCGCCCGAGCCGTTCAAGTCCGCCCATGCCGGTCGGCCCTATGACGCCGAGCTGGCCTACATCGACGATCAGCTCGGGCGGCTCCTGCCGCGCCTGCCCGCCGACGCCATCATCGTGCTCGCGGGGGATCACGGCGAGTCCTTGGGCGACGGCGGCGAGCCCGAGCACGGCCTCTTGTTGAGCGAGGCGACCACCCACGTCCCGCTGATCCTCGTCGGGCCAGGCATCGCGCCCCAGACGATCGACCGGCCCGTCTCTTTGGCGGACGTGGCGCCGACGCTCTTGCGCCTCGCGGGCCTCGCCGTGCCGACGGACCTCGACGGCCAGGATCTCCTCTTGGGCGGGCCGCGGCCCGGCGTGTACTCCGAGACCCGCTACGGCTTCCACCACTTCGGCTGGACCCCTCTGGAGGCCCTCACCACGGAGTCCGGGCGGGTGATCCGCGGCGCGCGGGTGGAGTCCGAGGGGGTGATCGACGCCCAGGCCGCCCTCGCCGAGCTCGACCGCCTCACCGCGGCGGTCCCGGCCTGGTCCTCCGAGCGCGCCACCCTGGATCTCGCCGCGATGCAGCAGCTCCAGGCCTTGGGCTACGTCTCCGCGGGCGAGGTCGCCGCGCCCTCAGGCGTCGATCCCCGCGACGGCGTGCTGCTCATCCGGGAGCTCGCGGCGCTGCGGGGCCTGCCGCCCGACAAACTTGAGCCCGCGCTGCGCGCCATGCTCGTGAAGATGCCGGGCAACCGCGACCTGCGCCTGCGCCTCGGCACGCTCTTGCTCTCGTCAGGGCGCGTGGACGAGGCCGTGAACGAGCTGACCCAGGCCCACCGGGAGGCCCCCGACAGCTCCACGGCGCTGCTTCTGGGCGAGGCCTGGCTTCTGGCCGGGGCGCCGGACGAGGCGCTGAGCTGGTTCACCGAGGCGCTCAACCAAGACCCACGCTCGGTGAGCGCCATGGCCGGGCAGTCCACCTGCCTCGTGCGTCTGGGCCGCGTCACCGAGGCCGAGCTGCTCATCGACGAGGCGCTGCGCCGCGCGCCGGATCACGCCGAGGCGATCCTCGCTGGGGCCGTCTTCGCCCGGGCGCGGGGCGAGCCGCTGGAGCCCTG
>JAKLKE010000729.1 GCA_023150775.1 Myxococcota bacterium
GCTCTTCCACAAGACGCCGGGGCGACGACGGGACTCGGCGAGGGCCACGGTGTTGAGCGTCTGGTTCGCCATGGCGTAGTCACACTGGCCGGCGTTGCCGCAGCGCCCGGCGACGGACGAGAACAGGCAGACCATGCTGAGCGGGTCGTTCGCCGTCGCCGCGAGGAGCGCGTTGAGCCCGGCGACCTTCGTGTCAAACACCCGCTGGAACTGGTCGTCGGTCTTCTCGGCGATGAGCTTGTCGGCGATGACGCCCGCGCCGTGCACGAGGCCGGTGATCGGCCCGAGGCTGCGGCGAACCTCAGCCAAGGCCAGCGAGAGCCGGGCGGGATCGTTCACGTCGGCGGCGATGTACACCGCCCGGGCCCCGGCGGCGTGGATCGCCTGGAGCGTCGATCGAACCTCACGGTTGGCGAGGATCTTGCTCAGGCGGCTGTTGATGAGCGCCGGGCTCACCTTCTCCCCGGACGCGGCGGCGGCGGCGAGGAGCGCGCGCTTGAGGTTGGCCTCACCCTCGACGCCCACGACGGCGGCGGGCTCGTCCTCCAGCGCCGTGCGACCCAAGAGCGCGAAGGCGCAGCGGGCGCGGCGGGCCAAGGCGATGAGGCAGGCCGCGGTGACGCCACGGGCGCCGCCGGTGGCGACGATGACCGAGCTGGCGTCCACACGAACCGGCCCCGGCTGGATGGCCCGGGCGGGCACGCTCTCCAGCACGAGGCGGCGACCATCGGCGGCGAGACCGACGTCACGGTCGGGGCCGCCGGTGAACAGCTCCCGCTCGATGGCCTCGGCGACGGCGTCTGCGGCGCGTGCACCCAGCTCAACGTCGAGGCCCTTCACCCCAGCGAGGGGCCACTCGATCCCGGCGGTCCTGCTCAGACCCACGAGCCCGCCGGAGAGCGCGCGCGTGAGGTCTGAGCAGGACAGCCCGAAGTCGGCGCCCGTGTCTTGGGTGGTGACGAACACGCCGCCTTGGGCGGAGAGCCGCGGGGCCAGCCCGCGGGCGATGCGGAAGGCGAGGCCCTGGGCGGTCAGCGCGCCGTTGGCGTCGGCGAAGGGCCCGAGGCCGTGCAGCAGCACGGCCCCTTTGGCGTCGGCGGGGAGGTCGTTGCCGACAACGACGGCGAGGCCGCGCGACCGAAGCCGCGCGGCGAGGGCCTCGGCGACCCCGTGCCCATCGGGGGTGAGCAGCAGGCTGCCCTCCCCCGACAAGCCGGACACGCCGAAGCCCGGGCCGGGCCGGGCGACGGCCTTGGTGGCGTAGCGGCCCAGGCGAGGATCCGCCGCCTCACCGCCCTTGGCGTCCGCCGCGCCGGAGGTGGAGGGCTTGCCGCCGCCACCGCCACCGCCGTTCGGATCATCCGAGGGCCCGCCGAGCTGCTCCCGGAGGTAGGCGACGATCTGGCCGAGCGTCCGCAGGTTCGCCATGGCGCCAGCGTCCACCTCGGGCAAGGAAGGCGCCTTCGTGCGCATCGCAGACAGGATCTCCACCCGCTTGATGCTGTCGATGCCCAGGTCGCTCTCCAGGCCCATGTCGAGGTTCAACATCTCGGCGGGGTAGCCGGTCTTGTCGGCCACGACAGACATGAGCAGAGACTCAACATCCACCGATGAGGAAACCTTCGGAGCCGCCACAGGAGCCGCCGCGACTGGAGCCGCCGCCACAGGCGCGGAGCCGCCGAGCTGCT
>JAKLKE010000072.1:0-15865 GCA_023150775.1 Myxococcota bacterium
GCTGTGGGGATCGTAGGCGGCCCCGGTGATCGGCGCGTCATGGACGTTGGGACAGAACTGGTCAGCGAGCGACGGCATCCGCGATCTCCTCTCCCACTCGGCGGCCTGCGCCCGCCAGGGGAGCAGACAGAGGATACACCCACGGGGTAGTATCTCACCACAACCGCCCTGGCGCCCCCGCGAGGATCACGAAGGCCCGGATGACCCGAGCAGCCATCCTGTGGCATCACCACCAGCCTGACTACCGCGACCCGGCGACGGGTCGCCCCATGATGCCGTGGACCCGCCTCCACGCGCTTCGGGGCTACCGTGACGTCGGCGTGGCGCTCAAAGAGAGCGGCGTGCCGATGACGGTGAACCTCGTGCCGTCGCTCCTCGATCAGCTCGACTGGTACGCGGGCGGGGGCGGCGACAGCCACCTCGATCTCACCCGACGCCCCGCGGCGGATCTCAATGAGCATGAGCGCGCGGAGATCCTCCGCACGTTCATCGCGGGTCACCCGGCGATGTTCGGCGCGTGGCCCGGGGCGCGGCGGATCAAGGAGCGCCGGGAGCGCGGCGAGCCGTTCGGGGTCAACGATCTCCGCGATCTTCAGGTCTGGTCCACCTTGGCCTGGGTGGGCTGGAGCGGCGCGCGAGACGAGCGCGCCCTCAAAGAGCTGCGCAAAAAAGGCGCCGACTTCACTGAAGACGACAAGCTCGTGATGCTCGCGGCCTGTGAGCGCCTCGTGCGCTCAGTGATGCCGCTCTACCGGGAGCTCGCCCAGCGCGGCGTCGCCGAGATCAGCGCCTCGCCGTACTACCACCCCATCCTGCCGCTCCTGATCGACACCGAGAACGCCCGGCGCTGCCTGCCCGACCTCCCGGCGGACATCCCCCGGGTGAAGCGCCCCGAAGACGCCATGGCCCAGCTCATCCGCGGTCGGGAGCGCGTGGAGCGCGCCGTGGGCGCCGAGGTGGTCGGCCTGTGGCCCCCTGAAGGCGCCATCTGCCATGAGCTGCCGGAGATGGCGGCGAAGGCGGGCTTTCGTTGGCTGGTGAGCGACGAGGGCAACCTCCTGCGCTCCGAGCGTGACTTCTCTACTGAAGGCGCCCCTTGGGATCTCGGCGACGGCGTGGTGGGCTTCTTCCGCGACCGCTCGATCTCCGATGACATCGGCTTCCGCTACGCCAAACGCCCGGCCAAAGACGCCGTAGACGCCTTGCTCTCGGCCTGTGAGGCCCGGGGCGGCTTGGTGACCATCGCCCTCGACGGCGAGAATCCTTGGGAGAGCTTCGCCGACGCTGGGCAGGCGTTTTTGACGACGCTCTGCGAGGCGCTCAACCGCCGCGATCGGGTGACGCCGGTGCGTTTCTCCGAGGCCGCCAAGGAGCCCGTGGCGGGCAAGGTCTACGCCCTGCACACCGGGAGCTGGGTGAACTCGGATCTGGCGATCTGGTTCGGCGACGAAGAAGACCGCCGGGGCTGGAGCCTGCTCGCCAAGGCCCGTGAGGCCGTCGCCGCCGCTGGAGACCCGCCCGCGGCCATGGAGCACATCTACGCCGCCGAAGGCTCGGACTGGTTCTGGTGGTATGGCCGCGAGTTCGACACCCCCTTCGCCTTAGACTTTGACCGGCTGTTTCGAGGGCAGCTCGCCGCGGCCTATCGGGCCTTGGGCCAGGCGCCGCCGGATACGCTCTCGGTGCCGGTGAAGGCGCTCACGACGCCGCCGCCAGGGCTCAAGCTGCCGACGAGGCCGATCTCCCCGCGCATCGACGGCGCGCGGAGGCTGTTCTTTGAGTGGGTGGGCGCGGGTTACGCCGACTGCGCGCGGCCCGGCGGGGCGATGAGCCTGAGCGCCGGGCACCTCCAGGGCATCGCCTGGGGCTTAGACGACAACCTGCTCTATGTGCGCTTAGACCACCGACGCCCCTTGCCGCCGGAGCGCGCGGGCACGGAGTGGCAGCTCGTCCTGATGGGGGGCCCCGAGACCCGCACGCTGCGCTGGCCGTACATCGACGAGGACAACCGCACCGACGGCCTCGTCGCCGGTGAGCTCTGCACCGAGCTGAGCCTCTTGTTGCCCAAAGACTTCCGGGGCAGCCTGCACGTCGCGCTCATCCGCGATGGGGTCGAGGTGGCGCGGTATCCCCAAGACGGGGACGTGCCGGTGCAGCTCCACGAGGAGACCGACTGGTGGGTGTGATCCGCCCGCTCAGAGCGCCTGGCCGTTGTGCCGAAATGTTGGCTCGCGGGTCATCCCTGCTCGCAACCTCCAGCGGGTGATCTGATGGCCATCGGCAGCTTCGTCCTCGTCCTTCATGGCCATGTGCCCTACGTCCTCAAGCACGGGCGCTGGCCCCACGGGGATCACTGGGTGTTTGAGGCCGCCGCAGAGACGTACCTGCCGCTTCTTGAGGTGATCGAGTCTTGCCGCGCCGCTGGAGGCCGCTGCCCGATCACCCTGGGCCTCACGCCGGTCTTGCTGGAGCAGCTCTCGCACCCGTACTTCAAGGAGCGTTTCCCCCTGTGGCTCGCCGAGCGTGAGGAGCGCGCCCACCGGGATGAGCAAGAGTTTGAGTCTTGGGGAGACGCCCACCTCGTGTCCTTGGCCCGGCGCTGGGCCGACCGCTACGAGCAGCTCAACAGCCTGTTCAGCGCCATCAAGGGCGATCTGCCCGGGGCCTTCGCCCAGCTCTGGAACGACGGGCAGATCGAGCTCATCTCGTCGAGCGCGACGCATGGCTACACGCCGCTCCTGCTGCAGGACTCGTCGATTCGTGCGCAGATCCGCATGGGGCTCAAGACGAGCGAGCGGGTGCTCGGCCGCCGCCCGAGCGGGTACTGGCTGCCCGAGTGCGCCTACCGCCCCGGCGGCCCCTGGACCCCGGCGGTGGGCCAGACGCCGTCCCGGGTGCGCCTGGGCACCGATCAGCACCTCGCCCGAGAGGGCGTGAAGTTCACCATTCTCGACGCCCAGCTTTTCCGGGGCGCGCGCTCTGAAGGCATCCGCACCCATGACGGCTACCTCAAGGTGGGCTGGGATCAGGCGGCGTGGGACGTGGGCCGGGTGTGGCGCTCGGTCTTGGAGCCACACATCGCCTCCACCGACGGCACCGACACCGACCTGAGCGTGTTCGGCCGCCACCCCGAGGTGAGCGAGCAGGTGTGGTCGGGGCAGGTGGGTTACCCCGCCGACGGCCGCTACCTGGAGTTCCACAAGAAGCACGGCTCCGACGGCCTGCGCTACTGGAAGGTCACCAGCGCCCGGGCGGGCCTGGGCGAGAAAGAGCGCTACAGCCCTGAAGACGTGCACGGGGCGGTGTTCTCCCACGCCCAGCACTTCTGCTCCGTGGTGCGCGGCATCTTGCGCCAGCACCACGAGCGCCACGGCCGCGAAGGGGTGGTCGTCGCGCCCTTTGACGCCGAGCTCTTCGGCCACTGGTGGGCTGAAGGCCCGATCTTCCTGCGCGACGTGATGCTGACGCTCAACGCCGATCCCGAGATCACCGTGCGCACGGCGTCCGAGCAGCTCGCCGCCTTGCCCGCGGACAAGGTCGCCTGGTTCCCTGAAGGCTCCTGGGGTGCCGGCGGCGACCACCGCGTGTGGCTGAACGACGACCTCAAGTGGATGTGGGAGGTCATCTACCACCTTGCCCTGGCGTGAGGGCGGCGAGCTTGAGACTCTGCTCAAGGACGCGGCCCGGGAGCTTCTGCTCCTCCAAGCCTCGGACTGGCCGTTCGTGATCACCACCAAAGGCGCGCCCGACTACGGCATCAAACGTTTCTCTGGCCACGCCACCCGCTTTGACCGCCTCTGTGACATGGCCCAGACGGTGGCCAAAGGCGAGATCCTGTCCGAGACCGACCTCGCGGTGCTCAACGAGGCCCGCGCGTGCGACGATATCTTCCCCGACCTCGATCTGAACCTCTGGGGTGAGTGACCGGTGGTGCGATGCGGCCTCCGGCGACCCTGGCAACGTCCTGGTGTTGAATGAGTGAGCTGCGCCGCTGCCCGATTCGTGGGCACCACGTCATCCTCGCGACGGATCGCCTCGTCACCCCCAACATCCGCCCGCCCGTCAGCAGCGGCGGTGAGGGCTGCGTCTTGTGTGTGGACGGCCCGGCGCGGCGCTGGAAGGTCTTGGGGCGGCGCGGGGCCTGCGTGGTGGTGCCGAACGGGCGCCCGGCGCTCAAGATCGAGGCCCAAGGCGGCTGGCAGCGGGTGGGGCCTTACGAGCGCCGCGAAGGTCTGGGCGCGCACGAGGTCATCGTCGAGTCCGATGAGCACGGGCGCACGCCCTGGCAGCAGACCCCGGGGGAGCTCGCCGACGTGCTCAGCCTAGCCCGAGAGCGCCTCATCGACCTTCGCCGCGACCCCCGCCTACGAAACCTCTCCTGGATCAAGGTGCACCGCGCCGAGGCCGGGGCGCGGGTAGACCACCCCCACTCCCAGGTGATCGCGCTGCCCGAGCCCGGCCCCTTGGAGGCGCGTGAGGTCGAGGCGCACGAACGGTACGCCCGGGAGAACGGCGGCCGCAGCCTCTCCCAAGACCTCATCCAGCACGAGCTTCAGGACGGCGCCCGGCTCATCCAGACCGACGCGCGCTTCGTGAGCCTCGTGCCCTTCGCGCCCTGGACGGCCTTTGAGTGCTGGATCTGGCCGCGTGGGGGCGGCCCCGCCTTTGAGACCACCGACGACGACGACAGCCTCAGCCTGGCGAGCCACCTCTGCGGCCTCTTGAGCCGCCTGCACACGGCGCTCGGCGACGCGCCCTTGCAGATCGTGCTGCGCACCGAGCCGAGCTGCGCCACCTTTCGTTGGCGCCTGGAGCTGCGCCCGGTGATCGAGAACCCCCGGGCCTTGACCTTGGCCACGGGGTGCGCCGAGCAGGCCGTGCCGCCGGAGGAGGTCGCGGCGTTTCTGCGGGGGCTCTGAGGCCGCGTGTCGATGCGTGACCTCCGCAAGACTCCGCTCGCCCTCGCCCAAACGATCTGAACTCGCCCGGAGCGCCCGTCATGCTCACTCTGACCTTCACCGCCTTGACCCTGCTCTCTGGCTGCGGCCCGTCCCCAGAGCCCCTGGTCTTGCCCGACGACCCCGCGAAGCGCGGCGTGCCCGTGGGCGTGCGCACGGTGAGCGTCGGCGGCGATCTGACCGTGGAGATCTGGTACCCGGCCTCTGACGAAGACGCCGCCGCCGCCGCCGAGGCCGTGGACTTCAACGAGTACGTTCCCCAGGTGTTTTACGAGGCTGTGGGCGACTTTAGCTTCCCGGCGGTGAACGGCCTCGCCGCCAGAGACCTCCCGCTGCGCGTGCCCGAGACCCCATACCCCGTGGTGTTCTTCTCCCATGGCCTCGGCGGGGCCCGGGTGCAGTCGATCAACTACACCACCCACCTCGCGTCCCGGGGCTACGTCGTGCTCAGCGCCGATCATGTCGGGCGCCGCATGACGGATCTGCTGCCGTGCCTGCTCTCGCCGCCGCTGGACGGCTGTGATCTGAGCGGTACCCTGGAGGATCCGGGCCCGGACGACGTCGCCGACGCTTTAGATTGGTTGACCGCCCAATCCACTGATGAGGAGTCGTGGCTCTACGGCGCCGTGGACCTCAGCCGGGTCGGGCTCAGCGGGCACAGCGCCGGGGGCGGCACGACGGCGAGCCTGGGCGCGGAGGACGCCCGCTTCACCTCACTCTTGACCTTGGCCGCCGGGGGCGCCGTCGATCGGGACGTGCCGACGATGGTGATGGGCGGGGAGTGTGACTCCTTCGCCGGAGAAGCCAGCGTCGGCGGCGCCTATGAGGCCAACGCCCGCGGCGCCTGGGTGTCCATCGCCGGGGCGGGGCACCTCGCGTTCTCCGACCTCTGCGATCTGAAGCTCGATGAGCTCGGCGACGCGCTGCTCGCCGACCGCGATGACCTCAACGACACCCTCTACGACCTGCTGCTGCAGCTCGCCTCGGACGGCTGCCCCACCGGCGCGCCGCCGCCAAGCTGCTCGGTGACCGAGTACGGCGACCTCGGCGCGGCCCAAGAGGCCGTGCGCCGCTACTCGACGGAGTGGTTTGACCTCACCCTGCGGGGCGAGGCCATCGACCTTGGCGCCTCGCCGAGCGCTGGCGTGACGGTCGAGAGCAAGGGGCTGTGAGCCGAGCCAGAATTTGCCGTCGCGCAGTTGACGCTGCTGCGGTCAGTCGGCTATTGTTGATTCATGTCTGCCCCGCGTCGTGAACACCACGGCGCGAATGTCCGCCCCGGGGAGCCGAAAGGCTCCCCGTATTTATTTTCGGAGATCGCGTGCGAGTAAGGGTCTTTATCGACTTCTGGAACTTCCAGCTGACGTGGAACGAGCGGGGTGGGGGAGCGAGGTGTGACTGGACCATGCTTCCGACGGCCCTCGTCAATGCAGCGTCAGGCGCGATTGGCCCGGCTGGTTTGGGAGCGCTGACATTAGAAGAGACTCGTGTCTATGCGGGCTATGAGGCTGGCAGGGAGTCCCAACTCGGGAACTGGCTTCATAACTTTCTTGATCGCCAGCCCGGTGTTCGGGTGTTCACCTCCGAACGACACTGGCGAAAGCAGCCGGTCTATTGCCCGAACTGCAGGACGGAACACGAGACCTGCGTAGTGTGCGGCGCAGACTTCGGACGCGCGGCGGAGAAGACTATTGACGCTAGGATCGTCACCGACCTTGTGGGCTTGGCCTGGGAGGATGCCTATGACGTCGCGATTCTCGTCTCGGCCGACAAGGATTTCATCCCTGCGGTTGAGCATGTGCAAGCGAAGAACTTTAAGGTCATCAACGCGACATGGCGAAAGCGCGGGCACCAGCTCGCAAAGGTGGCGTGGGCCTCGTTTTACCTGGACGATGTCGCTGCACGCATCGCGAGAGCATAGTGGTTGGTCGGGTTGAACGAAGGCTGTGAGCCCAGCTTCTCTCTGAGTTAGACTCGCGCCATGAACCTGCTCTTCGTGTCGTCTGAGGTCGCGCCTTTCTCTCAAACCGGCGGTCTGGGAGATGTCTGCGGCGCCTTGCCCATCGCCTTGGCCCAGCGGGGTCACCGGGTCGTCGTCGTCTCCCCGGCCTATGGCCGCGCGAACGACCACCTCGCCTGGGACACCGGGGTCACCGCGCGTTTTTGGCTCTTCGGGGAGCAGCACGACGTGCGCTATCGGGTGTACCGCCCGCAAGACAACCTCGCCTTCGTGCTCATCGACAGCCTCTGCTTTCGCCGCAGCGGCATCTACGGCGACTCCAACGGCGTCTATGGCGACAACCTCATGCGTTTCGCCCTCTTGTGCCGGGCGGCCTTGGAGGTGCCCCGCCGGGTGGAGGCCTTGGCCGATGGGCGCCTGGGCGATGAGTTTGTGCTCCACGCCCATGACTGGCACGCGGGCCTAGCGCCGCTCTACCTTCGGGCGCATTACCACCCGGTCGGGCTCTACACCCGCTGCCGCAGCGTGATCACGGTGCACAACGCCGCGCACCAGGGCCGCTACGCCGCCTCGGAGTTCGGCGGCTTGGACCTCTCGCCCCGGCACATGGAGACGACGATGTGGGGCGACACCCTCGCGGCGCTCAAGACGGGGCTGGTGAGCGCGGATCACGTCACGGCGGTGAGCCCGAGCTTCGCCCGCGACCTGCGCACCCCTGAAGGTGGCTTCGGCCTCGACGCCATCCTGCGCCGGGTGCCGCTCACGGGCATCCTCAACGGCATCGACACGACCCTGTGGGATCCGGCCTCCGACAAACACGTCCCCCAGAGCTACAGCCTCCAGGACATGGCGGGCAAGGCCGCGTGTAAAGCCGCGCTGCAACGAGAGCTCGGCCTGCCGGTGCGCCCCGAGGTGCCGCTCTTCGCCTTCGTGAGCCGCTTGGACGGCCAGAAGGGCGTGGACAGCGTCTTGCGGCTCGCCCCCTGGATTCTTGAGCAAGACCTGCAGTTTGTGGCCTTGGGCAGCGGCGCGAGCACGCTCCAGAACGGCCTCAAGGGCATGGAGGCCCGGGCGCCGCACCGCGCGCGGGCGATCATCGGCTTCGATGTGCCGCTCTCCCACCGCATCTACGCCGGGGCCGACTTCTTGTTGGTGCCCTCGCTCTTTGAGCCCTGCGGCCTCACCCAGCTCTACGCCATGCGCTACGGCGCTATCCCCATCGTGCGCGCCACGGGCGGGCTGCGCGACTCCGTGCGCCCTTGGGGGCCGGTGAGCCACGACGGCACGGGCTGGCTCTACGACGAGCCCGATCAGCTCGGCCAGGCGATGTTCTGGGCCTTCCGCACCTGGTGGGATCACCCCAACTCCATCCACCAGCTCCGGGTGAACGGCATGTCTCAGGACTGGAGCTGGGGCCCGGCGGCGGAGCGTTACGAGGCCGTCTACCAGGGCTGACGCGGCTCAGAGGCCCGAGGGCGGCGGCAGCGTCCCGGGGGCGCCGGGCGTCGTCGTGGGCGGCGTGGCCTCGCCCTCGGGGAGGGGCAGCGCGGCGCCGTCTGCGGGGACCAGGCCCTCCTCACCGTCGAGGCGGCGGCGGGTCGTCTCGTCCAGGCTGAACTTGGGCGCGCCGGCCGGGCGCTGGCGACCGGGCAAGAAGTACGAGAGCTCCCGGGCGATGTCTGGGCTCTGGCTGACGAGGTTCATCGTCTCGCCGGGGTCCATGATGAGGTTGTAGAGCTCGTCGCCCTCGGGGCCCTCGATGAGCTTCCACGGGCCGCTGCGCACGGCGCGCATGGGCTCACCGACGCTGTTCGCCTCGGAGACGAGCACGTCCACCAGGTCCTCTTCAGGGGCCGAGCCGATGACCTCGTGCAGCAGCTCGCCGTCCATGCCCTCCAGCGCGCGCTCTTGGATGATCTTGAGCACCGTGGGCAGGATGTCGTAGGCTCGGGCGGGGCGCAGGGCCGTGTAAGGCTTGAGGTTTCTCGGCTTAAAGAACACGAGGGGCACCCGGAGCTGCTCCTGGTACATCGTGTCGCCGAAGTACACCCCCGGCGCCCGGGGCTGGTTGGGGTAACGGCCCTCACGCTCGGCCAGAGCGAGGCCGTGATCCGAGGTGACGATGATCCAGGTGCCTTTGGGCGTGGCGTCGATCAGCCGCTGGATGTCGGCGTCGAGGGACTGCAGCTTGGCGGTGTAGCGCCCCTCAATGTCTACGACGTCTTGATCCCCGAGGAGCTCCGCCGGGCCGTCGTAAGGGGGCAGGAGATCGGCGAGCTGCACCACGAGGAAGAACGGAGTCTGACCCTGGATGCTCAAGAAGCTCTGGGCCTCGGTGACGACGGTCGCCGCCGGGCGGCGGTTTCGGGTCAGGAGCACCGGCGCGTTGATTAGGTTGAGCGTGGTGAGCAAGAGCGGGCGGTGGCTCAGGCCGGGCCTGGCGTCGAAGTGGCGAAAACCCTGGTTGAGCCCCGTGGTGACGCTCACCGAGGGGTCGGCGAGGATGGCCCCGGTGGAGTACCCTTTGGCCTGGAGGTACTCGGCCAAGGTGCGCGCGCTGGGGCTCAGGGACGGGTTCTCCGGGGTGAGGCCGTGGCTTGAGGGGAGCTGCCCCGTGAAGATCGACGCCAAGGCGGGCAGGCGTGAGGGCGCGGCGCTCTGGGCCTGATCGTAGGTGATGGAGCGCGCGGCCAGCTCATCCAGCGCGGGGGTGTTCTCAGCGGAGGCGCCAAAGAAGCCCATGTGGTCAGCGCGGAGGCCGCTCACGACGAGGAGGAGGATCGACGGCTGGGTGCTCTGCGTCGTGGCCGGATCCGGGGCGGGGATCGGCTCCACCATCGTGGGGGCCAAGGTCACCCGACCCAGCCACACGAGCATCCCGAAGAGCGCCGCCATGACGCCCGCCCGAGGCTGGCGGTGGCCCAGGGCCTTGGCGACGCCCAGGGAGATGGCCACACCCATCAACAAGAGGCCGAGGTTGAGGCCGATGGAGACAAAGCTCGTGGAGTCGGCGAGGCGCTGCTGCACGGCGCCGCCAAAGAGCACGACCACCCAGCCCGCGGCCAAGAACCCCCAGCGCAGCTCGTCCCGATCCCGAGACAAAAACAGCATGAGGATCACCGAGGCGAACACGGCGACCGCCGCCACGACGACGCCCAGCACCCCGGGCAGACCGGCGCTCGTGAGGATCTCCGCCGCGGGGCCGACGCTCAGCCACAAGGTGAAGCCGCCCCAGATCCAGATCGCCGCGGCGATGCCCTGAAAGCCGATGGCGCCTAAGATGGCGCCCATCACGGCGGGCACGAGCACATAAAACGGCAAGATCTGGACGAGCTCGCCCGCGCGCAGCGGCGCGCCGATGAAGACGTTCAGCAGCTCTTCCGAGCCGAGAAAAGCCATACCAAAAGAGGCGCCCATTCCGGCGCAGCGGGTGGCGTTCTGGACACTTGCCATTGGGTGTGGTGCTCGGAGCGCAGGGATCGGATACGCCGTCTCTGTCTATTGTCCCGCTCAAGCGGACGCCAGCGTCAGCCGAGCTTCCTCCTGCGGGATGAAACGGTTGAGTCAGGGGGCTCCCTCTCTCAGCCCGAGGTGCCGCGTGATGAACGCTCTGCTGCTGATGGTGTGGGCCTTAGAGACGAGCTGGTGGCGCGGGCTCCCCCTCGGCGAGGCCCCGCCGCGAGACCTGCACGCCGAGCACGACTACCCCTGGGCGGCGGAGCTGGACGCGGGCTGCGGCTGGTGGCAAGGCGCGACGCTGCTCTGCGCCCCGGCCGGCGTCGTGAACCGGGCGTACCGCCGAGACGAGCGCCCCGTCGAGGGCGGCGCGCGGCGCTGGCGGCGCACGGCGGGCATGGAGTGGCGCTCGGGCTATCAGGTGGCCGAGCCCGCGCCGCCGGGCTTCACCGCCTGGCGTTGGGGCCAGCGCGCCGCGCCCTCCGCGGGCTGGGTGGGCGTCGAGGCCGTGGGCGTGATGGCGCCCCCCGCGCCGCTCACCACGCCCCGGACGGCCTCCCTTCGTGGGGGAGAGGCCTTGGGCCCGGCGCTCCCCGGCGTCTTGGCGGCGCTGGCCCTCTGCCCGGGGCCGGAGGTCAACGAGCTGCCTTTGGTGATGCTCTACGACGCCAGCGGCGAGGCGAGGATGTTGCGGGTGCAGGCGTTCTTGCTCGAAGAGCCCCCGGACATGGCCTGCGTCGCCGAGGCCTTGGCCGCCGCCGGGCGCCCAGACGGCGTCGAGGGCTCCCTTGAGCTGATGTTGACCCTGGCGCGCTGAGCGACGGGGCGGCTCAAGCCCAGATCCGTCCGCTCAAACGTGCTATCCAGGGAGATCAGCCACGTCCTTGGAGCGCCCATCACCGTCCTCACGAGCATCTTGAGCGTCCTCGCGGCCATCCTCGGCTATGAGCTCCTGCGCTGGGCGGTCCTGCGCCGGGTTCGTGGGCGGCTGAGCGCCGGGGCCGTGGCGTTTGTGCGGCGCCACAAGGTGAAGCTGGAGGCCGGGCGCTTCATCGACCGCGTGTGGGTGCGGGAGGCCCTGGCCCAAGACGAACGGATTGAGGAGGCCGTGCTGCGCGCCAGCCGCGCCACGAGCGAGGCCTTGGCGATCACCCGCGCCCGGGCAGACGCCTATGTGGACGAGATCGCCCCCTACTTCTCGCTGAGCGCCTATTACCGCCTCGGCGGAGGCCTCGCCCGGCTGGCCGTAGGCTTCTGTTACGAGCTGGTCTTGGACCCCGCCGCCTTTGAGGCCCAGCGCGCCTCGGCCCCGCCCGGCGCGGTGCACGTCTATGTGCTCAACCACCGCTCCACGGGCGACTCGTTGGTCTTGTCCTATGGCCTCTTACGAAAGGTGGCCTTGTCTTACGCCGTCGGCGAGTGGGCCCGGGTGTGGCCCCTCGACAGCCTGTTTCGGGCCTTCGGCAGCTACTTCGTGCGCCGGGGCGAGAAGGACCCGCTCTACCACGCCGTGCTGGAGCGTTTTGTGCAGATCTTGGCCAGCGCGGGCGTGGCCACGGGCTTCTTTATGGAGGGTGGGCTCTCCCGCGACGGCGCCTTACGAAAGCCCAAGATCGGCCTCCTGGACTACCTCATCGGCCTGCGCCGGGAAGACCCGACCCGCGAGATCGTGTTTATGCCCGTCGGCGTCAACTACGACCGCGTCTTTGAGGATCGTAGCCTCGTCGCCGAGCTCGACGGCCCCCGGGCCGCGCCGAGCCTCACCGAGCGGGCGATCGGCCTGGGCCGAATGTTGGCCCGAGCGCCGACCCTCGTGATCGCCAACGCCCTGCGTGTCGCCACCCGCTCGCACCGAAAGTTTGGTTACGCCGCGGTGAGCTTCGGGCGGCCGCTGCGCCTCACCGACTGGCCCGGGGGCGCGGAGCTCCACAACCTCCCCGACGAGGCGAGAAAGCCGGCCCTGGAGGCCTTGGCCGCCGAGCTGCTCACGCGCCGCGTCGCCGAGGTGATCCCCGCCACGCCGGTGCCGATCTTCTGCGCGGCGATCCTTCAAGGCGGTGAGCTGGCCGTGCCCGCTGTAGAGGCCCGGGTGCGTGGGGTGCTGCGCGCCCTTCGCGCCGCTGGGGCGCCGATCGCCTTGGGCCGGGCGTTTGACCACTTCCACCACCGCCGCGAGGCCGACGCCGGGGTGCCGTTCTTAGACGCGGAGGTGCTCGACTCGGAGGAGGCCGAGCAGATCGGGATCCTCGCCGCGGCGCTGCTCTCGCGCCGGGGGATCCTCACCGAGCTCGGCGGGCGCTACTTCTTGGCCCCGGGCTCAGACGGCCTCTTGGCCTACTACGCGAACTCCATCGCCCACCACCTGGAGCGCGCGGGCGAGCTCTGAGCCGAGGACCTAGCCCCAGAGCGCCAAGAGCCCGACCCCAGGGGAGGGGACGGGCTCTTGTTCGGCCGTGCCGGGAGGATCAGAACTTCGAGAGATCGACGCCGTTCTCTTTGGCGAACTCGGCGAGGCTCTTCTTACGAAGGGTGCGGATCGCGCGGGTGGAGAGCTTGAGCGTCACGAAGCGCTGCTCCTCCTCCAGCCACAGGCTGCGCTTCTGGATGTTCGGGAGCTGGCGCTTCTTGGTCTTGATGTTCGAGTGCGAGACCTTGTGCGCGATGTTCGGGCGCTTCCCGGTCAGACTGCAACGGCGGGCCATTGGGGCCTCCTGAGAACCGATAGATGAGGAAGGGAGAGGAGTTGATCGCCGAGACAGAGGGCTCGACAGAAGCCACAGGCTGATAGCACCTCTGGGGTGGCTCGGCAAGGGACACGCCGATGGGTTGGACAAGGTGCGCTGCATCAATAGAATGGTGAGGCACCCAAGCGCGGAGCCACAGCCCATGCGGTGGATCGCCCCCACCGTCACCCTCTTGTCTGGCGCCGCCTGCCTGTACGGCGCCAGTCACGCGACCGCGCTCGCTGAGCTGATGGTGCGTTTTGCGCTCATCAGCGGCGAGCAGGTCGTGATGTTTGGGGTGTATCTCAACCTCTTCTTGGCGATCTTCGGCCTCTGCGTGCTGCTCGTGGGCATCTGGCTCTTGTGGCAGTGGGCGTCAGACAACTCCGAGGTCTACGAGATCTGGGTGCAGCAGCTTGAGCCGGTGGCGGGCGAGTATGGCCGCCGCGTCGAGATTCACCCCAAAGAGGGCATCGGCTTCGCCAGCCAGGCCGACAACATCCGCACTGAAGTGATCGTTCAGCCCCTCGGCGAGGGCTACGTCACGGTGTGGGTCGCCTCGCCGGGCCGCCAGCCCTTGATGATGATGCCCGCCCACGCCGAGGGCGCTCTGGCCGATGACACCGACTGGAAGCTCGTCGGTCAGCACATGAATTGGGTCTTACGGGCGGAGCTGCCGTCGATGGCCCGGCCGCTTCTGAACGAGGGCGCCTTGGTGAGCGCCGTCTCTCAGCTCATGCACTTCCCTTGGGTGAAGGCGGTGCGTCAGGACTCCAAAGGTGTGGAGATTCTCATGGGCCTGATGCCGCCGGAGCACCTCTCGCCGATGGTGCGCGACGCCTTGGTCGTCGCGCGCCTGCTCGTGAAGCTCAACGGGTGATCGTGCTGTCCGATCGGGCTGGCTGACCGCTCGGCCGCCCGTCTTGGGCGGCGGCGGGTTGGGGGGAGAGACCGCTCAGATGTTGAAGTCGATGATGACGACGCCGCGCTCGGTGTCGTCCCGTTTGGGCTCGCTGCCCGCGCGCTCGTCCCAAGGCGGCTCCGGCGGGGGCCGTGGGACCTCGATGCGCAGCGGTTGCGCCCCTGACTCCCGCCGTTCGCGGTCTTCGCGGATCTTGCGGATGATGTAGGCGTCGAGCATGGACTGCTCCTTCCTGGCGACTTCACGTCGCTCACACACGAATATACCACCCGAAGGGGGGTCGGCAATGGTCAGCGCGGGGTGGCGTCAAGGCCCAAGGCCAGGCGCAGCGCCGCGCGCTGATCTTCACGCAGCGGGGCGTCGTGAAGGGTGTGGAGCAGGCCCCAGGCGCCGACGGCCCGATACAGCGCGGCGAGCTCGGGGTTGAGCGCCTCGATGGCGTGGAGCTGGGCGGCGATGGCCTGGGCGTCCCCGCGCGCCAGGGGGCCGGTCAGGGCCCTCGTGGGGCCTAGCTGGGCGCCTTGTTGAATCGAGGCCAAGGCCAAGGGCGCGAGCAGGCTGGGGGCCAGCTCAGGGGCTACCCCGGCGGCGGTGAGCAGGGTGGAGGCCGCGTCGAGGAGCACGGTGGCGTAGTTCCCGGCCATCACCGCCGCGGCGTGGTAGAGCCGCCGGTCGCCGGGCACCTCAAAGGCCCGAAAGCCCAGACGTTCGGCGAGGTCTCGGGCGGCGGCGAGGGCCTCGGGGTGACCGCTGATCGCCGCCGGGGTGCCGTCGGTGGGCGGGACGCCGCGCTCGGGGCCGGGGAACGACATCAGCGGGTGCAGCGAGCCCCGGCGCTCATGGGGCAGCAGCACGTCGAGGCCCAGCGCCCCGGCGGTGTGAAGCACGATCGGCCCCAAAGGGAGGGTCGCGGCGGTCTTGGCGACGTTGTCGTCGTTGACCGTGAGCAGGATGACCTCGGCCTCGGGCAGGGCCTCGTCATGGGCGCACAAGGTCACGGGCTGACCCCGCGCCGGGAGCAAGAGCGCCAAGCTACGTCCGAGGCGGCCACGACCGACGATCACCACACGCACGGCGGCTCCTTGGGGCGGGGGAGTTTGTTATCCTCCTCGCTCGTGAAGTGCTGGAGGTCGAATGGAGGAGCCCGCGCCCTTGGTGTTGAGCGAGCGTGTCGAGGGGGGCGTCATGGTGCTCACCCTGAACCGCGCCGACCGGCGAAACGCCCTGTCGCCGGGCCTCGTCGGCGCGCTGCATGACGCGGTTGTCGCCGCGGGCCAAGACGCCGAGGTGCGGGCGGTGGTGATCACCGGCGCCGGTGACCGCGCGTTCTGCGCCGGGGGTGACCTCGGCGGCGGCGGCTTCACCGATGACGGCGCCTTGGCCGCTTCACGGGGCCGTGGCCGCTTCGCCGACCTGCTCCTCTCGCTGCGGCGCCTGGGCAAGCCCGTCGTGGCCGCGGTGAACGGCGACGCTTTGGGCGGTGGCTTCGGGCTGATGCTCGGCTGCGACATGGTCGTGGCCCGGCCCGGCGCGCGCCTGGGCACGCCGGAGGTGAAGGTCGGGCTCTTCCCGATGATCATCCTCGCCGAGCTGCAGCGCTGCCTGCCGCCCAAGCTGCTCTCCGAGCTCGTGTTCACCGCGCGCCTGCTCAGCGCAGAAGAGGCCCTGGCCTACCAGCTCATCAACCGGGTCGAGGACGACGCCTTGGCCGGGGCGCTCCGCTTGGCCCAGGCCGCGGCGAGCTTCTCTCCGGCGGTCGTGCGCCTGGGCAAAGACGCGATGTTTATGGCCTCTGACCTGCCTTATGAGCCCGCGCTTCGATACCTGCACGGCCAGCTTGAGGTGA
>JAKLKE010000072.1:15875-19958 GCA_023150775.1 Myxococcota bacterium
GAACCTCACCAGCGAAGACAGCGCTGAGGGCATCATGGCCTTTCTGGGCAAACGCCCGCCGGTCTGGAGTGGACGATGAGCGTCGGCACCCGTGTATTTATCGTTGAGCGTGGCCCCATGGCCGTGTGGATCGACCGCTGCTTACGCGCCCAAGGGGCGGAGACGGTGGTGGCGTTCAGCGAAGATGAGGAGCCCTCGCCGCGCCTGGATGAGGCGACCTACGCCGCGTTTGTGCCCGACGAGCCCACGATGGACCAGCTCATCGGCGCGGCGAACGACGCGGGCTGTGACGCCATCCACCCCGGCCTCGGGCGCCTCGCCGAAGACCCGGCCTTCGCCCAGGAGGTGGCCGCGGCGAACCTGCTGATGATCGGCCCGCCCTATGACCGCGTCGGCAACGCCGGGGACCGCCACCGCGCCCGGGAGGTCTCGCGCCGGGCCAAGGTGATGCCGGTGCCGGGCACGGGGCTCTTACGCGCGGGCGACGCCGCGCCGATTGATGAGGTGGTGAGACACCTCGGCCTGCCGCTATGGATCAAGGACAACCGCGGCCGCCTCGCCCAGCGCGCCGAGACGGCGGAGCAGGCCGACGCCTTGGCGAAGGCGCGTCTAGGGGCGGGGGAGGCGATCTGGTTTGAGGCCCATGTACGCCAGGCCCGGCACCTCGTCGTCGCCGTGGCCGCCGACGCCAAGGGCTCGGTGGTGGCCTTGGGGGTGCGTGAGCGCTCTCTGCGCAAGAACGGGATGCTCACCGTAGACCAGCTCCCGGCCTCAATCTCCACCCAGCTCGCCGCCGCCGTCGAGGACGCCGCCGTGGCCGTCGCGAAGGGTGTGGGGCTTCAGGGCCTCGGCGCGGTCGGCTTCTTGACCGATCCATCCGGCGCCGCGTGGTGCCTGGGCCTGCGCCCTCGCCTCGATCTGGGGATGCTGCTCAACGACCACGTCTACGGCTTACGCTCGCCGGAGCTGCAGCTCCGCGTCGCCCGTGGTGAGGCCCTGGGCTTCAAGCGGTCGGATCTCAGCGCCGACGGTGTGGCCTTGGGCTTCCGCATCCGGGCCTTGGCGCCGGGGGAGATCGAGACCTGGGAGCCCCCGGCCGACGCCTTGGTCTTTGGTGAGCCCGCGCCGACCCAGCGGGTCTCGGGCCTGCTCGCCGTGCTGGTCGTTCGTGCCCCGACGCGGCAGGCCTGCATCGTGAAGGCCCAACGTCTGCTCAAGAGCTTCGTGGTGACGGGGGTTGAGACGAACATCCCCGCGCATCTGGAGTCTCTGGGGGATCCCGGCTTCTGGAGCGCGCTGTAAGATCTGCGGGAGCGCGGTCTTTACAGCGCGGTGAGGCTCAGGACCACCTCGCGGCTGTCTTCGCCGCCGCGCGCGCAGCGGTCGGTGAGCCGCCCCGTGAAACGCGCCGTCGTGCCTTCAAGGGCGGTCGGGTCGGTGACGTTGAAGATGACCAGCTCGCCGAGCACGCCGTAGTGGCCCAGGTCGTCCAGGGCGGTGAGCGCCCGGGGCTGGTCCACCAACAAGGCGATCTCGGCGTCGTCTTGCTCTAGGTTGAACCAGATGTGGGGGTTCGTCAGCTCGAAGGGGTAGTTTGGGTCACCTACGTCTACGCCTGTGGCCCGAAGGCTGCCGTAGACGTGGTAGCCGCCTTGGGGGCCCCGCTCAAACCGCAGGGTGTCGCCGTCGCTGAGGGGGACGAACGACTCGGTGCCTGTGCCCAGCTCGACGGTGGTGTCCAAGGAGGGGCAGTCCGTGTCCTCAGCGTCGCGGCCAGGGCAGCCGCAGAGCACGATGAGCGCCATCATTGAGGGGATGTGCGACATTCTGATCAGCCTATTGGGCACGACGTTTCAGGGTTATCGTATCCATGTTCCAGCCTGCGGGCGCCATCCCAATCTCGCGGAGTGACGAGACCATGACCCGGACCCTGCTGCTTCTCCTCCCCATGTCCATCCTGTTCGCCTGCAAAGACGCCCCTGAGCCCACAGACAGCGACGCCGAGGAGTTCACCGCCGAGGTCTTGCCCGCAGGCGCCCACCCCAGCGCGGCGTTTATGTCCGTCGGCGGCACCAGCCCCGACGACGTGTGGGTCGCCGGCGCTGACCCGGGCACCGGGGGCCTCGCGCTGCACTGGGACGGCTCGCAGTGGACGTCGCTGACGAACTCTTCGCTCTACGACCTGTGGTGGGTTCACGCCTTCGACGCCGACACCGTGATGTTCGCCGGGGCCGGGGCGACGATCCTCTCTTGGGATGGGGTGACGCTCACCCGGCACAAGACGCCGGGCCTCGCCCGGGACACGGTGTATGGCCTCTGGGGCGCCTCGCCTGATGAGGTCTGGGCGGTGGGCGGCTGGGCGGGCCGCTGGGGTTTCCTCTGGCGATATGACGGCTCGGAGTGGCAGAACGTGAGCCTGCCCGACGACATGCCGCTGGACGCCAACGGCGAGCTGCCCGCGCTGCTCAAGGTCTGGGGTCGGGCCAAGGATGACGTGTACGTCGTCGGCGGCAACGGCACGATCCTACATTACGACGGTTCAAGCTGGTCTGTGGTCGAGAGCGGCACCACGGCGCGGCTGTTCACCGTCACCGGCGATGACGCGCAGATCGCCATCACCGGCGGCGACTCCAGCGGCGTCTTGCTCTTGGGCGACGCCACGAAGGGCTTCACCGACGCCACCCCGCCGGGCGCCCCGGTGCTGCAGGGCCTCAGCTTTGAGGACGGCGGCGCCTTGTGGGTGACCGGCGCGGACGCGGCGATCTTCCGCCGTGAGGGCGGTGAGTGGACCTACATCCCCAACGACGAGGAGGCCCCGCCGGAGTCTCTGCACGGCGCCTGGCACGACGGGGAGTCGTTGTGGGCCGTGGGCGGGGCGGTGCTCACGGGCTCCCTCAACGAGGGCGTGATCTGGCGCACGGACAAGCCCACGGAGCTCTACGTCGCGGAGGAGATCGAGACCCCGGCGCCGAGCTGCCCCGAGGGCTACGCGGACCCTGTCCCTGACGGCTCCATCGCCCATCGGTGGAACGAGCAGATGATCAACAGCATCCGCCGCGACATCCCTCGGCCCGGCGTTCACGCCAGAAACCTCTTCCACGTCAGCGCGGCGATGTGGGACGCCTGGGCGGCCTATGACGCCGTGGCAGACGGCCTCCTGACCTCGGAGAAGCTCACGAGCGACGACGTCGAGGGCGACCGCGAGATCGCCATCTCTTACGCGGCTTACCGGGTGTTGACCCACCGCTACACCGCCGCCGTGGGCGGGGCGACGTCTACGGCCTGTTATGACGAGTTCATGGGGGTCTTGGGCTTAGACCCCACCGACACCCACAGCGACGGCGACGACCCCGTCGCCCTGGGCAACCGCGTCGCTGAGGCGATCATCGACCACTACGCTGACGACGGCGCCAACGAGCACGACGACTACAAAGACACGACGGGCTGGACCTCCCCCAACCCGCCCATCGTCGTCGATGACCCCGGCGTCGGCGCTCTGGTAGACCCGAACGAGTGGACGCTCCTCAACATCGCCCTGGCCGAGACCCAGAACGGCATCGTGCTCGACTCGGGCCTTCAAGGCTACATCTGCCCGACCTGGGGCCTCGTCGAGCCCTTCTCCATCGCCGGGCCGCCAGAGACGATGAGCCCGCCCAAGATGACCGACGCCGAGATGTCGGACTGGGTGATGGACGTCATCCGGAAGACCTCTTGGCTCGACGTCGCGAGCACCGAGACCATCGACCTCTCCCCGGGCGCCTACGGCAACAACAGCCTCGGCGCCAACGACGGCCTCGGCCAATGAGCCGAACGTCACCCTACGCTCCGACTTTGGCCGGGTGCTCGCCGAGTACTGGGCAGACGGCCCCAAGTCCGAGACCCCGCCGGGCCACTGGAACGTCATCGCCAACGACGTGAGCGACGCCCTGCCCGCGGACGCCCTGCGCATCGGCGGCGAAGGTGACCCGGTGGACCGCCTGCAGTGGGACGTGAGCCTCTACCTGGCGATCAACGGCGCGGTTCATGACGCGGCGATCACCGCCTGGGGCGTGAAGCGGGATTACACGGCGGCCCGGCCGATTC
>JAKLKE010000730.1 GCA_023150775.1 Myxococcota bacterium
CGTGGCGGAGACCTGGGCGCGGGTGGACGACCCGGCGAGCGCGGGCAAACTCACGGACTTTGGGCTTGGTGAGTTTGTGGGGGTGGAGAGCGGGGCGGGGGCGCCTCTGGGCGCGTTTGAGGCCACGGAGGCGTGGTGTAAGACGTGCCTCTCAATGGCGAGCAAGACCTCGACCGACTGGATCGAGTTCTGTCGGTCCGGGCTCCCTGAGGAGGCGGACCGGCAAGACTGGGCCATCTGTGACGCCAACAAGTTCAAGACCACCAGCGAACGGAAGGGCTATTGTTATGCCCGAGGGTGTGAACGATGAGCCTGACGCCACCATCCGAGCCGCCAACCTTAGGGCTCGTGGAGGAGCGCGTTCACCGGCTCGATGGTGAGGGGGCCACGCCCTATGCCCTCGGCGCCTTGGACGACACGAGGCTTTGGTGGTGTGTGTCGCGCCCAGATGGACGCTTCGACACCTGGATCGTCGGCCCTGGAGACGCGATCCGCCTCGTCTGTGGGGGAGCGCGCTCGCCTACAGAAGACGCCGTCCGCCTGTCGAGCGGCGTGTTTGTGCTGGCGATTCATCCTGAGCTGCATATCGTGGACGGCGCGCCGCTCACCCCGCCGCTCAGCGTGGGCCTAGACGGGGACTGGCCTGTGAGGCGCCTCGTCGCGCTCCCGAATGATCGTCTTGTCGCCCACGGCTCTCAGGAGTCTGTGCCGGTCTGGGACATGATGCGTCGAACAGTCGTCGCGACCGTCGACGCCCGCGCGATGGGGCTCATGTCGTTTGGTGCCCCTCACGGGGACCCCGAGGGGGTGTTGGTCGCGGCGGTTGAGCCCGGCTTGGTCTGGCGCGGAGCGCTCTGGGACGTCGTGCGGGGCGCGGCGCGGCTTCGTGTGAGCGTGCCGACGCCACATGGCGCCGCGCTGGAGCACAGCGCCGTCGCCGTCAGACCCGGCGCGGAGGAGCTGGTGGCGCTCCTGACTCACCGGCATGGTGAGGAGCGGGTCACGACGCTCCACCGTTGGGCCGCTGGACAACACACGATCCTCGACGAGCGGCGCGGCCCCACGCCGGCCTTCACAGAGCTTCTGTTCGTCTCGCCCGACTGGCTCATGGTCATGGGGCACCGGACAGACGCTCTGTGGGGGATGCGCACGCTCACGGTGCGTCCTGGGCTGCGGGTAGAGCAGGTCACCCCCAGCGGCCGGGCTCGGCTCCACCCCCGCGCCGTGCTCGACCTTCACACCGGCGAGCGCGCCCTCGTGCCGGGCGCCAGAGGCGATCCTTGGTGCCTTCACCCCCAGGGCGAGCGTGTCACCGTCGCGTCGGGGCCAAGCCTCACCACCTGGCGCCTGCCAGGGTGAGCGGAGGACGCGCTGCGCCGCCGATGACCTCGTGGGGTGGCGCGAGCAGGAGGCTACTCAAGGCGCTGGCGGGTGGTCAAGGGGGCGAGCTGGTTTTTGTTCGGCTTCGCTTGTGCGCCTGCTGGCTCACGTCGTAGACTCTCCCCCACACCCCCGGGCCGTGAGGCGCCCACACGCCGGTCTCACCCATGCTCCGCCTGCTCCCTGCCCTGCTCCTCGTCTCCTGCGCCGCTGAGGTTCCGCCCCGCGCGGATCCGGGCGACCCCCGCGTGTTGCCCCTGGGCGCCGTGGCCGAGCTAGACGGCAGCTTCTCCGAGGGCGAT
>JAKLKE010000731.1 GCA_023150775.1 Myxococcota bacterium
GGACAGCTCGACGAGGCACTCCGAATCCGCAGGGAGGAGGTGCTTCCCGTCTACGAGCGGCTCGGCGACGTGCACGGCAAGGCCGTCACCCTGGGCCAGATCGCCGACGTACACCAAGCGCGCGGACAGCTCGACGAGGCACTCCGAATCCGCAGGGAGGAGGAGTTGCCCGTTTACGAGCGGCTTGGTGACGTGCGCTCCAAGGCCGTGACCATGGGCCAGATCGCCGATGTGCTGGAGGCGCGCGGACAGCTCGACGAGGCCCTCCGCATCCGTAGGGAGGAGGTGCTCCCCGTCTACGAGCGGCTCGGGGACGCGCGAGCGGTGCTGGTCGGACAGAACAACCTCGCCGTCACCCTCCTCCGCACCGAACGCCCCGAGCACATCCCCGAGGCCCGCACCCTGCTCCTCGCCGCCGAGGCCGCCGCGCGGGCGCTGGGGCTCCCGGCGGAGCTAGAGGCGATCCGCTCGTGGTTCCCAGACGTGGGCCTCCCCACCCCACCCTAAACACGCCCGGAGGCGCTCACTCCTCCGTCGGCGTCTTCACGCTCTTGTCCCGGCGATAAAAGAAGCTCTCCACCCGCCGCTTGTTGTTGTTGAACAGCGTGAGCAGGCGCGGCCGGGCGAGGTTGTGGGCGGCGACGGCGGCCAGCTTCTTGGCCTTGAGCCGACCGCGCGCCTCGTTCACCTGGGCGGCCAGCACGCCGCGCCGGTCGCGTAAGGTCTCGACGACCTCCGCCGCCACCCGCAGCTCCGTCGTGGAGACCGCCGCCGCCATGTCCACATCCGCAGCAATAGCGCCCAGCACACCCAACACATACGCGGCCTGGGCGTCGTCGGGGGCGCCCTTCATGGCCTCGCTGGGGTTCTCGGGGAAGATGGCGACATATCGCGGGTCGCTGCGGTCGCCGCTGACCTCAACCAGCACCCGGCGGTTGACCTTGCTCATCTCCCCGCCCAGCACAGAGTCCGCGTAGCCCAGCTCCGCAGTGTTCGCGACCTGCTGGTCCCAGAGGCCCTGGTAGACGCTCTGTTCTGCTGTGAGCGCGTCGAGGTGCCCGCAGATGTCGTTGTACACCTCGGCGGCTTTGGGCTGGCCCGTGAGCTGCAGCTTGAGCACGCGCAGGTTCACCAGGACCAGCATCACCCCCATCTCGACCGTCAGATCCGCCATGTTGTTGTCCTCCTCTTGGGTTTGGCCTCAGACACGACCTTTACGCCGAGCACGTCATCGCACCGGCCTGCCGCGTCGCGACCAAGATCACGCGGTCAGGCGCCAGATCGGTCTGGACGCGCTGCTTGGGTCACCCGGCGATGACCGGCCTCGGCCCGGAGGCGCCTCTGCACGAGCTTTGGGAGCTCCCAAGTCGGCCCGGCAGCGCTTCGGGACGTGCTCCCCGATCTCTGGAGTCTGGCCCGGAAGCGATTCTGTACGAGCTCGGAGATCTTCAGAGTCCGCCCGGAGGCGCTTCCGGGCGGGTTTGGTGATCGACGGGGTGACCGCGGAGGCGCTTCCGGGCGCGTCTGGCGCCAAAGATCGCCGATTTTGCGGCGAGGCTCCAATCGGGACGACGAAGACGCCGAGCCCACGCGGCGCGACCCTGAGCGCCTGCCACGCTCAAACGTTCACCGCGACTCGTCTGTGGCGCGCAAAGGCGCAAAGGCGCAAAGACGCAGCCCTC
>JAKLKE010000732.1 GCA_023150775.1 Myxococcota bacterium
GGCTGGGGCGCTCTCTTCGTATCAGAAGGTCGTCACCGCAAACGCCCAGGCCATCGCCCGAATTCGCCGCCGCTTTGAGGCCCTTCGTGTGGAGGAGCGCTGGCAGGGCGGCTTACAAGACGGCCCTGAGATCGATCTTGACCGCGCGCTCATCGCTTACGCCGACCTCGTCGCCGGGCAGCAGCCCCGAGAAGATTATTACCGCCGGTTTGTGCGGCAGCGCCGTGATCTGTGCGTGATGACCTTGGTGGATCTCACCGGCTCCACCCAAGGCCAGGTGCTCCACATGGAGCAAGAGGCGCTGATCCTCTTCGCCGAGGGCCTGCGTGTTCTGGGCCTGCCGCACAGCTTCTACGGCTTTAACTCCGAGGCGCCGGATCGCTGCAATCTGTGGCGTCTCAAGGGGTTTGAGGACGGGTATGAGGAGCGCACCCTTCGTCGATTGGGCAGCCTTCGCGCCGGGGGCGCCACACGAATGGGCGCGTTTCTGCGGCACGCGGGGTCGATCCTCGCCCGCCGCCCCGAGGGCCGCCGGGTGTTGATCCTGCTCAGCGACGGCAAACCTGAAGATCGTGGAGAGTACCGCGGCCGCTACGGCGTGCTCGACGCGGCGATGGCGGTTCGGGAGCTCGCCCGGGACAACGTGCAGGTGCACACCATCAGCCTGCGGCGCAGCGACGGCGACGACGCCTGGCTCGGCGAGATCTTCGGCCCCGGCCGCACCCTCTCCTTGCAGAGCGTCGATCTGCTGCCCGAGCGCCTGCCCGAGCTGTTCAGAGGGCTCATCAAGTAGGGCCTTGACGCGCCCATTCACGGTGGCAGGCGCGGCGGGCCGGGTCAAGCGTGTCCCTGTCCTCTCCGGGCCATGTTTTGACCGCCCACCACGGCGACCGCGCCGAGCCCCGCACGGCCTGGGCTGAGCGGGATATGATGGGATCCTTCCGCCGCCGCTCCGCCGCCAATCGGCTAAAAGACTCCGCGCCTCCTCGTCCCCGACGCCCCGCCGCTGACCACCCCCGCTCCCCTCTCCTTCGCCTTCACGACTCCCTTCGCCGCGCTCCCCGCCTCATCCTCCTCCCAACCCTCCTCCCCCACGACGCCGAAAATGGGCTCACTGACGCTGTTGCTTGGCCGCACCCGCTGGCGTCGCCGTGAGGCGCTGCCCGTCGGAATCCTGCACGCTGACGCCGTGAGCGGGGTCGGGCGCCCGGCGGCCTTGTACATCACCGACGCGCCGCTCGGCGAGCGGGCCCTTGAGCGTGAGCTGCGTGAGGCCCAGTCCGAACGTTTCACCTTCGAGCCCCAGCTCAAGGTCTACACCGCGCTCTTGGAGGATCTGGCGATGCGACACGGCGGGGGCCGGGCGATCCTCCCCGACCGCAGCCTCGCGCTCATCGCCCAGCGGGTCATCGAGCAGTCGCCCCAACGTTTCCCCTGGATGCGCCAGATGGGCGCCACCCCCGCCCTCGGCCAGGCCCTCGCCCAGCTTCACCAGGCGGCCTTGGAGTCCGACCGCGACCCCATCGCCGGGGCCCCCCACGAGGACGAGCTGCGCGAGGCGATGTCGGCCATCGATCGTGCCGTGGAGCGTGTGCCCGGCCACCGCACCCGCGCCCGCGCCTTTCGTGAGCTGCTCGCCGTCGTCGAGCGCCCTCCGGCCGCCCTGCGCGACTGGCTCC
>JAKLKE010000733.1 GCA_023150775.1 Myxococcota bacterium
ACGGCCTGCTCCTTCGCCCGGTTAAACGCCGCCCAGGCCCGGGGCGGGTCGCCCAGCCGCACCAGCGCCTCGCCGATGTTGTACAGGTTCACGATGACGCTCACCCGCTGCCCCGTGCCCGCGCGTAAGGCCAGGGCCTCGCGGAAGAGCGCCAAGGACTCGTCGTACCGCTCGGCGGCGTGGGTGGTGAGGCCCAAGGCGTTCACCACCCGGCCCAAGAGCAGGCGGTCCCCTGCCCGCTCGGCCTCGGCTCGGGCGCGTAGGAGCAGCTCCATCGCCCGCTCGGTGTCCCCGGCGCGGGCGTAGCGGTCGCCGAGGCCCAGGCACGACATCGCCGCGAGCTGGGCGTCGTCCCCGGCGAGGCGTAAGGCCGCGGTGAGCGCCCGGTCGGCCTCAACCCAGTCCCCTTGATCACAGGCCAGCTCACCCAAGGCCTCAAGGAGCTCCACCTCTAGCTCCGGCAGGCCGAGGGCCTGGGCCGAGCTGAGGCCGAGCTCTAGGTGTGCCCGGGCCAAGACCACGTCGCCCCGGGCGGCGGTGAGCCGGCCCAAGGCGAGGCCCGAGCCCAGCTCAAGCTCCGCGAGGCCCAGGTCTGAGGCGATGTCTTGGGCGATCTGGAGATCCCGCTCGGCGGACTCATCCCCCAAGGTGAGCGCGACCTCTCCGGCCTTGAGCCGCAGCCCGGCCTCAAGCTCCAGGGGCCGGCCGTACCCTCGCCCGCCGCCGCCCTCCTCTTCGACGGCGAGGCAGAACCCGAGGCCCTTGCGGTACTGCTCCAAGGCCCGCTCCAAGAACGCGCCCCGGCGCAGGTGGTCCCCGGCCCGCTCGGCGAAGCGCGCCGCGTCGTGCAGGCGCCCGGCCAAGGCGTGCTGCTCGGCGAGGGTCTCGGCCCACTCGCGCAGGCGGTCGGCGTAGACCCGCTCGATGGCGTCGGCGATGAGGTGGTGGTTCACCCGGCGCTGGGCGGTCAAGGTCGTGCGCCGGGCGACCTCCCACACGAGCTCTGAAGGGAAGCCCAAGGCCCCGTCGCTCAGGCTGTGCAAGAGGCCCACATCGAGCAGCTCTTGAATCGGCCCGTCGCTCACCTCCAGGCCCAAGGCCGCGCGCAACAGCGCCGCCGGGAAGCTCGGCCCGATGGCCGCCGCCAGCCGCAAGGCCGAGCGCGCCTCGGGGTGCAGCTGGTCAAAACGCGCGGCGATGAGGCCCTCTAAGCCCGGCGGCAGGCTCACCTGCACCGAGGGGTCACGCAGGCGGGCGAGGCCGTCCTCGACCCGAATGAGCGAGCGCTCATGCAGCGTGCGCACCAGCTCGACCATGTACAGCGGGTTGCCCTCGGCGGCACGATCGATGAGGGTGAACAGCCCCGCGGAGACCGAGCGCGCGCCGAGCAGGTCGGCGATGAGCGCCAGGCGCGCGGCGTCCCCGAGCGGCCCCAAGACCACCCGCGCCGCGCGCTCGGGCAGGCGCAGGCCCTCGTCGCTCGACCCTCGGGGAGAGCCCGGCGGCGTCTCTACGGGCCGCGCGGTGAGGATCCACAGCGCCCGGGAGCTCGCCGTGGCCGCGCAGAGCTCGGCGATGGCCTCCCGCTCCACAGCGCTCACCCGGTGCAGGTCCTCCAGCACAAAGATCGCCGGGCGCTCGTGGCTCAAGGCCCGCACCAGCCGCGCCATGCC
>JAKLKE010000734.1 GCA_023150775.1 Myxococcota bacterium
TTGGGCCTCGCCGCCGCCTTGGGCCTCGCCACCTTGGCCCCCACCGGCGCCGTAGACCCCACCGCCGACCTGCCCACCCTCGCGGGCGTTGACCGCGACGCCGTCACCCGGGTCGAGATCACCCAAGGGCAGCTTGAGAAGGTCGTCATGCTCGGCTCGCTCAAGGAGGGCTGGCGGGTCACCCAGCCCTACGACGCCCCCGCCGACGCCATGCTGTTGCGCACGCTCCTCAACCAGCTCCGTGAGCCCATCGTCATGGACGTGCGCCTAGACGAGGGCAACCTGGAGACCTACGGCCTCGACGACCAGACCGGCGTGCTCGTCGAGCTGTTCACCGACGGCGAGAGCCCGGCCTTGTCCATCGTCGTCGGCGGCGACATGCCCGGCGGCTTCTCCTTTGTGCGCCTCAAAGACAGCGAAGACGTCTACCGCGCCAAGGTCGGCGGCCGCGGTCGTTACGCCCGGGACACCGTCGAGTGGCAGAACCGCATGGCGGTGCAGGTCGAGCCCGAGCTCGTCGCCGAGATCACCCTCGGCCAGCCCACGGGAGAGCTGCGCTTCTGGCGTGAGGTCGCGGGCACCAACGAGAAGGGAGAGGCGCGGTGGTCCGAGTGGCGCCTCGCCCAAGATCCCGCCGTGGCGCTCAACCAAGAGGCCGTGACCGACCTCGTGTCGAGCCTCAGCGTCGTGCGCGCCGGGAGCCGCCTCAGCGCCGAGACCGACGGCGGCTTTGAGACCCCGGCCGCCCGGGTCGAGCTGCGCCTCAACGACGGCAGCGTCAAGGTCATGACCTTCGGCAGCCGATCGAGCGCTGAGGGTGTCTTCGTCAAGGTGAGCGGCGAAGACGTGGTCTACGCCGTCGCCGCGCCCAAACGGGACGCCGCCTTGCGCCCCTTGGCGGCGCTGCTCGACAACCGCGTCCTGCGTTTTGCCCGCGAGGACGTGCAGAGCGTGCGTTTAGAGGACGGCGGCGTGCCCGTCGTCTTGGAGGCCGGCGGGCCGGAGCTGTGGTTCGTCGCCGAGCCCAAGAACGTCGACGCCGACGTGAAGCTCATCCTCTTCACCGTGAACATCCTCGCCGACCTGCGCGCCGACGGCGTCGCGACGGGGGTGAGCCTCGCTGACGCCGGCCTCACCAATCCCAGCCAGGTGATCACGATCCGCAAAAAAGACGGCAGCGTGCACACCGTCGAGGTCGGCCGCGCCGTGCCCGACGACCAGGGCCGCCTCTTCTTCCATGTGCGCGTAGACGGCGGCGACACGGTGCATCTTGTGCGTGACCAGACCCTCGCCCGGATCCGCGCGGGCTTCGGGCGAGGGGCGTAGAGGTGATCCCTGACGATTTTTCAGCCGACGGAGATGAATAGCGCCGACGCAGGCGCCGTCGTGCAGGCCGAGTCGGGTATCGACGATAAAACACCGCCCTCGCGGTGAACCTGGAGGAAACCATGGCCAACCTGCTCCCCCTCACCGGCGTCCTGCTCTTCGCGCTCTCCGGTTTTGAGTCTACGCCTCAGCAGGGAGCGACCCTCAACGACGCGGCCACGGAGGCCGCGCCCGCCGAGCGCGACAACCGCGCCGAGAAGGGTGGCAACAAGGGTGGCGGCAAAGGTGGCTCCTCCGGGAGCTCCAAGCCCGCCGCGCAGCCCAAGCCCGCGCCGGCCGCCGCGCC
>JAKLKE010000735.1 GCA_023150775.1 Myxococcota bacterium
GGAGAAGGTGCCTTGCACACGGAGCACCTGGTAGAGCGAGCCGTCGGGCAGCTCTTCAGGCTCCTCATAGATCGGCGTGACCATGAGGCCCCACTGCTCGATGGGGTTGGCGATCTCCATGGTGCTCGCCGGGTCAAGATCGGGGTTCTTCCACAGAAACCAGACGTAGAAGTCCATGGCGTAGGAGTGGGTCATCAGATCGACGGTCTGGATGTCGCTGAGATGAACGCCGACCTTCACCCGCTCCGGGGTCTCGTAGACCACCTCGGGCTCGGCCTCGCCGCCCTCCTCCGCCTCGGCGGCCTCGGCCTCCGCCGCCGCCTCGGGCTCGCCCTCGTCCTGGGCCCAGGTGGCCGTGGAGAGACTCCCCAGGAAGACACATAGGATCCCCACGAACCACACACGCAGGACGCTCACCATGACGCACGCTCCAGGCAGACCGGAGAGCGTACACCACGGCGCTCAGAACATGCGGTTCGCGCGCTGAAGATCGTAGCCCGGCGCCGCGCGGGGCCGCCAGAAGCTGCCCTGGGCGTCTCTCTCCGGAGACGGCGTCAAGCCCCGGCGTGGCGACTCGCCCCGCGCTGTGCTACCTGCCTGCGTCTGTCTGCCTCGTGGAGAGTCCCGTGCTGAGCGCTCCCCTCCTCACCTTGCTCGTCGCCGTCGCGCCGTCTTTTGCCGGTGAGGTGGACTGGGAAGGCCATTACCGCGGTCGTGGTCTGGTCTTCAACTCGCTCTCTCTGGCGAACGAGACCGACAACGCCAACGCGGAAGGCGTCTCCGCCTGGACCGACCATCGCTTGCGCCTGCAGCCGACGTTCTGGGCGCACTCCAAGGTCTCGATTCACGCCCAGCTCGACATGCTGCCGCTTGGGGAGTGGGGCGACACGCCGAACACCTACACCGACACCTGGACCGACTCCGCCGTGCCGCTGGCCTTCACCGACGGCGTGGCGCCTTACGACGACGAGGCCGACGGCGGCTCGTACCTGCGCAACGTGAGCCTCACCCGGGCCTGGGGCGAGGTCTACACCCCCATCGGCAAGCTCTCCGTGGGCCGGATGCCGCTCGACTGGGGCGCGCAGATCCTCCTGAACGACGGCTTAGACCCCGAGGACGAGTTCGGCGACACCGGGGATCGTGTTCAGCTTCAGAGCAAGGTCGGCCCGATCTACCTGCTCACGGGCTTAGAGACGGTCAGCGAAGGCTTCAAGAGCGTCTCCGACGACATGCACATCGCCGACGTCGCCGTCGCGTATCGCCGGGAGACCGTGGGCCTCGGGCTCTACAACCGCGTTCGTTTCCAAGACTTTGGCGACACCTACCTCGGCTACACCGGCGATCTCTGGGGCTTCGCGGAGCTGGGCTACGCGACGATTGAGGCCGAGGTGGTCGGCGTGTTGGGCACGGGCGACCTCGACACCGGCGCGAACGACGTGCGGGTGAGCGCCATCGGCGCCATGGTCGCGGCCACGGTGGAGCGTGACCGGCTCTATGGCGGCTTAGAGCTGGGTTACGCCAGCGGCGACCAAGACCCGAACGACAGCGAGCTGCACACCTTCGCCTTTGACCGCGACCACAACCCGACGATCATGCTCTTCGAAGAGCCCATGCCCACCTTAGAGCCCGCGGTGCAGAACGACTCCAACGACGGTCGTGAGCTGGGCGCG
>JAKLKE010000736.1 GCA_023150775.1 Myxococcota bacterium
GAAGGGGGTCTCCCAGGCGGTCGTCAAGGGGTTCGTGCGGGTTGGGCTCATACGTTCTCCGGGCCGCCTCAAGGGGTTGGGCGGTCAAAGGGCTGATAGAGGGGGTCGCCGACGAAGACCATCATCCAGCCGCCGACGACGGTGGACTGATAGGCCGCCTCTGCGAAGGTCGCGCCTTGGCTGAGCGCGTAGAAGAGCTGATCGTACTCGGGCATCCCGGCCACATAGGGCTCGTTCACCGCGCCGAAGGTCGCCGTGATGCCACGTTTGAGGGCCTCGGCGGCCCAGGTGTCGGCGCGCAGATCACAGGCCGAGCAGGAGTCGAGGTGGCCGCCCACGGCCCCGGGCGCCCAGGTGAAGGCGTCATTGTAGTGGTAGTACGAGTACCACCCGGCGTAAAACAGCGCGTCGGGGCAGGTGAGCGGCGCCGGGGCCGTGCCAAACTCGGCCTCGTTCCCGTCCCAGACCACGGGCCAGACGTCCAGGGCCTCAAACACCCGGCGGCTGCCCCACATGTTCCACTCGCCCCACTCGTAGCTGCCGAACGACGCCGCCGCATCGGGCGGGCTGTCTCCATAACGACCGTCTACATACACCACGCCGTCGAGCAGGCCGGCCCGGGCCAGGGCCTCGGCCTCCATCGTGCGTGTGATGAGCGCCATCGCCCCGGCGGCGTCGGCGCCGTCCAGCCGTGTCACGAGATACAGTCCATCCCCCCGAATCTCCCGCTGCTGGCCGAAGCTCACCGCCCGGGGGTAATCGCCGCTGACGCTGTCGCCGTCGCGGTAGAGGGGGTTGTACACCGCTTCAGTGACCGCCGTGGCCTGCTCACCAAACACCAACAAGGCGTCTAAGCTCACGGTGACGAGGCGCGTGGGGTCGGCGATGTCGGCCACCCGGTCGGCCACCTTGTACGGCACGCCATAGACCGGCACGATGAGCTGCACCTGGGGGCCCACCCGCGCCACACAGTCAAACGTCTCGTGAACGAAGGTCTCAAGGGCGTCGCCGGGCAAGGTCGTGCTGTCAGCGCTCTCTACCCCACACAAGGCGGCCTCGGGCAGCCCTCGGGCGGCCAGATACGCCCGCGCCACGTCTTCAGAGCCCTCGGCGGCGGGGTTGTACAGCACGATCATCCGCTCGGCGACGGGCCAGTCCACGGAGATCAGGCCCTCGACCCGGGCGTCACAGGCCGTCGCGGCCACAGACAGGGCCTCGGGCACGTTCACCGCGACGTCTGTGGGCAAGGTCCAGGTGACCTCCAGGCCCTCTTGGGCGGAGAGCGCGCCGCCGGAGACCTCCCAGCGGGCGGTGTTTTTGGCGCGCAGGGTGAGCGTGCCGCCGGGGACCGCCTCCCCTTCGACGGTGAGCTCGCCGGGGCCGCAGTCGTCTTGGCGCTCCACCACGCTGTCGCCCGTGTCGGCGGGTTCGTCCTGGGCGACGCAGGCGAGGAGGAGGAGGGAGAGCGCGCTCATTGCTGAAGAATGCCACGTCCACGGCGGCGCCGGGCGCCCGCTTCGACAAACTTTTGCGAAGAGCGCAGCGCCCGGGCGGCGAGCCCCTCCCCCATCGCGCGGGTTACGAGGCGGCGCGGCGCGGGCCGAGCCCGCCCACGGACGGAGTG
>JAKLKE010000737.1 GCA_023150775.1 Myxococcota bacterium
GCCTACCTCGGCTACGACATCGCGCTCTTGGAGGGCCTCAGCGACGTGCCCGGCGAGCCCGCCGACTACGACAACAAAGGCGTTGGTGAGGCCGCCTGCGCCGCCTGCCACGCCACCTTAGACCCCCTCACCTACCCCTTCTCGCGCTACGAAGGCATCGGCGGCGGGCAGGGCGACTCCTACAGCTACGCGCCCAACCGCCTCAACGGCTTCACCGACGTAGACGGCGAACGAGTCGCCGACACGCCCGAGGCCGGGGTGCTGTTCGGTGAGCCCGTCGAGGACCTGATCGCCTGGGCCGCCGTCGCCGCGAACAGCGAGGCCTTCCGCCGGGCCACGGTGCTCGACTACTGGAAGCTGCTCTTGGGCGAGGCCCCCCGGGCCACGGAGCAGGCCGAGTTCAGCCGCCTCGTGCGGGATCTCGGCGGCGACCACGGCTACAGCGTCGAGCTCATGCTCCACGACCTCATCGACATGGAGGCTTACGGTGCGCCCTGATCCCCTTCGCGGCTTGGCCCGCCCCCTCCTCGCCGTCTTGGCGCCCCTCCTCTTCACCTTGGGCTGCGGCGGTGAGGAGTATACGAGCGTCAGCGCAAAAGCCCGTGTGAACGCCAAGTCTGGCGCCGTCTGGGGCCGTGATCTGGCCAACGGCCTCGGCTTACAAGAGTGGGAGCTGTGCTCCGAGCTCGGCGCCTATGACTGCATCAGCGAGGCCCACCGCATCACCTTGGGCGGCGTCGAGCCCACGGAGCTCGGCATCGACGAGCCCTTGCCCAACGCCTCGGTGAGCGCGCCCATCGCCGTAGACCGCGTGGCGACCTCGGCCTGCGGCCTACGCTTTGACCGCGACAAGTCCGGCGGCGCGGCGGTGATCTTCGGGCCCGTGCTCCAGAAGGACAACGACCGGGCCCGGGAAGACGTCGCCGACGCTTTGGTTCGCCGCCTCTTGTCGCGGGAGCCCACCAAGGCCGAGCTGGAGTCCCTCGTGGCGCTCTACGACAGCTTGGCCCCGATCTCCACCGACCTCACCCGCGACGGCGCCGTCGGCATGTGTGTGATCGTCGCCACCTCCACCGAAGCCTTGTTCTACTGAGAGGCCGCCATGACGCAGTCCCGTCGAGACATGCTCCGTCAGCTCGCCGCCCTCGCGGGTGTCGGCGCCGGCGCCTCGCTGTTCAACCTAGAGGCCATCGGCCAAGAGGCGAAGGATCCACGCTTCCTCATCGTGCTCTGCGCGAGCGGCGGCGGCTCGATCATCGACGGCCCCTTGGCCCTGCGAGAGAGCGAGTCCGCCAACCCCAGCACCGTGAACTGTTTCCCCGACGCCTTGGTCACGGGCTGGTCAGGCTCGCCCTTCCGCGCCGTGGACCTCTCCTCTGACGCCATCGGGCCGATCCCCGCGCCGTTCTCGGTGAAGCCGTCGGACTTCTTCGGGCGCCGCCGCGAAGACCTCATGGTCGCCACGCTCACCGGCACGAGCGTGAACCACCAGGTCGCCCAGCGGCGGTCGATCACCGGCAACGAGGCCTGGCGCGGGCGCACCCTGCAGGAGCTCGTCGCCTGGCAGTACGGCGCCGAGGCCCCGATCCCCAACGTGCACCTCGTCGCGGGCATGGGCT
>JAKLKE010000738.1 GCA_023150775.1 Myxococcota bacterium
AGCGCGAGCCGCCCGCCCACAAAGTCCACCTGCCGGTAGCCGCCGAGGGTCACCGCATGGTCGCGCTCTTGGGGCGGGAGCTGGTCAAGGATCCCTTGTGGAACAGGATCTTTGGAGTCTGGGAGGTGGACCGCCGTGAGCACGCCGAAGGACAAGGCGTCGGTGAAGGCGGTTCCGAAGGGCTTGCTCACAGGCGCGGCTCCGGGCGGCGAGAGGGGGACCGCTCGGCGGCGAGGAGCGCCGCGCCGCGCAGGCCGAGGAGGGGATCGGTGACGAGCAGCAGCGGCACGTCCATCAAGAGGGGCCGCATCCGCCCCTTCGCCAAGAAGCTCTCAACAAGGCCCAGCCCCACGAGGTCAAACCGGGGCGGCAGGCCCCCGGCGAGGTAGATCCCGCCCGTGGGCAGGAGGCTCACCGCGAGGTTCCCGGCGGCGGCGCCCAAGAGCTGGCAGAAGCGGCGGATCGCGGCGCGGCTGGCGTCGTCGCCGCTCACCGAGACCTCGGCGGGGTCGGTCAGCGCCGCGCCCGCGAGCCCCTGCGACCGGTAAAACTCCTGCAGCGCGAGCAGGCCGTCTCCCGAGAGCGCGCGCTCGGCGCTCACATGCTCGGGGTGCCGCGCCATGAAGAAGCGCAGCAGCGCGAGGGACTCCTCATCGGTCGGCGCGAGATCCACGTGGCCCCCCTGGGAAGGCCACACCTGCCAGCCCGACTCGCCGACGGGGCTGAGCAAGGCCTGGCCGAGCCCCGTGCCCGCGCCGAGCACGCCGATGAGCCCACGTTTTGGCGCCGGGCCATGAAGCTGCACCACGCCGTCGGGGCCCAAGGCCGTGACGCCCCGGGCGGCGCCGACAAAGTCGTTCACGACGATGGCCGGGCAGCCCAGGGCTGATCCGACCTCATCCTCACGGATCGTCCAGCCGGCGTTCGTGAGATCAGCGACCCCGTCCACCACGGGGCCCGCGACGGCGAGGCAGGCCGCGTCGAGGGACCGGCCCCCGGCGAAGCGGCGCGCGGCCTCGGCGGGGGGCTCGGCGGCGGTGGGGGTGGTGGCCTGCTCGATGAGGTCGTCCCCACGCCACAAGCCGAGGCGACAGTTTGTCGCCCCGACGTCCGCAGAGAGGATGAGCTTGGGCATTCTAGACTCCGGCACAGCGCGGCATTCTATCCTGCCCGGCGCTTCGTGGGTTATCCTGGCGCTATGACTGGGCCGCTGCTCACCCTCCTGATCTTCGTGATCCCCGCTGTTTCCGTCGCGGACGAGGGCGCGCCCGCCGTGAGCGCCCGGGACGAGGCCTACCGCAAGGCCGAGGCGAAGCGGCTCTCCGATGAGCTAGAGAAGCTCGTTCGTCGCCAGGCCTGGGCGGGCGCGGCGCGCACCTACGTCGAGCTAGAGGCCCTCGGCCTGCCCTTGGGCGTCGATGATCTTTACGCCGGGGCGCTCACCGCCCGGCAGCTCGGCGAGATGGCGCTCGTGTATGAGCGGCTCTTGGCGGCGGCGAAGCTCGATGGCCGCCGGGAGATCGTCGAGTGGCTGTGGGCGATCGACACCGGCTATGGCCGCGTGACCGTCGCCGGAGATCCCGACGCCCCGCCCACGCTCAGCGCCGATGT
>JAKLKE010000739.1 GCA_023150775.1 Myxococcota bacterium
GCTTTACCTGCGGGTGACCTTGGCCGTCAAACGCGCCATCCTCGCCGGGGACGTGTTTCAAGACAACGCCCGCATGGAGGAGCTCGACGTCGTCTTCGCCAACCGTTTTCTGCGCGCCTGGGAGAAACACAAGACCGGCGGCACGCCGAGCGCGCCTTGGCAGGCCGCGTTTGATGGCCTTGAGCGCGACGGCTTGCTCGTCTTGCAGCACCTCCTGCTGGGCATGAACGCCCACATCAACCTCGATCTCGGCGTCGCCGCCGCTGAAGTGATGCGCCGCCGCGGCCGCCCCATCCATGAGCTGCGCGCCGACTTCGTGATGATCAACGAGGTCCTCGCGCGGCTCACCCGCATCGTGCAGGTGCAGCTCGGCGAGCTGTCCACGGCCTTCGGTGTGCTGGAGCGGGTGGGCCCCGAGCTTCAGGCCAAGCTCGCCGGGATCGTGATGAGCGGCGCCCGCGACGAGGCCTGGGACCTCGCCGTCGAGCTCATGGACGCCCGAGAGCTCCCAGAGTGGCGCGAGATCGTGCGCAAACGGGCCAAAAACGCCGCGCGCATCGCCGACAAGGTCATCGACCCGAGCCTCGTCGAGCGCCTCGTGCGACCGATCGTGAGCGCCGAACAAAAACACGGCGTGCGGTTTAATGTGCAGGTCATCGCGAGTTAGCCCGCTCCGCGAGCGCCCTTCGCCGAGGTGGAGGCTGTAGGAACCTGATCGGATCGTCTGTGCTTAGTGTCAGGCCCGGCGGCGGGTGAATGAAGCAAGGATGCACAGAGGACACAGCGCTCGGGCACACAGAGAGCTCCGTGAAGGGATCACTTGGCTACTGTGACTCGTCTGTGGCGCGCCAAGGCGCAAAGGCCCAGCGCCGACGCTTGTGGGGAAGGTGAGAGGCGGCCTCGTGTCTTTGCGCGCCTCAAGGTCCGCCTCGCCTCGCCGCCGTCTTCAGGCGGTCGTCGTCCTCGTGGGGCTCCTTTGCGTCTTTGCGGCTTTGCGCGACCTCAAGCTCCGCCTCGCATCGCCTCCCCGCCGCGCTCAGAGGCCCTCCGAGTCGTGGCAGACGCTTGCCCCCCTCACGAGGCCCTCTGTGTGCCCGAGCTCTGTGCCTCGTTCGCCCGTCGCCGACACGTCTCAACTCCCCACCGAGAGCCCACCCACCCCCTCGCCACCCACGCCCCGACACGCCCAGCTCACCGCCCCAGCGCCCGCCACGCCACCATGCCGCCCGCGAGGCTCGCCACCTCGACGAAGCCCAGCCGCTCCAGGCGCATCGCGGCCTCGGCGCTGCGGCCGCCGGAGCGGCAGACGACGACCAGGGGCGCGGCGCGGCTCCAGCCCTGGGCGGCGGCGGTGAGGCTCCCAAGGGGCGCGGAGATCACGCCGGGGAGCTGGCCCAGCTCGCCGTGAAGCTCGTCGGGCTCGCGCACATCCACGACGGTCAGGCCGGCGCCGTGCTCGGCGAGCCAGGCGGCGGTGATCTCCGGCGCGCCCGTGGGGCTGCGGGTCACCGGGGCCCAGGGGGCCTCCATACGTTCGGGGGCGGGATCGCCGGCCTGCACGCCGCAGCGCACGTTGGCGGGCACGGCCTCATCCATCTTCGCCGG
>JAKLKE010000073.1 GCA_023150775.1 Myxococcota bacterium
CGACGTCTCCGCCCTCGGGGCCCATCGCCACCCGGCGATCTCCGACGCTCACCAAGGCCGGGAGCGCCTCGCCGGTCTCGCCGTCGATCACCCGAGGCCGCACGCGACCGGCCTCGCCCGGGCTGAGGAGGAGGCCTTCGCCAAGGGGCGTCGGCGCCCCGTCGGCGTGGCCATCGGCGAGGCAGACGAGCGACGCCGCGCCCGGGGGCAAGGCGCCGTCAAACTCCACGGGCAATCGAGCGAGCACGACGCCCTCGTCGTTCAACACCCGCACGTCGTCGCCGGAGCAGCTCCCCGAGGCCCGGGCGCCGTCGGGCCAAGCCTGCTCGTGAACGGATGGCCAGAGCCCCACAAACAGCGTGTCCGTGGGGATGATCCGGGCGCCGCCGAGATCAACCGCCTCCTCCGCCGCGCTCAGAAGCGCCGTGCCGCTGTGGTAGTAGCCCGCGCCGAGGGCCTCGGTGCTGCGCCCGCCGTGCACATAGAGGGCGGTGGCGCCTTCAGCGGTGAGGGCGTTTGAGCCCGGGGCGAGGCGCCAGGTGAAGCTCGCGGCCTCCCCCTCGGCGCCCTCGGCGGCGGGCAGCCCCCGCAGCGCCTCGGTCAGCCCCTCAACCCGCAGAAACGCGCCGCCCTCGTCTACCCCCGCCTCCCAAGCCTCCGGGCGCACGGCGAGGCCGTTCACCAGCGGGATCAGCTCAAAGAGCCGGTCGTTCCAGCCCGGCACCGCCGCGTCTACGACGGTGAGCCCCGGGCCGCCGACGATGGAGAGCGACTCCCCGGGCTGCCGCACGATCACCGAGAGCTGGCTGTTCTGCATCAGCCAGTCCCAGAAGCGGCCCTCGCTCGACCTCGGCAGCTCATCGGAGCAGCCCACGGGCTTGATCCGGGCTTCGTCAGCGCCCATCTCCGCCAGAGGCTCGCAGGTGCGAGCGTAGCCGTCATACGGCGAGACGGTGGTGCCCGGCGGCGCGCAGCCTCCGAGCACACACAGCCATACGCCAAGACGACGGGGTGAGGTCATGCCTCAGTATGTCACTTCTGCGCAGGGGCGGTCTTGACTTCGTCGGCGAACAGCACCGAGGTGGCCGAGAGGCGCACCTGCTTGGACCAGGTCGGCGCGTCAGGCGCCATGTCCATGTACTTCCAGGTTCGGGTCTCGCCGGGCTTGACCGGCACCTTAAACTCCTCCTCGATGGGGAGGTTGCCCGGCCCGGTGGGGGCGACCAGCGGCCAGCGCTTCGTGGCGACGGCGCGGCCATCGGCGTCCAAGAAGTCGATCTTCATGTTGAGCACGTTGATCGTGCGGCCGGTGTTGTTCGTGACGTCGGCGGTGAACAAGAGGCCGTCGAGGGGGCCGTCGGGGTTCTCGGCGAGGTTCGTGGGCTCCATCTCGACGGCGCCGATGACGAGGGTGTCGCGGAACTCGGAGAGCTTGAGGCGGCCACGGGCCTCGGTCATGCGCGCCTTGTCACCGCGGGGGTACTCGTCGAGGAACTTCTGCCAGGCCTCTTGGGTGTTGGTGTCTTCAGCCCAGCGGAAGAGCAGGCCCTCACGCTCGGAGAGCAGCTCGTCGCGCATCTTGGCCTCGCTGCCCTCGGGGAACTTGGCGAGGTAGGCGTCGTAGCCCTCAAGGGTCTTGAGCTCCCGGGCCTTCGCCGCGTAGAGCTCCTCCAGACGCAGCTTCGCCAGGGTGATGCTGCCGCTGGAGGGGTTCTCGGCGATGAACTTCTCATACGCCTCGACGGTGTCCTCTTTCTGCACGTCGGTGAAGGAGGGCCCGCAGCCCGCCAAGAGGAGCCCCAACAAAAGGGTAGACCGAATCACGCTCACCTCCTTGGTATGGAAGCTGGGCTTTTAGCACAACACGACGGGATTGTCAGGCGCCCCAGCCGATCTCGGTGATGAGCGCCGAGGCCGCCAACAAGCCCGAGACCTCGCCGAGCTGCTGCGCCGCGCCGAGCACGTCGCCGGTCACCCCGCCGATCTGGCGTCGGGCCAAAGCCCCCATCAACCCGGCGCTCACCAAGGCCAGGCCCAAGGCCGCGAGGCCAAATCGCCCGCTGACCCCTAGCGCGAAGGCCGCGGCGAAGACCACCCCCAAGACCGCGGGCCGCTTGAGGTTGACCCCGGCGAGGGCGGCGGCGAGGCCGTCTTGGCGGGCCGCCGGGGCCAAGGCCAAGAGCAGCACCATCGCCGCGCGGCTCGTGGCGTGCACCACCGGCAGCACCATCAACGCGACCTCAGCGGGCAGCACGCTCAGCGCCGAGGCCCGGGCCAAGAGCGCCCCGGCGATGGCGAGCACGCCGTAGGTGCCTTGGCGAGAGTCCTTTAAGATTCGCAGCTTGGCCTCGGCGTCCCACCCACCGCCGAAGGCGTCCGCCACATCCCCCAGCCCGTCCTCATGCAGGGCCCCGGTGAACATGACCTGAACGAGCAGCGCCATCACCGCCGCGGCGAGGCCCGGCAGGCCCAAAAACAGGCCCAAGGCGAACACCGCCGCCGTGACCAGGCCGATGAGCGCGCCCACCGCCGGGAAGCTCGCCGTGCTGGCGCCGAGGTCCTCCGCGCTCGCTTGACCCGAGAGCCGCACCGGGAGCCGGGTCAAGAAGATGAGCGCGAGGCTGAGGCGCCGCAAAGGCCTCAGAGCCCCGTGTCGCCAGCGACGCAGGCGTAGCCGTCTTCAGCGTCTTCAGTCTGCTGCTCATCGAGGGCGACCACACAGGCGTCTTGCAGCTCAGGGTCGGCGTTCTCGTAGGTGACCCGGAGCGTCTCGCAGTCGTAGCCGGGTCGGGAGTCATCCGCGTGGCAGTCGCAGATGTAATCGACGTACTCATCACAAGGCGTCGCGGGCTCACACCCGGTGAGCGTCGAGATGAGCGCGACGGAGGAGAGCAGGGGGGCGAGGAGCAGGGCGTACCGCGTCATGGCGCACCTTCGGTTGAGGGACACGTTAAACGCACCCTATCCGGGTTCATTCGTGAGGTCAGCATGACAGACCGTTTTGACGGCCAAGTGGTCGTGATCACCGGCGCCACCTCAGGCATCGGCCTCGCCGCCGCCCGGGCGTTTAAGGCCGCCGGCGCGACCGTCATCGGCACCGGGCGCGATCAGGCCCGGCTGATGGCCCTGGGACAAGAGGTTGACCTCGCCCTGAGCCTCGACGTCACCGACCCCTCCTCGGTGGAGATCGCCGCCGCCGCCGCCCTCGATCGCCACGGCAAGATCGACGTGCTGGTCAACAACGCCGGGGTGGGTCTGTTTAAGGCTTGGGACGAGACGAGCATCGAGGCGCTCTCGGCGATCTTGGACGTCAACCTCCTCGGCGTGGCCCGGGTGACCCAGGCCATCCTGCCGAGCATGGTCCGGGCCCAGCGTGGGGTCATCGTGAACGTCGCGTCTGTCGCCGGTCGCCGGGTTTACCCCCGCCACACGGCCTACTGCGCCTCCAAACACGCGCTCATCGGCTGGTCGGAGGCCCTTCGCCTCGACCTGGAGGGCAGCGGCGTAGACGTCGTCATCGTGAACCCGCCCGCCGTCGAGACGCCCTTCTTTGAGCACGCGGGCTACTTCACCTTCGCCGCCGACCACCCCGGCTTACGCCTGATGACCGCCGAGGAGGCCGCGGCGGGCGTCGTCGCCGCCGCCGCGAGGCGCTCGCGCCAGGTCACCCTCGGCGCGCGGGCGAAGCTGCTCTTGGCGGCGTCCACCTTGGCGCCGGACCTGCTCGACGGCCTCCGGCGACGCGCCGGGAAGCTCAAGCGCCGGGCCTGAGCCTCAGGACGCCATCGCCGCCGCGAGGGCGAGGTCATCGGGGATCCAGCTCCGCCACTCTGGCGGCAAGCTGGCGCTGCGGGTGAACGCGAGGCGCATGAGCTGGTGCTCGTCGGGGCGCCGGGGCAAGGCCCGCAGGGTGAGCCCAGCCTGCTCCGGCGTGCGCGCGCCCTTGAGGCGGTTGCACCGCGCGCAGGCCGTCACCGTGTTCTCCCAGCTCGTCACCGGCACCCGCAGGCCCGACCAGGGCAAGACCACCTCTCCGGCCACGGACTGCGCCCGGGGCACGACGTGGTCTACCGTCAGCTCCTCCCACTGCGTCCGTCCGTTGCGGGAGCGGGGCCGGGCGCCACAATACTGGCAGACCGCGCCGTCCCGGGCGATCACGTTGATGCGGGAGTACGGCGCCACGCCCCGGCTGCGGGTGTAGCGGCGCTGCACGACCACCGCGGGCCAAGGCAAGTTGAGCTGGGTGGAGCGGATGATCTGCCCGGCGTAGGCCGCGACGACCTGCACCTTCTTGTCGAGCACGAGCCCCACCGCCTTCTGCCAGTCCACGACACGAAGGGGCGTATAGTCAGCGTTCAGCAGCAGGACATCGGTCATCGAGCCCTCCTCGCCCCCAGCATAGTGCAGGGAGGAAGGGCTTCGCAGGCTGCCCCAGGATCGTCACACGGCCCCGGGGCGGCTCAACCGCGCTCGACGCCTCACTTCACGAAGTCATCCGTGGAGTCGGGGACGACCTTGTAGGTCTCGAAGCCGTAGAAGACGTGGCCGGTGACCGTGGTGTACTCGGCGTTCGCGAAGCCGCCGACGTCGACGAAGAGGTCGTCGAGGTTGAGGCCAAAGTTGGTGGGGACCTCGCCGTAGTCGGCCTCCGCGCCGAGCTCCACGAAGGCGAGGCGGACCTCAACGCCCTCGTAGGGCTCCCAGTCCGACGGGGCGGCGGTCAGCTCCGTCGCCTCGGGCACGGCCTTCGTGCCGGTGACGGTGATGTCTTTGGCGACGAGCTCGGTGAGGTCGTAGTACTCGTCCACGGAGCCCTTGATGGTGACCTCGTCACCGAGCTTGGGCACCGTGCCCGACCAGGAGTTGCCCAGGTAGACGTAGACGCCGTTGTTGGGGCCCGGGGCGTCGGCGATGAAGAAGCCTTTGCCGTCCGGCGTGAGCGCCGAGGTGACCACGGCGCGCTCGACGGTGGCCGAGCTGCCGTCGGCGACCACACCCGTCTGGATGTCGGAGATCGGCACGGGCGCGCTGCCTTCACCGGCGACGTAGCCCTCCAGATCGGCCTCGGTGCGGGGGTAGAGGCCCCAGGTCTCAAACGAGTAGCCGAGCTGGCCGATGACGTTCGTGTAGGTCGCGCCGAGCTCGGTGGAGAAGTTGAAGAAGACGTTGTCCATGGCGAGGCCGCTCGCCAAGGTCACCGCGCCGTAGCTGTCGATGTCGGAGGCCACCTCGTCGCCGCCGATGCTGATGAGCGAGGACTCCCAGACCTCCCAGTCGGTGACGGTGGCGGGATCCACCGAGTCGATGGTGACCTCGCCGGAGCCGGTGATCTGGATCGCCGAGACGTCGGAGACGGTCAGCTCGGTCCAGCCGTAGAAATCGACCAGCTCGCCGGTGATCTCCATCTCATCGCCGACCTCAAAGAACAGGCCCTCAGCGCCCGCGGGCAAGAAGACGTAGAGGCCGTTGTTCTCGCCGCCGCCGGCGGTCTGGATGAAGAAGCCGTCGGCCTTGTAGGTGAGCGGCGAGGTGACGATCACGCCGGAGAGGGTGACGTTCGCGCCCTCGCCCAGGGCCTTGGCCTCGGCGATCGTCATGCCGTCGCCGCCGCCACCGCCGGTGTCATCGCCGCCGCCGTCAGTGTCGTCAACACCGTCGCTGGCGTCGTCTTTGGGGATCACGGGGCACGCCGTGAGGAGCGCGAGGGAGGTCACCAAGAGGGCGCGATACATTGAGGTCTCCTTGTGCGGATGCCGTGATGCGGTCACTTAGGGACACGCATCTACACGGACCTATCGCCGACCGCAAGCGACAATGGAGTGGCATTGGCAACCGACCTCGCGATCTCAGTGACCGGGCTCACCCGGCGGTTCGGCGCCCGAGTGGCCGTCCAGAGCCTCGATCTCAGCGTGCCAGCGGGCACCGTGTACGGCTTCTTGGGCCCCAACGGCTCGGGCAAGACCACGGCGATTCGTTGTATGTTGGGCCTGCTCCGGGCGGACGCGGGCAAGGTCTCTATCTTCGGCGAGTCGGATCCCGTGCGTCGCCTGGACGGGGTCGGCGCCATCATCGAGACCCCGCGCTTTTACGCCTGGCTCAGCGGCCGGGCGAACCTGGAGATCTGCGAGGCCTACCTGCCCGAGCACCGCCACGGGCAGATCGACGAGGCCTTGGAGCGTGTCGGCCTCGCCAGCCGGGCCCACGACAAGGTCTCGGGGTACTCCTTGGGGATGCAGCAGCGTCTGGGCATCGCCCGGGCGCTTCTGGGCCGGCCCCGGCTCTTGGTGCTGGATGAGCCGACGAACGGCTTAGATCCCCAAGGAATGCGCGACGTGCGCGAGCTGATCCGCCGCTTGGCCCAGGAGGGCATGACGGTGTTCATCAGCTCGCACCTGCTCAGCGAGATTCAGGCCGTCGCCGACACCGTCGGCATCGTGCTCAAGGGCCGCCGCGTGGCCGAGGGCCGGGTGAGCGAGCTTTTGCGCGCCTCGGCCGGGGACTCCGGCGCGGTAGAGATCGAGCTTGGCGGGCCCGATCTCGACGCGATTCGACGGGAGGTGGCCAAGCTCGACGGCGTCTCCCTGCTCCCCGAGAGCGACCCCAGCCGGGTGCTCGTGCGCAGCGAGCGCCTGCCCGCGAGCGAGCTCAACCGCGCCTTGGTCAGCCAAGGAGTCGCGCTGGACGCCCTGAGCGTGCGCGCCGCGAGCTTAGAGAGCCTGTTCTTGAGCCTGACCGAGAGTGAGGAGGTGCAGTGATGGCCACGTCAAACCCCATCGGCGGCGTGTTCTGGCGGATGGTCGCCGCCGAGCTGCGTAAGCTGCTCTCTCGGCCATCAGGCGTCGTGATGCTCGTGATCTCGGCGCTTCTGCCGATCTTGGTCTTCGCCTTGGCGAAGGCTGTGGAGGGCGGCGGCGCGAGCGTGAGCGCCAACGGCCAGCCGGTCACGAGCCTCTTTAGCTTAGAGGGCCCGAAGCTCCTCGGCTACATGCTCACGGCGCGGAACTTCTTCGTCTTGCCGCTCTTTTTGGTGATGGTGAGCGCCCAGCTCGTCGCTGAAGAGCGCGCCAACTTCACCCTGCGCGCGCTCTTGGCCTTGCCCAACGCCCGCTGGAAGGTGCTGCTCGCGAAGTACGCCGCGCTCCTCACCTTGGCGGCGATCTCCATCGCCGGATCCCTCGGCATCGGCGGGCCCCTGTGTTTTGTCTTCGTCGAGGGCCCCCGAGAGCTCGCGGCTTGGCAAGGTGTGGCCTTTGGCTGGGTGGCGTCTCTGGCCTCGGACGCCGGGCTCATCGCCCTCACCCTCCTGATCTCGACCTTCAGCTCGTCGGTGGCCGGGGTGCTCGTCGGGGTGATCCTCGGGCTCATGGCCGATCTCGCCATCCGTGGCCTGCTCCAGATCGCCGAGATGCTCAAGCTCTTCCCCACCAGCCAGGTCGCTGGGCTCATGCCCGGTCGCGCCTTGGCCGCCTGGGAAGGTTACGCCGACGGCTGGGATCCTTGGGCCTTTTTGGGCCTCGGGCTGCTCACCTTGGGCTGCCTCGCCTTGGCCACCTTCCGGTTCCAGCGTGAGGACGTGCTCTGAACTTTGCGAGCTTTTTTGTTAGAATGCTGCGACTCGGCGAAGAGGCCACCCTCGATGATGAACAAGAAGGACCTAGAGCGACTGCTGGACCAGCTCGATGAGCCGGTGTTCGGCTGTGATGAGGACGGCATCGTCGTCTACGCGAACCGGGCGGCGGCGACGCTGCTCGGCGAGGTCGAGGAGGGCCAAGACGAGAACCCCGCCGACACCTGGCTGCAGGGCGACGACGGGCTCTTGTTCCCCCAGGTCGGCGAGAGCGTCGAGCGGGACGTCTGGCTCTTGCGCGGCGGCGGTCGTGGGCGCCGTCTGCGGGTGCGGGTCTCGCCCTGGCCCTACTCCGGGGCGCTCGGCTGGGCCGTTCACGTCAAGTCTCTGGATCCCCAGGCCGACCGCGCCGCCGGGATGCAGGCCATCGCCCGGCTCATCGCCGATCAGCTCGGCGAGCACCTCAAGGTCATCATCTCCAACGCCTCGACGGGGCTCATGGGCGGGCCGTCCGAGCCCGAGGCCGAGGCCCAGCGCCTGCGCGACATTCACGCCGCCGGGCAGTCCGCCGCCGTGCTCCAGCGCCAGCTCACCGCGCTCGACGCCCGCGACCGCACCCGGGCCTATGTGGACCTGGGCGAGCTGCTCAACGACGCCACGCCGGCCCTTCGTGCGCTCATCGGCGAAGAGCGCCTGCGCCTCGATGTGCCCGACGACACGCTCATGGTCACCGGGGATCCCGACGCCTTGGCGATGTTGTTGGACGAGCTCGGCGGCTGGTTACGCGACGCGCTCACCGCCGGGGGTGAGGCACGCATGTGGGCCGTGGCCCATGGTGATGACCACGTTCGGCTGTGCGCCGCGCTCATCGGCGTCACGCTCTCCCAGGCCGACCGCGAGCGCCTGTTCACCTCGGACGACGGCGGCGGCCTCACCCTGGCCTTGGCCGTGCTCAGCGCCCACGGCGGTCGCCTGCTCTTGGAGCCCGGCGCCCGTTTTGGCCCGACCCTCACCGTCGAGCTGCCCAGCGCCTCCCGGGCCGCGCGCACCGCCCAGCGTGAGGCGCGTCTGGGCAACGAGACGATCCTGCTCGTCGAGGACGAGCCCACCACCCTGGAGTGGATGACCGAGAGCCTCCGCCGCTTGGGCTACCGGGTCATCGCCGCCGACAACGGCATCACGGCCTCGGCGCTGTTGCGGGAGCACCGCGCCGAGCTCGACCTCGTGCTCACCGACGTGGTCTTGCCCGGCCGCAGCGGCCTGGAGCTCTACGCCGAGTGCCGCGCCGGTCGCCCGGCCCCGAGGGTGCTGTTGATGAGCGGCTACTCGTCGGACTTCTTGGGCGACCCCCACCTCACCGACGTGCAGCTCCTGCAGAAGCCCGTGGGCCCGACGCTGCTCGCGGCGGCGATCCGCGAGCTCCTCGACCGCCCGTGAGCCCCGCCCTCCAGAGGCTGATCGAGCAAGACCGCGCCCTGTACAAGCTCTGCGACCCGGTGCGGGTCTTGGAGCCGCTGGACTGGCCGGCGTCGGTGGAGGCCGAGTTCTTCGCCGCGTTGGACCGTGGAGACGCCCGCCTGCCCCAGGTGAACGTCACCCCCGCCGACCACAGCGCCACCCGCGCGGCGCTCGCTGAGCTGATGGCCACGCTCGACCAAGGCCACCCCGCCGGCGCTTTCCTCTACCGCACCGCCGAGAGCCAGCGCCTCGCCGCGGAGATGATGGAGGCCTTGGGCACCCCCGGCTTCACCGCCCGCTCCCGAGCGCTCTACGGCGCCCCGGCCGACCTCATCCACCCCGGCGGCCCCTCCCAGCGCGACGCCGCCGAGCACCTCTTGGCCCGCACCGACGGCTTTAGCACCCTGCACCCCGACGAGGACCTCCCCGCGGTGGTCGTCGCCGAGCGCCTGCGCGCCCTGTTCGCGCCCGACTTCTACAGCCCGCCCCTCACCGTCGTGTTGGATGCCGAGCTGGCGGCGAAGGCCAGCGCCAGCTCCACCCGGGTGCGCCTGCGCGCCGACGCCAAGTTCTCTGAAGCCGCGGTGATGCAGCTCTACCACCACGAGGCCATGGTGCACGCCGCCACCCGGCGAAACGGCAAAGATCAGCCTGTGTTGCGCTGCTTGGGCCTCTCGACCCCCCGCACGACCTGCACCCAAGAGGGCCTCGCCACCTTGGCCGAGCTGATCACCGACTGCTGCGACGTCGCCCGGCTGCGCCGATTGGCCCTGCGGGTGCGCGCCATCGACGCCGCGCTCTCGGGCGCTGACTTCTTGGAGATCTACCGGCTCTTTGAGTCCGCCGGTCAGACCCGGGAGGAGAGCTTCGCCTCGGCCCAGCGGGTCTTCCGAGGCGGCGACGTGCGCGGCGGTGGGGTCGTGCTCACCAAAGACGTCGTCTACATCAAGGGCCTCAACCTCGTCTCAAACTTCATGCGCCGGGCCATCGCCTTGGGTCGCCCGGAGCTGCCGAGCTTGCTCTTCGCCGGGCGGATGACCCCTGGGGACGCGCTCTTGCTCGCGCCTCTCGTCGAGGAGGGCCTCGTGCGCCCGCCCGTCTTGGCGCCGAGCTGGGTGAAGAACCAGGCCTGCCTCGTGGCCTACCTCGTGTGGTCGGCGTTCTTGGATCAGGTGCAGCTCGACGCCGTGAGCCTTGAGGACCTGGCCGAGGCATGACGGCCCTCGCCTGCCCTGACGGCCCCGCCGTGCTGGCCGAGACTTCAGACCTGCGCTGGCTGTACAAGCCGCCGGGCCTGCCCGTCTTCCCGCCCCATGAGGATCCTGCGGGCCCGAGCCTCCTCGCCGCGCTCCTCCGCATCGCCCCAGACCACGACCAACCCTTCCCCCGAGGCTTTGAGGGTGGCTTGGCGCATCGCCTCGACACCTCCACCTCGGGCCTCGTGCTCGCCGCGCGCACGCCTGAAGCCCTCGCCACACTTCGGGCCTTGTTCTCCGGTCGCCAGTTGGCGAAACGATACCGCTTCATCGCCCGCAACGACGTGCCTTGGGACTCACACCTCTTGGAGTCCCCCATCGGCCACCACCCCTCCCGCCGCGACCGCATGGTGGTGCAGCGTGGGCCCAACACCCAGGCCCGGGGCCACTTTTACCCCGCGCACACCCGGCTTCGGCGGGTCTCGGGGCGGCTGTGGGAGGCCGTCATCACCACGGGCGTGATGCACCAGATCCGCGCCCACGCCGCCAGCGTCGGCCTCGCGCTCTTGGGTGACACCCTCTACGGCGGCGGCGCCTCGCCTCCCGAAGAGGCGCCCCCCGGCGTGCGCTTCTGCCTGCACCACTCCGAGACGACGGGGCTCCCCGGGCCAGCCGTGTCGGTGTTGAGCCCCGCTTGGTGGCCTCAGAGTGGCGCCACCCCGCGCGGAGGTGGTTAAGGGGGGCCGCCCGCCGCCCCCTGATGGAGCCCACCGTGGTCGAGCTGAACAACGTCACCTTACAGTACGGCAGCCAGGTGCTCTTTCTGGGCGCCAACCTCAAGATCAACCCCGGCGAGAAGGTCGGCTTGGTCGGCCCCAACGGCGCGGGCAAGACCACCATCTTTCGCCTGCTGCTCGGCGAAGAGAAGCCCGACGAGGGCAACGTCGAGCGCCCCAAGCGCCTCTCTGTCGGCGTGTTCCGCCAAGACTTCGCCGAGTACGGCGACAAGAGCGTGCTCGCCGAGACGGTGGCCGGGGCCGGGGCCGTCGCCGCGCTCTCCGGTGAGCTTGAGGAGCTTGAGGCCAAGCTCGGCGACGTAGACGACCCGAACTATGACGCCATCTTGGAGCGTTACGGCGAGGTCCAGGCCCGCTTTCAGGACGGCGGCGGCTACGACCTCGACGCCCGCGCCCGGGCCATCCTCGCCGGCTTGGGCTTCCGGCCTGAAGAGGTAGACGGCCCCATCGGCGCGCTCTCCGGCGGCTGGCGGATGCGTGTTCAGCTCGCCCGCCTGCTCCTCGCCCCCCACGACCTCTTGCTGCTCGACGAGCCCACCAACTACCTCGACATCGAGAGCATCCTCTGGCTGGAGGGCTGGCTGCGGGCCTTCTCCGGCGCGATCTTGATGACCTGCCACGACCGCGACGTGATGAACCGTGTGGTGCGTAAGGTCATCGAGATCGACGGCGGCACGCTCCGCACCTATGTCGGCGACTACGACGCCTATGAGCGCGCCCGGGCCCTGGACGCCGCCCAGCGGGAGGCCGAGTACGAGAAGCAGCAGGCCATGCTCGCCCGGGACATGCGTTTTATCGAACGTTTCCGCGCCCAGCCCCGCAAAGCGAGCCAGGTCCAGTCCCGGGCCAAAAAGCTAGAGAAGATCGAGCGCGTCGAGCCCCCCAAACGCCTCGTCGAGCGCAGCTTCAACTTCCGCCGCCCCGAGCGCAGCGGCAACGACGTCTTGGCCGTGAAGGGCCTCGTCAAGAGGTACGGCGACCGGGTGATCCACAACAAGCTGGAGCTCATGGTTCACCGCGGCGAGCGCTGGGCGATCATGGGCGAGAACGGCGCCGGAAAGACGACCCTGCTCAAGATGATGGCCGGCGTGTTGCCCCCCGACGCCGGGCAGGTCGTCGTCGGCGCCTCCGTGCAGCTCGGCTACTTCGCCCAGCACCAGATGGAGCAGCTCTCCGGCGACCGCACGGTGCTGGAGGAGCTAGAGGCCCACGCGCCCAAGGCCGACCGCGGCGTCATCCGCAGCCTCGCCGGGGCCTTCGGCTTCTCCGGCGACGAGATCGAGAAGCCCATCTTTGTGCTCAGCGGCGGCGAGCGCAGCCGCCTGGCCCTGGCGAAGATGCTCTACGACATGCCCAACTTTTTGGTCTTGGACGAGCCCACCAACCACCTCGACCTCACGACCAAACGTGCGCTCGTCAAGGCGCTCCAAGACTACGACGGCACCCTCATCTTCGTGAGCCACGACCGCGCCTTCTTACGCGCCTTGGCCACCCGCGTCGTGGAGCTCAGCCCCGAGGGGCCCCGGGTCTACCACGGCAGCTATGATGAGTATGTGCAGATGAGCGGGCGTGAGGCCCCCGGGATGCGGGCCCTGTGAGCGCCCCGACACCACCACACAATGGAGAGCAGCATGGGCGCCTGGGGTGAAGGACCATTTGACAACGACCGCGCGCTGGACTGGCTCGGCGACCTCGCCTCGGCTCCTGACCTCGGCTTCATCCGGGAGGCCCTGGCCTTGGCCGTCGGCGACCCCGACGCCCCGGAGTACCTCGACAGCGCCGACGCCGCCGCCGCCATCGCCGCCGCCGAGATCGTCGCCGCCCTGCAGGGCTACGCCCGTTTCCCCCTGCCTGAGAACGCCGTGAAGTGGCTCATGGACCACTGCGAGCTGCCCGGCGGCCCCCTCGTCCCCCTCGCCCGCGAGGCCGTCACCCGGGTGCTGACCAGCTCCGAGCTGCAAGAGCTCTGGGCCGAGTCCGCCACCTATGAGGCGTGGAAGGCCGAGACCGAGGGCCTCCTGCGCCGCCTCGTCGTGCCTTAGCCCCGCCCCGCCTGGAGCCCCGATGTCCCGCCGCGTCGTGTTTGAGGAGGACGTGCCCAAGGTGGAGACCGCCCGTGGGCAGCGCTTCGCCTCGACCCGCCGCCAGCTCGGCCGCGCCGCCGGGGGCGTGCAGCTCGGCTGCTCGTTGATGGAGGTGCCCCCGGGCAAACGGGCCTGGCCCGCGCACTTCCACAGCTCCAACGAGGAGGCCCTGTACATCCTGAGCGGCGAAGGCACGCTGCGCATCGGCAAAGACGCCGTGCCCCTGCGGGCCGGGGCCTACGTCGCCCTGCCCGTGTCCACCGACGCCCACCAGCTCATCAACACCGGGTCCGAGGTGCTGCGGTACCTCTGCCTCAGCACCATGCACGCCGCCGACATCTGCGTCTACCCCGACTCGGGCAAGATCGGCGTGTTCGCGGGCATGGCCCCCGGCGGCGACCCCGCCCAGCGCACCCTGAGCCTCTTCTTAGACGGTCAGGCCACCCGGGCCTACTGGGACGGCGAAGACGAGGGCCCCTAGGCCCCCAAGGAGCACGATGTCCCCTCTCCTTCTCTGTTTTGTGTCCGCCGCCCTCGCTGAAGACCCGCCCGTGGCGGAGCCTACGCCCGCGCCGCCTGTGGTCGAGCCCGCGCCAGAGCCCGCGCCGGAGCCCGCGCCGGAGCCCACTCCGCAGGACGCCATCGTCGAGGCCTGGGCGTCCATCGGCCTTGAGCCCCCGCGCCTCTCCGCCGCCCTGGAGCTCGGCCGCTGCATCCCCTGCGGCGGCGGGTATGGCGGCGTCGGCCGCTGGCTCGTCCCCCACGCCTCCTTTGATCTGGGCCTCGGCCTGCGCCCCAACCGCACGCAAGGCGGCCTCTTCGCCTGGGGCCTCACCACCACGGGCTACTGGAAGGCCGACAACACCGGGCTCTACCTCCAAGCCGGGGTCTCGACCTTGGCCATCGTCGTCGAGGACGTCGGCCAGCCCACGGCCCGCTCCGTCGCCCGCCCCGCTGGGGTGGCGAGCGTCGGCTTCCGCCAGGTGCTCTACGAGGACGACACCCTGCGTATCCCCGCCAGCGCCGGGATCGGCGTCTACCGCCGGGGGCTCCTGCGCAGCGGCGCCGACTATGACGGCTTCACCTTCAACCTCACCGTCGGTGCCGAGTTTGGCGTGCGGGACTGAGCGCCCGCGTCAGCGAGGGCCTCAGCTCTCGCTGGACTCCTCAAAGCCGCCGGACTCGACCTTGTTCACCGCGGCTTCAGCGCTCACGCCGCCGTAGAGCAGGGCCATGAGGCCGGGGAAGTAGCGGTCGAAGGTGCGCAGGTTCTCGCTGAACAGGGGGCGCAGGGCCTTGGGGTCGAGCTCGCCGTCGCCGATGTCGAGGACCGTCTTGTAGCGGACCTCACCGTCGCTGTAGTCCATCTCAAAGTTGCCCATCACCATGCCGTAGTTGGCCCGGGTGAGGTACTCCGCCACCTCGCCGCGGCGGTCTTCAGGCACGTTCACGCTGGAGACCGAGTACACCAGGGCCTGCCGGGGCGCGCCGCTGGGGAGACGCTCCGAGGCGTAGGTGACCCAGCGCCCATGTTTGCCGGAGAACGACAGCCGGATCGCGGGGCGGTCTGGCACGGGGTCAAAGCGCCAGCCCTCTTCAGTGCAGTGTTGAGTGAGCGCGTCGAGGATCTTGGCCATGAGGCACCTCCCGGGGTTTTGTCGAGGGCAGACTATCGAGGGCCTTGGGGCCCTTCAAGCTCGATCGCCCGAAACTCCGGTATGATGGAGCGCCCCACTGCCCGAGGAAGGACTTGGCCGAGCCCATCACTAAGGTCTGGGAGCTCCGTTCCCCCGCCACGATCGAGGACACCTGGTCGGTGTTCTCTGACACGGATCGTTTTAATCGTGTCGCCGAGCTCGGGTTCAAGTTTGAGCAGCTCCAGCTCAGCGACGGCTCGACGCGCCGCACGGGCAAGGGCGTGTTCTTCGCGGGCATCACCGCGGAGTGGGAGGAGCTGCCCTGGAGCTGGAAGGCGCCGGAGTGGTACCGCTCCACGCGCCGCTTCATGGGCGGGCCTGCCGAGGAGATGACCGTGCAGCTCCGCCTGCGCCCCGAGCCCGACGGCGGCACCGCCGTTCGTTACTCGGTCTCGGTCACCCCGCGCAACTTCTTGCTGCGCCCCGTCGTGATGGCCGATCTCAGCCTCAGCTCCGCGCCCAAGGTCGAGCGCGCGCTCTCCGCCCTGCTCACCGAGCTCTCGGGCCGCGGCGCCCCGCCGAACCTCGCGCCGCCGCCCCTTGGCGCCGAGGCCGAGGCCCTGCTCAGCCGCGCCCAGATCGAGCCCGCCCAGGTGAAGACCGCCCTGTTCGACGCCCTGCGCACCTTGCCTCTGCGTGAGCAAGACCGCCTCATGCCTCTGCGCCTCGCCGCCGACTGGGGCTACGCCGCCGACCCGGTGATCCTCGGGATGCTCCAGGGCGTGCGAGAGGGCATCTTGGCGATGCGCTGGGAGCTCATCTGCCCGTCTTGTGTGGGCCCCGCACAGCGCGCCGAGCGCATCGGCGAGGCCGTCCGGGTGCACTGCTCGTCGTGCAACATCTGGTTCGACCGCACCTTCCCCGACGCCGTGGCCGTCTCGTTCCGCGCCGCCCCGGCCCTGCGCCCCGACGAGGTGCCCGTGGAGTGTGTGGGCAGCCCGGCGAAGCAGCCCATCGTGATCTTGCGCGAGCGCCTGGAGCCTGACGCCAGCGTCGAGCACACCCTGCACCTCAAGCCCGGCGCCTACCGCGTGCGCACCTGGCCCCCTCGGGAGAGCGCGATCTTGGACGTGCTCGACGCCCCCGCGGGCGACGGCACGGCGAGCTTCACCGCCCACGATGAGGGCGTAGACCCGCCCCGCCTCGTCGTGGGCCCCGGCGAGCAGCGCATCACCCTGCACAGCCGCGCCGCCCGGCCCGTAGAGATCGCCATCGAGCGCACGGTGCGCCCCCCCGACGTGCTCAGCGCCGGCCGACTCCTGGGCTTGCCCGAGGCCCGGGGCCTCTTACCCGCCGCCCTGATCCACCCCGACCTCAAGGTCGAGGCCCTGCGCTTCACCACCTTAGGCGCCCCCCCCCAAGGCGGCGCGGGCCAGCTCGACCACCTGGAGCGCCTGCTTCGAGGCCACAGCCCCCGCCGCCTCATCGTCGGTGAGCGCGGCGCCTTGGCCACCTTCGACACCTTCGCCCAAGGCCTCACCGCCGCCCGGTCATTGGTGAGCGCGGGCTTCGGCGCGGCGCTCTCCGTGGGCCCCGCCGTCGAGGTGCAGCAGCGCGCCTCCGACCCCATCGTGCCCATGGGCGCCCCGGTGGAGGAGGCCCTGTCCCTGTTGCCCGAGGCCGCGCCGGGCCGGCTCCTGTTGGGGCGCGGCCTGGAGCACGACCCCGAGGTGGCCGAGGCGCTGCGGGCCGCCGGCCTGGGGGCGATGGTGTCGCGGGGGGGGTTGGTGGTGGAGTGATGCTACACTCCCGAACGTTCATCAAGACCGTGTCCCGAGAGAACCTCAACCCGGAGCATGTCCCCTATGACCGTGCGAATGTCGCTCAGCGAGGCCGCCAGCGTGCCCGAGCTGCTGCGTAACTTAAGCTTCTCAACCCGCCGCCTCGCGGCGTACCCCAGCGCCGCCAGCCTTCACGGCGGCGCCGTGACCGCGCGCAACAACCTGCGGGTCGCCGATGAGGCCGAGGCCAACGCCCAAGAGTCGCGGCTGGTGTCCTCGGCGGTGGTGGAGGTGCTCGTCGATGAGCTCTTCGCCTCCGTCGGTCAGCTCAGCGCCGGGGCGCTCTACGTCGTGCAGCGGAAACGTGAGGACGACCGTTACCGCGCCGCTTTCCCCCAGAACCACTCCGATGTGCTCAAGGGCAGCATCTCCGACGAGAAGCGCTCCTACATCAAGGTCGCCTGCGACGCGCTCTCCGCCGACCCCAGCTTCAAGAGCCTCGCCGGGGACATCACCCACACCCGCACCCTGCTCGCCCAGGTCGAGGCCGAGCTCAACAACCACAAGGCCCTGGAGGAGGCCGAGCGCGTCGCCGAGGCCGCCTTGGCCATCGCCGCGAAGAACGCCCGGGAGGTGTTCAACGCCTTGTCCCCGGCGCTCACTCTGCTGTTTCCGGGCAAGAAGGTCTTGGTGCGCAGCTTCTTCCGCTCCGGGCGCTGAGCGCGGCGGGCGGGGCCTAGCGCCCGCCCAGGGGGTCAGCGGCCTGTGATCTCCGCGGTGGGGCGCCTCTCTGCAGGGGTCACACTCTGTGGGGTGTCCAGGGGGGCGGCTCCCTCTGCGCGTCGCAGGGTGTGGGGTGTCCAGTGGGGCGACTCACCCTAGGCGTCGCACTCTGTGAGGTGTCCAGTACAACGGCCCTCTGTGGGGATCTCACCGTGCGGGGTGTCCAGAGGGGCGGCTCCCTCTGCGCGTCACAGGCTGTGATCCTTGGGGTGGAGCGCCCCACCGTGGACCTGCAGGCTGAAGTGGGGGCGGTGACGCCTATTGGGGCTCAGCGCCCCGGGGGCAGAGTCGAGGCCACCCACAAGGACGACGACGCCCGCGCCGCTTTGGACGGGATCCGCGCGTTGTGCTACCCTTCAGCTCGTCCAACGCCTCCTGCACAAGCTCTCCTCCGCCACGCTGACCGACCAAGGCGAACGATGTCCGGCTCCTCGCAAACCGCACTCCTGCTCGCTGACGGCGCCGCGACCGTCACGAAGAAGGTCGACTCGCTCCTCGACGCCTTGGGGTACACGAGCGCAGAGGGGTTCTTGCGGCCCGATCGATGGTCGCTGGCGCCGGAGCACGCCCACACCTTCCGCCACGCCGAGGCCGCCGCCCGCGCGCCGGGGTTAGGTGGCGCCTTACGCGGGGTGTACGTCCTTCGCCACAGCCGGGCCCCCGGCGCGGCTACGCCGGTCGTGGTCGTGTGTGAGGCGCCGAATGAGCAGATCGCGGACACGCTGCATCGCATGGTCTGGAACCAAGGGGCGGCGCCGTTCTTGCTCGTCGGGACCCCCGAGGGGGTGCGGCTGTACTCCGGGTTTGAGTACCACCCCTCCACCAAGCGGGCTCAGCAAAGCGGCGTGCTGGAGGCCTGCGTCGCCTTCCACGAGGCCGCCGATCGGCTCGCGGCCTTACGCGCCGAGAACATCGACAGTGGCGCGGTGTGGGCGCGGCTGGGGGCCAAGCTGAAGCCCAAGGCCCGGGTGAGCGAGCGCCTGCTGGCGGAGCTCAAGAAGCTGGGGGCGCACCTCCGCGGGTCCCTCTCCGCGGAGACCGCCCACGCGCTCATCGGGCGCTTCATCTACCTGCGTTACCTGCACGAGCGTGGCCTGCTCAGCGACGCGCGGGTGCAGGGCTGGGGCCTCGATCCCACCGAGCTGTTCGGCCAAAGCATCACCTGGGAGTCGTTTCAGGCGCTCGTCGCGGGCGTCGACCGTTGGCTCAACGGCTCCATCTTTCCGGTCCCAAAGGATGCGGTGGTGACCGACGCCCAGGTTCAGCTCGTGGCTGGGGTGTTGCGCGGCGACAAAGTGGACGGCCAGCTTCACCTCGACTTCCGCGCTTACGCCTTCTCGCACATCCCCGTCGCCCTGCTCTCCTCCATCTACGAGCAGTTCGTGGACGATGAGGGGCGCAGCGAGGATCAAGGGGCCTACTACACGCCGCTGCCTTTGGTGCAGTTTGTGCTCGCCGAGCTTCACGCGCTGCGCCCGCTGCGCCCGGGGATGCGGGTGCTCGACCCCGCCTGCGGATCGGGCGCGTTCTTGGTGGCGACCTACCAGCTCCTCGTGGAGCTTCACCGACACGAGCGAGGGAGGGAGCCCTCCGCCGTGGAGCTGCGTGAGCTGTTGACCACGTCGATCTTCGGGGTGGACCAAGACGCGGGCGCCTGCCGAGTGACCGAGCTGAGCCTCGCCTTGGCGCTCCTCGACCAGCTCCCCGATGACGCCTTGGCGCCGGAGACCGGGTTTCAGCTCCCGACGCTGCACAAGAAGAATGTCCTGGTCGGCGACTTCTTTGACGATGCGCTGAGTCTCGCAGCAGACCGAACCGGCTTTGACTGGATCATCGGCAACCCGCCCTGGGCCAAGGCCAAGGCGGGCGTCGTGGGCCATCGGCGGGCGCTTCAGTGGATGAACACCAAGGCCAACAAGGAGGAGCACCCGACCTGCGGCGGCCAGCTCGCCCAGGCCTTCGCCTGGAGGGCGTCGGCGCTGCTGCGGCGCCCAGACTCGACCCCGGGCGCGGAGGGCGGCGTGTCCGGGGGCATGGCCGCGCTGATCGTCCCGGCGATGACCTTGCTGGAGAGCCAGGGCGACTTTCGCGCGGCCTTCTTCACGCGGCTTGACGTACACGTCGTCGCGAACCTCACGAACCTGCGCGAGGTGCTCTTTGGGGGCCGCGCCCGGGCCACCGCCGCCGCGCTCTTCTTCGCCCCTCCAGCGGAGAGGGCCTCCCCCGACGACGTCGTCGTCTACTCGCCGCTCCTGCTCAACCAAGAGGGCAGCCACTCCGCCGACGGAGGTGGGCGCGTCGAGACCTGGAAGCTGACCGTCGATCAGAGCGAGGTCCGGGTGCTGTCTCGGGCGGACGCGGCGGGAGACGCCTTGCCCTGGAAGACCTCCATGTGGGGGAGCCACCGTGATCTCCGGCTATTGAGGATGGTCGCGCGGCGGTTTCCGTCGCTGGAGCGCTTCGCTGGGGGCAAACACCGGCCAGCGCAGGGGCTTGAGCTACGCCCTGAGCCAGACAAGGAGGTAGACCCGCCGAATGAAGGCATCGCGAAGCCTACGCTGGAAGTAGACCCGCTGGAGGAGGTCGTCGGGAAGCTGGAGCTT
>JAKLKE010000740.1 GCA_023150775.1 Myxococcota bacterium
TGCAAGGTGCCGATCGGCGCGCCGACGCGGGTGAGGGTCTCCCAGCGGTTCGCGCCCTCGTCCTCGTCTGCGGCGGCCTCGACGATTCGCGCCACGCCGAAGTCGAGGATCTTGACGTGATCGGCGTCGTCCCCCTCACGCACGAGCATGATGTTCTCGGGCTTGAGGTCGCGGTGGATGATCTTCTGGGCGTGGGCGGCGGCGAGGCCTCGGGCGATCTGCGCGCCGATGTGCACGATGCGCGCCGGGGAGAGCTGCTTGTTCTCTTTGATCACCTCAGAGAGCGACTTGCCGTCGAGCAGCTCCATCGCGAGGTACATCTCGGGGCTCGCCGAGCGGGAGAACGCCTCGACGTGCACCGTCCACGGGCTGCGCAGGGCGGCGGTGATCGCCAGCTCCCGCTCAAATCGTTTGACGATGTTGGGGAAGCGCGCGAGGTGCTTGTGAATCACCTTAAGCGCGACGACTTTGCCCGTCGTGTGATCCGTGGCGCGGTACACGCCGCCCATGCTCCCCTCTCCGAGCCGCTTCTCGACCTGGAAACGGCCGTCTAAGGTCTTTCCGAGGTACGGATCGACGAGGTGCCGCGTCATGGCGACACCCGGCGCGAGGGGATCTGGGGAATTCGAGCGCTCATCACGACCACGCTCCCTGAGAGAGCGCGAGTATACCCCGAGTCCTGTGGTCAGTCCGCAGAGCGCGCGCAAGGCGGTTGATGAGGAGGATCACGCTCCGGTTTTGGGGATGCGCGCACCTCTCGGCGCGGCGCAGACCACGCTGCGCCTCTCCAGTCGCAGGACCGGCAGGTCGCGGTGGGCATCCGTTGACCGTCGATCGCGGACAACCACTGAACAAAAGTTCTGTTATTCCTTGAACATGCTCGAACCCCTCCCCCATTGGCACAAGATGCGCCAGATGGAGCCCCCTCAGTGGGAGCTGGCCTGGCGTCTACGTCGTCACCCGCGCTGGCGTTGGCGCTCTGGCATGGGGATGATCTACCCCGATGGCCGCTTCATGAGCTACCAAGGCGTCGTGCTGCCCGGCGGCGAGCCCCTGCCCTACCTCTTGAACGAGCGCACGGCGGGCTGCCTCATCGGGCTCTTGTCAGAGACCGGCGAAGGTTGGCAACGCGCCCTGGCCGAGGCGCTCAGCGGCTGCTCCGACTGGCGCGAGGGCGCGGCGCTGGCGCTGTTGACCCGCTGGTCGGGCGGCGGCGCGGCGGCGACGGCGACGACGGATCAGGGGCAGCCCTCAAACCCGGCGCAGCGCGCCTGGTGAGGCGCGGCGCGGTCTGGGCGCTTCATCTTGAGGTACGCCGTGGCCGTGAGCGCGTTCGCGATGGGATCCTCGGGGTTCACGTTGAGCATCGGGCGAAGGATCTTCACCGCGTCCACCAGCCGGTTCTGCTCCACGTAGAGCTGCGCGAGCATGGCGCGGGTGGCGCCGGAGAACGGGTGGTGCTGCAGCTCGGTGAGCAGCGCGTCCTCACCCGCGTCGGCGAGGCCCAGCTCTAAGCGCAGCTCGCCCAGGATGAACCACACCTGGGGCTGAAGCGGGCGGCGCGCGGCGACCTGCTCAACGGCCTTCGCC
>JAKLKE010000741.1 GCA_023150775.1 Myxococcota bacterium
AGGCGCTGAGCGAGCCCGGCGTGGCGCTGAGGAGCGGGCCCGTCGCCAGGGCGGTGAGCGCCCAGGGCAGGCGCCAGGAGGGGGCGGGGAGGGTGAGAGACGCGGCGAGGCCGAGGCCGAGCTGGGACAAGGCCACAGCCGGGGCCATCCGCCCACCCAAAGCGGCGCTCACGACGGGGCTCAAGAGCGCCAAGGCCCCCCAAGGCGCGAGGGCCTCAGCGTCGAGGCCCAGCGGCCGCTGCGCCGCGCTGAGGGCGACCAGACCGAAGATCGGCGTGAGCCCCAGCGCCGCCGCAGGTGGCGGAGACGCCAAGCTCATCCCCAGCCGCAGGCCCATCCCTAAGGTGAAGAGTCCGGTAGAAATGGGCCCGGAGAACAACATCTCATGTAGTGAGAATGACATTAAAAAACAAATACTTGAATAATAATGTGTCGATGAAGAGCTTCGAGATTTTTCGCCCGTCAAGCCCGCGCGCTCCATCCCCAGGCTCATCAGCTCGAACGCCAGGAGCCAGGCCCAGAGCGTGGTGGTGAGGCTCAGCGCGACGAGGCCCGCCCCCGCCATGGCCGCGCCGAGGAGCGCCCTGGGGCTCAGGCCTCGGGGCAAGGCGAGGCCGAGGCCGAGGAGACCCACGGCGGGGACGGGGTCGCCCGGCGAGCCCCAGAGGAGCGCCCCCGCGGCCAAGGCGAAGATCAGCGCGAAGGGGCTCATTCACGCCCCCAACGAAGGAGCAGCGCCGCCAAGGCGACAGACGGGCCGAGGAGGCTCCACAGGCGCGGCGCGGGCGGCTGGCTGAGGAGCGCCCAGAGCCCAACGCCGAGGGGCAAGATTAGCGCCGGGGCGGGGCCTAAACCCGCGCCCAAGACGAGCAGGGCGAGGGCGGCGACGACGGCGCTCGTGTGGGTGAGCAGGGCCCGAGGCGCCTGGGGCTCGGGCTCGGGGAGCAGGCCCGCGACCATCAGGCTCAGGCCCAGGCCGGGCTCGCCGAGGTTCGCCAGGGTGAGACCGACGGCGAGGGTGGCCATCCACGGCGAGCGGGTCCAGACCGCCCGACCCAAGAGCGCGACGGTGGCGAGCAGGCCCAAGGCGCCGGTCTCCGTGAGCGCGGCGTGGGGCGAGGCCACGGTGAACAGCCCCGCGGCGACCAAGGCGGCGACACGCTCCCCAGGCTGCCCCAGGGCGCAAGCGACCAGCACCACCCCCCCAACGAGGCTCACCGCGGCGCTCCCCTCCCCGGCCCAGAGCCCAGCCCAGAGGCTCAGCGCCGCGACCCAGGCCGCCGGGGCCGCCCGCTCGCTGAGCCCGAAGGCGCAGAGGCCCAAGCTCAGGGCGGTGAAGGCCGGGTTCATCGAGAGGGCGGCGCAGAGGCCCAAGGCGGCGGCGGCCCAGAGGCGAGGGCTCGGGCGAGTCATCACCGCGCCGACGAGCCCCAAGCCGAGCATCGGCGACCACTCGGAGACCTGAAGCTGCACGGCGAGCTGGAGCTTGTGGCTGAGCAGGAGCCGCTCAGGGGCGGTCTGCGTCAGGGCGAGGGCGCCGGTGGCGGCCAACACCACGGCGTAGGCCCGGCTCGGCGTCGGCCGGG
>JAKLKE010000742.1 GCA_023150775.1 Myxococcota bacterium
CCTCGTCGGGATCGCAGCGGTTGATGCCCGCGCTGGTCTCGTCGCCGTAGCCGTCGCCGTCGGCGTCGGGGTAGGCCCGCGTCTTGCCGCTGGAGCGGGCGGTGGAGTCGTCGTCATCGGCGAGGCCGTCGCAGTCCTCGTCGAGGTTGAGGGCGTCACACTCTTCAGTCGCCGCGGGGTGGATGTCGGCGCGGGAGTCATCACAGTCTCGGGCGTCGAGGGTGTCGTAGGGCTCGTTGGGGTCGCAGAGCAGGCGGCCGTCGTCGCTGGCGCCGTAGCCGTCGCCGTCGGCGTCGGGGTGGTAGGTGAGCCCGGCGCTGAGGTCTACATCGGGATCTTCGTCGTCTTCGAGGCCGTCGCAGTCCTCGTCGGTGTCGTCAACGTCACACTCCTCTGTGGCGGCGGGGGAGATGTTGGCGTCGGTGTCGTCGCAGTCCTCTTTGTTGGTGACGCGGTAGGTGCTGTTGGGGTCGCAGCGGAGCTGGCCGCCATCGGCGCGGTCGCCGTAGCCGTCACCGTCGTTGTCTTTGTGGTGGCGCAGCTTGCCCGAGGCGCTGGCGTCGGCGTCGTCGGCGACGGAGCTGCAGTTCTCGTCGGCGTCGTCGGGGTCACAGACCTCAACACCCCCGGGGTTCACGTCGGCCCGGGCGTCGTCGCAGTCGGTGCGGGTCGTCGTGGTGTACACCCCTTCGGTCTCGCAGAGGGACTTGCCGCCCGAGGCGATGTCGCCGTAGCCGTCGCCGTCTACGTCGGGGTAGTAGGTGGCCCGGGGCGTGGCGCCGCTGTCGTCGTTGTCGGTGTAGCCGTCGCAGTCTTCGTCGCGGTTTGAGGCGTCACAGACCTCGGCGGCGCCGGGGGAGAGGGTCTCGTCGCCGTCGTCGCAGTCGCCGGAGGCCCTCGCGGTGAGGGGCGCCTCGGGCTCGCAGAGGCAAGACGCGGCGCCGACGCCGTAGCCGTCGCCGTCGTCGTCGCGGAAATAGTCGGCGCAGCCAAGCGCGTCGGGCTCGTCGATAGATCCGTCACAGTCTTCATCGGCGCCGCCGCAGGACTCCAGGGCCGCGGGGCTCACGAGGGCGTCGGAGTCGTCACAGTCGAGACCGGCGGGCTGGCCGTCGTAGCCGAGCTGCCCGGCGCTGTCGTAGCCGTCGTCGTCGGCGTCAAACTCGCCGAGATCACCGTCGCAGGCGGCGTCTACGCCGTCGTAGGGGGCGTCTTCGGCGCCGGGCGACACGTCGCTGGGGCTGGGCGCGGGGAGGCCGTTGAGGGGGCCGCCGCCGGGCAGGGACTCGGTGAGGCTGTCGTAACAGTCGCCCAAGGCGCGGCTGGGGTTGAGGGTGGCCCAGTCGGGGCAGTCGGCGTCGTAACCATCGGGCAAGAAGCCGTCGCCGTCTTGATCACCGTCGTTGCCGTCGCAGTTCTGGTCGAGGCAGTCGCCCCAGATCTCTGGGGCGTCGTTGGGCTTCACTGAGGGGTCGGTGTCGCCACACTCCTCACAGACGCGGAAGCCGTCGCCGTCTTGATCAAAGTCGTCTTGGCCGTCGCAGTCTTGATCGACGCCGTCGTACCAGGT
>JAKLKE010000743.1 GCA_023150775.1 Myxococcota bacterium
GGCGCGCTTCGCCCAGATTCGTGGCCCGATGGTGCGCCGGGCCGTGCTCACCCACACCTTGTCTTTCGGGGCGGGCCTGCCAGAGCCGCTCCGAGACGTCGTCGCCCAGCATTTTTTGTGTGATCCCGCCACGCTCTTACGGGAGCTGGGCGCCCCGACGCCGCCGGAGGTGGCGAGCTTCGTTACCGTCACACCCCACACAAATGAGGGCGGCGTGCTTCGTGTGGAGTGTTCACCTTGAATGGCGGCTTGGTATGGCCCTTCACCGAGGCCGACGCCCGGGCGGCGATGCCTCCGGGGCTCTACGCCGCCTGGCGCCTGGGCCTGGGGGCCCTGCTCACCGCGCACTTCGCCCGCGTCTTGCCCTACACCGATGAGCTCTACGCCAGAGGCGGCTTAGATCTGGGCGACACGGCGTTCTGGGTGGTTTTTCCTAGCCCGCTGTTTGTGCTGGATTCCCCGGCCTTCGTCACCTTCTGGCACCTGCTCGGCCTCGGGCTCTCGGTCTGTTTTGCCCTGGGCCTGCGCCGCCGCGTCGTCGCGCTGGGTCTGTGGTTTGTCTTGGTGAGCCTGCTCGCCAAGAACCCGCTGGTGTACGACCTCACCTGGGGCTACACCGGCTGGGCCCTGCTCGCCTCTGCGCTCACGCCGATGGGCGAGCCGCGCTGGCCTTGGCAGGCCCCGCGCCGGGCGGATTGGGTGATGCCGCCGACACTTTATGTAGGCGCTTGCGCCATCCTCGCGCTCTCGACGACGGTCTCTGGTCTCTCCAAGCTGAGCCGACCGGAGTGGCTCGACGGTGTGGCCGTGTCCACCCTGCTGGAGATGGGCGTGAGCCGCGAAGGCCCCGTCGTAGAGGCCTTGATCGCCCTGCCGCCGGGCCTCTCCGCCGCGCTGAGCCTCTTTGTGTTGGGCGCTGAGCTGCTCGCCGCGCCGCTCTCGATTCGTTGGCGGGGTCGTATGCTGGCCTGGACGGCCATGGTCCTGGTGCACCTGGGCATCTTGTTGACGGTGCGGATCCCCGAGCTCTCCCTGGGGATGCTCAGCTTTCACCTGCTGACGATGGACGCGCGGTGGTGGGCCACACAATGGCGCCGGGGGCTTGCCAACCCCCCTCCACCTCAGCCATCCTGAGGGCCCCCTTCGCCTGGATGGCCCGATGTTCCTGCTCGCCCTTCTCGTCCCGAACGTGCTCGCCGCCGATCTGCTCCAAGGCGACGCGCTGCCGCCGGGCGGCCACACCGTCTCCCACATCCTGCGCAGCGGCGGCGGCTTCACCGGCGCTGAGCTGGTCACCACCTCCTGCGCGGACCTGATCGTCGGGCCGGTGTTTGTGGCGGATGGCGTGGGCAACCCGTCCGCGCCGGTGAACGACGCCGTGCTGAGCGTCGTGTTCATCGCTGCGGACGACGCCAGCCCGGCGGACTGCACCGTGTCCATCGACGGCGTGGCCTTGGCCGCGGTCGGCGGGATCGACAACAAGCTGAGCGTCGTGAGCCCCGCCCCGGCCCCGGTCGATGGGGGCGTCGGCGACGACGACGGCGCCGCGGACGGCGTCATCACCCTC
>JAKLKE010000744.1 GCA_023150775.1 Myxococcota bacterium
GCAGACCGACTCGCTCGGGCGGCCGCTCGGGATCGTGCACCGCGACGTCTCGCCGCAGAACGTGCTCGTTTCGTACGAGGGCGAGGTCAAGCTCGTCGATTTTGGCATCGCGCGGCTGGTGCCCGAGGGCGGCCTGGAGGACCCAGACGCCCCCGGCGGCGGCAAGTTTGCGTACATGAGCCCGGAGCAGGCCGGGGGAGAGCCCGTCGATCACCGCTCGGACCTGTTCTCTTTGGGCGTGGTGCTCTATGAGCTGGTCACGAACCAGCGGCTCTTTGACGGGGCGGACCTGGGCGAGAAGCTGCGCCGGGTGCGTGGGGCCGAGGTGCCCGACCCCGAGCTCATCGACCCGACGCTGCCGCCGAGGCTCTGCGTGCTCCTGCGGCGGCTGTTGAGCCATGATCCCGACGAGCGCCCCCAGAGCGCCGACGCGCTTGAGGAGGAGCTGCGCGCGGTGCTCTACCAGCTCGGCGAGCGGGGCGACGCGGCGGCTCTGGGTGAGCTGATGCGCTCGCTCTTCGCTGACGAGCTGCGGCCCGACCCGGCGGCGGCGCGGCTGCGGGGCCTCGCCTTGGACCTGGGCCGCCTCGACCACCGCCCGACGGCCGGGGGCGGCACCCCGGCGACGAGCCCGAGCCCCGCCGCCGCCGGAGAGCGTGGGGAGGTCGGCGAGCGCCGGGCGGTGATCCTCGCCGCGGTGGAGGTCATGGGGCTCACGGATCTGGCGGAGACCTTAGACCCTGAAGAGCACGCCCGGCGTGAGCAGGCGCTCATCGCCGGGGTGCGCGCCGTGATTCACCGCTACGGCGGGCAGCTTGAGGGCGAGACCACCGACACGCTCACGGCGATCTTCGGCGACGAGGCGCCCCAAGACGCCCTGGACCGGGCCTTGGCCGCGGCCTGGGATCTGCAAGAGGACGGCGTGGCGTCGGGCAGGCTGCACCCGGGCACCCAGCTCGCCGTGGGGGTGGCCCGGGGGGAGATCGCGATGATCGCCGGGGTGGATGGCCCCAGGCGGCTGGTTCACGCTGGGCCGCTCAAGCTCGCCCGGCGCATCGCCACGAGCGTCGAGCCGGGGCAGATCGGCGTCAACGAGGAGCTGGGCCGGGCCGCCGCCGACCGCTGGCGCGTCGAGCCCGGGCCGCCGATGCGCCGGGGCCACGACGAGGGCCGGGTGGCGCTCCTGCGGGGGCGGCGGCGGCTGAGCCTGGCCGGGCCGGGGAGCCGCTGGGTGCGCCGGGGCGACGAGCTAGAGCGCCTCGCCGCCGCGATGGAGGCCCTCGCTGAAGGGCGCGGCGGGGTCGTGGCGCTCTTGGGAGACACCGGCAGCGGCAAGAGCCGGCTCACGAAGGAGGTGCGGGGCCTCGCCGAGCGCGCGGAGGTCGCGTTTTTTGTCGGCCGCGCGGCGTCGAGCCAAGGCGGCGGGCCCCTGTGCTCTCTGCGTGACCTCGTGATGAGCGTGTGCAGCGTCGAGGAGCAAGGGGTCACGCCCCTGGCCGTGTCTCGGGCGCGGGCGGAGCGCCTCGGGGCCTTGGGCTTGCCCAAGAGCGACGCCCGGGAGCTC
>JAKLKE010000745.1 GCA_023150775.1 Myxococcota bacterium
ATTAAGCCCTTGGCGCGCTTAGGATGCTTGGGCGCGGTGGGCGCGGCTCACTCCGCGGGCCGTGTCTGGGCGCTCGCCGCGTGTCGGTGTACACTCCGCCCCAACCCCTGAACCTCGACCTACCCACCCCAAAGGCGCCTGAATGGAGCCCGGGCATCACATTGGCGACTTCCTCGTCAACGCGGTCATCGTGCCTGGGCGGCTGTACCTCGGCCGCGCCGAGCGGGGCGCCGGGCGCAGGGTGGGCTTACAACGCATCACGCTGGAGGAGGGCCAGCGCCTGACGGGCGTGCTCTCCTTGGCTCGGGGGCTGCGCGCCCTGGGCCTGCCCAAGGTCTCCGCGCTGCACGAGCTGGAGGACAGCGTGCTCTTGGAGCGTCCTCCCCTGGAGGGGGCGCTCTTGAGCGCGAGCCTGAGCCCGCCGGAGGCCGCCGACGCGCGCCAGATCGCGACCACCCTGGTGGAGGCCGTGCGCGCCGCCCACCGGTCAGGCCTGGGCTTCGGCGGGCTCTCGGCTGAGGACGTGCTGCTGCTCAACCCCTGGAGCCCCTCGCTGCTGCGCCCGCTGCGGCCGCTCAGCGCCGCCGTGCAGGCGGCCGACCTCGGCGGGCTGGGCGGCCTGCTCAAGGGCTTGCTGGCGCAGCAGCTCGCCGACTCGGCGGAGCTTCAGGCCCTCGTCGGGGGCCTGAGCCACGCCGACCCCGAGCAGCGCTGGTCACTGGACGCGGCCGCGGGCGTCTTGGCCAGCCACGGGGGCGCGCGGGGCGGGGCGACCTTCGACGAGCCCGGCGGCGACTACGAGGGCCTCGGCAGCCTGGGCCTCGGCCCCGCCAGCCCCGGCCTCGACCCCGGGCTCACCTACGAGTATCCCGACGCCCCCCCCAACAGGGTCACGCCCCGGCTGCCGGGGCCCTCCGGCCCGCTGCCGCGCCTCGGCCGCTACGAGCTGCGCGGCCAGCTCGGCGCGGCTTGACCGGGTGGAGGGGCGGCGCTTCCGCGTCGAGCTTGAGCTGGACCTCGAGGCGGGCTGGGCCCGCTGCGCCGTCGATCGAGACGGCGAGCGGATCGGCGTCGAGGCCGGCGCCCAGCCTGCGCTCCGCGCGCTGAGCGGCCCCCTGTCGCTGCGATTCCGGACGCTGGGCGTCGGCACCGGGCGCCACGTGATCCACAACTTCGCCGTCGCCGGGCTCACCCCCGCCGCGCCAGCGGACGACGCCGCCCTAGAGGCCCACCGGCTGCTCACGCTGAGGCGCCCGACCGAGGCCCAAGACGTCGCGCCCGCGGACGCCTCTGCGCTGCTCAAGGCGACCCTCGCCATGGAGCTCGGAGGGCCCTTGTCCGCGGTGGGGCTCTCGCCGGAGGAGCTTCAGCACTGGATCCACACGGCGCTGGACGTCTGGGAGCCCGCCATGCGCGCGGCCTTAGGAGACGGCTACTACGCGGCCTTCGCCTCCGCCTGGATGCAGTCCGTCATGTTCCACCCCGAGGCCCCAGAGGTCATCAGCGCGCTCACCGTCTACCTCGACGGCCTCGATGAGACCCCCTCGTGGGCGTCC
>JAKLKE010000746.1 GCA_023150775.1 Myxococcota bacterium
CCTTGGCCGCCGGGGACGCCGCGGCGCTGGGCGAGGCCCTCGACGCCTTGATCGCCTTGCTCCCTGAGGATGAGGGCCTGGGCGCGCGGCTTCTGGCCTTGCCCGAGCCCCCGGGGCTGCACCTCGCCTTGGCCGCCGACGCGGAGACGCCGGGGCGCTACGCCTTGGGCCTCGCGCTCACCCCGGAGCCCGCCCAGCTCGACGCCGCGCCGGAGACGACGCTGCGCCTGGCGCTGTGGCTGTTCTCGCTCACGCCCGGTGAGGCCCTGGTGGACCAGCAGCGGGCCCAGGCCTCGCTGAGCTTGCCGATCTCGGAGGGGCCCCTCGCCGAGCTTCGGCTCACGGCGCGGCATGACGCCGAGGACAGCGAGGTGGAGCTCGTCTTGAGCCCCCGGGCGGAGGGCGCCGCGCCCCTGCGGCTGGTGTTCCCGCCCGCGCCGGGGGAGGGCTCGGACGAGGAGCGGCTGGCCTTCGCGGCCTTGCCCGAGGCGCTCAAGCTCGTCGCCATCGCCCTGCCGAAGGGGCCGCCCCAGGCCGCCTTGGAGGCGCTGCTCGCCTTGGTGGGCTGGCTGCCGAGCGAGCGGCGGGACGGGGCCGAGGAGCCTTCAACGCTCACGCTCCCGGCGTTAGCGCTGGCGGCGCTGGTCGCGGATCCTGCGGCGGCCTTGGGCGCCTGGGCGGGGCAGCTCATCGAGGGCGAAGGCGCGGAGGCTCGGGGTCGCCGGGCGGTGGCGCTGGCGGCGAGCGTCTTGGCCATGGGCGCGCGGGAGGGCGCCGCGCTGCCGGTGAGCGGGGCTGACGAGCGCGCGGCGTGGTCGGCGTCGTTGACCGAGGCCGACGCGCCCCTCGATCTCCGCCTGGAGCTTCGCCACCTGCAGAGCGACGACGGCCCGGCCCGGCTGCGGCTGGGGCTGAAGGTGTCGCGGGGCTGGTCGCTCCTCGGCGGCGCTGACGACCTGGTCTCGGCGTCGTTGACGGCCTTGGCGCGGGCGGACCTCGTGGAGATCCGCCTGAGCGAGCGCCCGGAGGTTCGGCTTCTGCCCGAGGCGGAGCTGGGCGTAGAGCTTGTGGGCGTCGGCGTGGGCGAGGACGGCTCGCCCCGGCCCATCGTGCGTCTGGACGATCCCGAGGTTCGCGCCGGGCGTCTGCGGGTGGGCCTGCGCCTGGACGAGGCGGGCGAGCTGGCGCCGGACGTGGCGCTCTACGACCTGCAGAGCCCCGTGCTCAGCGTAGATCGTTTTGATCTGACCTCTGAAGACAACCTGCTCCTCCTCGGCGCGGCGGCGGCGGGCGGCGGCCTCGTGGCGCTTCTGCGCTGGCTCATCGGCCCGGAGCTGTTCACGGTGGCTGAAGACGCCGTGGCGCTGTTCTCGCCCATGGCCCCGGTGGTCGGCGCGGTCGGGATCGGCGGCGTAGACCCCGTAGACTTCGGCGCCTTGGGCCCGGATCTCGGCGCGCTGGACACGATCTACGCCGACTGGATGCGGCGGCTTCTGGCGGATGAGGCGGCCTTCGGGGAGTGGACGGCGGCGGTGGACACGGCCTTG
>JAKLKE010000747.1 GCA_023150775.1 Myxococcota bacterium
GAGCGCCTTGCCCAAGGTGCTGGTGATGACGTCTACCCGGCCCATCACCCCCCGATGTTCGATGGACCCCCGGCCCGTGGCGCCCAAGAAGCCCGTGGCGTGGCTGTCGTCCACCATCACCAAGGCCCGGTATTTGTCGGCGAGATCACAGATCTCCGCGAGGGGCGCGATGCTGCCGTCCATGGAGAACACGCCGTCGGTGGCGATCATCTTGACCCGGGCGCCCGCCGTCTCAGCCTCGATGAGCCGGGCCTCAAGCTCGGCCATGTCGCAGGTGGCGTAGCGGTAACGCTGGGCTTTGCACAGGCGCACGCCGTCGATGATGCTCGCGTGGTTGAGCGCGTCGGAGATGATCGCGTCCTCTTCGCCCAGGAGCGTCTCGAACAGGCCGCCGTTGGCGTCAAAACACGAGGAGTAGAGGATCGTGTCGTCCGTGCCCAAGAACGCGGCGATCTTCGCCTCCAGCTCCTTGTGGATGTCTTGGGTGCCGCAGATGAACCGCACCGAGGCCATGCCGAAGCCGTGCTCATCGAGGGTGCGTTTGGCGGCGTCGATCAGGCGCGGGTCGTTCGCGAGGCCCAGGTAGTTGTTCGCGCAGAGGTTGATGACCGTCTGACCGCTGGCGACCTGGATGTTCGCCGACTGGGACGAGGTGATGACACGCTCACGTTTCTCAAGGCCGGCCTCGCTGATGGCGGCCAGCTCAGCCTTGAGCTTCTCATGCAGGGGTGCGTACACGGGGCGATTCCTCTGAGGGTTGGGCTATATACTCCTACCTCATGCGACTCGCCGCCGTGCAGTACCGACCCCCCAAGGCTGAGCCCGACGCCGCCCGCGCCGGGCTGTGCGCCCTGGTGGACGAGGCGGGGTCTTTGGGCGCGCGGCTCATCGTGTGCCCCGAGATGGCCACCACGGGCTACGTCTGGGAGAGCCCAGAGGAGATCCTGCCCCACGCCGAGCGCGCCGATGGCCCCAGCGCCCGGGCCTTGGCCAAGCTCGCCGCCCGGCACCGGGCCTGGGTGGTGAGCGGCTTCGCCGAGACCGACGGAGAGCACCTGTACAACAGCGCGCTCATCCTCACGCCCACGGGCCAGCTCGCCGGGGTGTACCGCAAGGTGCTGCTCTACGATCTGGACCACACCTGGGCCCGAGGCGGCGACCGCCGGGTGCTCGTGCAGACCGAGCTGGGCATGATGAGCCCCTCCATCTGTATGGACCTGAACGATCCCGGCTACACCCAGCACCTCGCCCAGCACCGCCCCAAGCTCGTGGCCTTCTGCACCAACTGGCTTGAGCAAGGCCACGACATCTTGCCCTACTGGCGCGAGCGCCTGGGCCGGTGGCGCGGCTGGTTCGTGGCGGCGAACACCTGGGGTACGGAGCGCGGCGTGCAGTTCTACGGCCGCTCGGCGATCCTCAACCCCAAGGGGGAGGCTGTGGTGATGGCGCCCCCCGAAGGAGACGCCGTGCTCATCGCTGAGGCGCCAGACCTCGCCGCGAAGTGACGACGAGGCCCGGCGCGGCGACGCTCAGAGCGCCG
>JAKLKE010000748.1 GCA_023150775.1 Myxococcota bacterium
GGGGCGGTCGTGTCACAGCGCGTCGGTGAACAAGAGGTGCCAGGTGTATTTCTCGGGGGCGTAGAGCAGCAGATCCGGGTGACCGAGACCGTTGATGTCGCCGGGGGCGGCGAGCGAGCTGGCGTAGTCGCCGCCCGTCACGGCGGCTCCTTGGACCCGCGCGTCGAGGTCTTTGCGCTCGTACAGCCCCTCGGCGGGTCCGTAGATCAAGAACGCCTCGCCGTAGCTGGGCGCGCCGGGGGCGCCGACCAGGAGGTCGGCTCGACCATCTTGATCCACGTCCCCCGGCGCGGTGAGGCCCTCGCCGACCAGCTGGTCAAGCGCCGCGTTGCCGACGATCTCCGCGATAGCGGCGTCCGCCGGGTCGGTCGTGCCCCCGGTGCGCGCGATCTCTTGGCCGCTAAACACCCAGACCGCGCCATCGTCGAGGTCGATCTTGTCCCGCCGGGGCGCGCTCACGATGAGCTCGTCATAACCATCCGCGTTTAGATCCCCAGCGTGCAGCACCTTCGCGCCGAAGTCGTCGCCATCGTCGGGGTAAAACACGCGCCAGCTCGTCAGCGCGTCTAGGTCTGAGGTCGTCTCAAAGCCGCCGCTGAGCACATGCACGGCGTCAAACTGCACCTTGAGGCCGCTTAGGCTCACCTTCCAGGAGTTCAGCCCGACCGCCACGTCATCAAGGCCGTCGGCGTCGATGTCGCCGATGTTGGACAAGGACACACCCTCGACGGCGTTGACGCCCTCCAGCGGGATCGTGAGATCCGCGCTCGCGGCGTCAAAGTTGTTCTTGATCGGCCCCAAGAACAGATGGATCGCGCCATAGGTGGTCGTAGACCCGTTCCACTTCGCCCCGGGCGAGCTGACCATCAGATCGAGCTGGCCGTCGTCGTCGAGCTGGGCGGTGATCACCCCATCGCCGAAGCCGTCACCGCCGGTCAAACCCTCCAAGAGCACATGATTCGCGCCGCTGGCGCTGAGGTCGCGGCCTCCGTCAAACGGACCGAAGGCGACGTAGACTCGCCCTGGATCTGCGCTGCCCTCGGGCGCGGCGATGATGAGGTCCACCGCGTCGTCATCGTTCACGTCACCGGCCTGAATGGAGCGCCCCATCTCCCCTTTGAGCGAGGTGTCGCCGCTGATGAGCCAGGCGGAGGCCTCTACGTCCACCTCCCCCTCCAAGGGCAGCGGCCCCGGCAAGACATAGACGCCGCCGTTGCTGCCGCGGGTGATCTGGGTAGAGCCGAGGATCCAGTCGGGTACGCCGTCTCCGGTGAGGTCCGCGATGACGACGGCACCGTCCAGGGGGTTGTACTCGTCGCCCACGAGTCTGAGCGCGCCCTCACCGCTCACCGCGCCGTCCAGGAGCCGCCCACAGTCGCTCAGGCCATCGCAGTCCTGGTCTACGTCGTCCCCACACACAACCGCCGCGCCCGGATACACGCCCGGGGCGCCGTCGTCACAGTCGCCCGCCTGGGTGACCCAGCCCTCGGGCAGCGCGCAGAGCGCCGCGCC
>JAKLKE010000749.1 GCA_023150775.1 Myxococcota bacterium
ACGGCCTGGAAGTCCCCAACGCCCGCGCTTGTGCTGAGCTCTTTGCGGCTTTGCGGCTCTGCGCGACCTGTCCGGGTTTGGCGGCGATCGGCTCTTCGAGCGGGCGGTGGTGGGGTCGGCGTTGTTTGGCTCGCGCAGAGCCGCAGAGGCGCAGAGAGGTTTGCGGTGGGGCCAGCGGTCGGGGCGACGCGGAGGTGGGCTGGGCGTCCCTCTCCGATGCCGACGGTCTGGAAGTCCCCAACGCCCGCGCTTCTGCCGAGCTCTTTGCGGCTTTGCGGCTTTGCGCGACCTGTCCGGGTGTCGCGGCGATCGGCTCTTCGAGCGGGCGGTGGTGGGGTCGGCGTTGTTTGTCTCGCGCCAAGCCGCCAAGCCGCCAAGAGGTTGGGGTGTCGCCGACCATCGCCGCGACGTGGGGCTGGGCTAGGCGTCCCGCTCCGGTGCGAACGGTCTGGAGGCCCCGAACGACCGCGCTTGAGGTGAACTCTCTGCGGCTTTGCGGCTCTGCGCGACCTGTCCGGGTGTCGAGGTACCGATCGGCTCTTCGTTTGTGCGCGTCTGGACTTGGGGGACGGGATGAGCGCCTGGGCCTCATCCGCTCAGGGGATCCAGCGGTCTAGGACGAGGGCGACCCAGCGGAGCTCGTCGCCCTCGGGGCGGAACACGACAACGGCGCTCTGCCAGGCGGGAAACTCGCCGCCCGCGGGCAGGTGCAGGTCTACCCAGGTGTGGCCGACGTAGACCGCGGCGAGGTTGGAGCTGTGGCTCGTGTCGTGGCGGCCGTTCACCGTGCGGATGGCGGCGGGGGTGTTGGGCGCCAAGGTGTCGCCGAGCAGGGCGGCGACGCTGCTCTCCCAGGGCAGGCCCGAGCCGGGGCGCTCGCCCCAACGGTAGACCGTGGTGTCTGTGGCCGCCCCGGCGACGGCGGCGGGGCTCAGGACGGGGTCGGACTCGGGGCGCACCAAGGAGGAGCCGGAGACCCGCAGGCCCTCGGCGGGGATGTAGGCGGCCAGCGCCGCCCAGTCTTGGGCTTGGCTCAGGGTGATCAGGCGGTCGGTCAGCTCCAAGGCGCGGGACTCGGCGCTGGGCGCGGGGGGCGTCTCCGGCGGGCTGACCACGGCGGGCGTCTCGGGCGCGACGGGCTCAGGCGCGCCGGGGCCCGTGCAGGCGGTGGAGAGCGCGGCGAAGGAGAAGAGCAGCGGGCGGATCATCAGGGGCTCCGGTGAAGCCGGGGTTTATAGCCGGGTGTTCGCCAGGGAGCATGGCGGCCGCGCGGATCCTTCGGCGGGGTGGGTTAAGTCGTGGCGATGTTCACCATCCCCGCCGCTGATCTTGTCGCCGCCGAGGCCGCTCGGGCCCGGCTCAACCTGCTCGCCAAGCCCCCGGGCAGCCTCGGCCGCCTGGAGGACCTCGCCGTGGCGCTCGCCGCCAGCCAAGGCAAGGCCCTGCCCACGGTGGACCGGCCCCAGGTGATCGTGTTCGCCGCCGATCACGGCGTGGC
>JAKLKE010000074.1 GCA_023150775.1 Myxococcota bacterium
CCACGCCCTGCACAACACACACAGTCTCGGCGCGCAGCAGGTCAAGGGGCTCGGCGGGGCCGACGAAGGGGCGCGGGCAGGGCTCGTCGAGGGCGGCCTCGGCGAGGGTGGCGAGCTGCTCGGGCAGCGCCACGACGGGCGCCGCGTCGGGGTGGGCCACACCAAACAGCGCCGCGACGCCCCAGATCTCCCCGGCGAGGGGCGCGCGCTCCGCCACCAACCCGGCGAACAGAGGGCGGTCAATCAGCCCCGCCGCGGCGAGCGCGCGCACGGCGTGGGCGGCGAAGACCAGGGGCGTGGCGGCGCTGAGGCCCCGCAGACGCGCCCTGAGCGGGGCTTCGCCTGAGCGCCCGGCCAGCCAGCGGCAGAGCGCGTGAACGTCAAACCGTTCGCCCAGCAGGCGGACGAGGTGAAGCTCTTGTGGGGTGAAGGTCACGGGGGCTCCGAAGACGGCGACTCACGCGGAGGGTAGCCGCGCGGCGGCCTGCGCGCCAAGGGCACGAGGCGGCTTGGTGATGAGACGCTGGGGGTGAGGGTCGGACATGGATCGTTCAGCTCGCTTGAGGCGGGTTCGGAGGTCTGTAGCTCGTCGCCTCCCACTCAACGCCCTCGCCGGTCACGAACGCCGCGTTTGATGAGAGCTCCGGCATCACCTCACGCTCATAGCTCGCGTCCAAGAACAGGTAGACCGCATCCGCCCGAAAGAACACCTGCAGACCGAAGCCGAGCACCTCGACGCCGTATCGGCTGCGGTCGAGATGGACACACTTCACCCCCAACACACGAAGGCTCACGTTCGACCAGCCGCTGGGGGACTCACGATCCGGCGCCTGAATCAACAGCTCGCAGCGTTTGTCATCAGGCCATAAACTGACGTTGGCGCTCCGCAGGACGGAGTCTTCAAAGTCGCTGAATCGGCTTAGAAAATCCAGCTCCGAGCTCGCCGTTAGTGCCTGCATGGGGTGCCTCAGTGATTCCGTCTCGATGGGGTGGTTCTGTGGGGCGGGTGAAGTGGGCCTGCCCCGCGCGTCAGGGTAGGCCTCGACCAGGCTCACGCTCGTAAGGTCTCCAGGAGTCGTTTTCCAGCGGCGCGGCCCGCCATGTGAAAGGCGGCGACGCTTGAGCTCACCGGGTCGATCGTTACTTCGATGACCCGTACCCGGATGTTTCGCAGGGGTAGCGGCTCAGCGACCAACACGACGTCCAGAAATCCGAGCACCGCCGCGCGGGCATACGACGCTCCGTCCAGCATCGCGTCGAGCCCCGGCACCTCGATGCTCACCGAAAATGCGTCTGCCGGCTCTACAAGGAGCCGCACATGGGCGATCTGCAGCATCGGGCCGAGGTGAACGTCTCGTCTCCCTTCGACCTCTACTGGCCGAGGCAACTTTCGCGGCATTCGTGTGAGCACATCTGAAGTCCATTCGTTGAGAAAGCTCATTTTTGCCTCGATGTGTTGGGGGATGGTGCCATCAGAGCCCTCATGGGTTCACCGGCGGCTCGACAGGTGGGCTGCGCTCCAGGGGCGCGAAGGAGCGACCCAGGCGGTGGCGGCGCGCCCTTGGCCCAAGCTGACCATCATGAGCGAGCGCAGATCCTCAACGTGCAGCTCGTTCAGACGCGCCGTGACGTGGGTAGGCTCGGGCTGCCCTGGCGCTGAGAGCGCGCAGCGTCCGGGTGTGACATAGAGGAGGTTGTGAAGCTCGGGCCCGTGCATCCACAGGGATATCTCCCGGATCGGCACGTCGAAGGCGGGGCCTGGCTCTGCGCCCAAGATCAGCGCCATCAAGAGGTTCATGGCTTCACCCGCCGCGAACAGGCCAGGTGGGGAACCTCTGAGAGGTCGACCATGGTGCGCTCCGAGGGGTGTGTGAGGGCGAGCAGGCCGAGCGGGCGGCGTGTGATGTCGGGCAAGGGTCGCGGCTCTCCTTGGAGGTGAGAGATTAGCACCTCGTGGTGGGGGTTGGGAAGTGGGGGGCCATGAAGTGCGCCGCAGGACGTGGTGATTCACGCAGCCTGGGGTGGGCGACTGATTAACGAGCGATGTCCCACCTCACAGGATCGCTCGTCCACGAGTCTGTCTCACAGAGAACGAAGACGCTCCCCGGGCGTTCAGAGAAGTAGCAGCTCGTTAAGGACCAATAGTCGTTGAGGTTTGTATACCACCAGTCACGACCGTCACGCACCGCGAGCTCGATGGCCAAAGGAGTCGGTCCCTCGGGGGCGTCCACAGGCTCGCGCGGCGCGATCGGGATCTTGAGGGAGTACAGACTGGCTTGACAGGCGACGCTGGAGAGGCAGCGCTCCTCTGTTGGGCAGTCCACGCTCCACGAGCTCCGCGCCTCCCGCGAGATGTAAGGAAACCCTTCGCTGTCATGATGCCTCAACACGGCGCCCTCGGGCACACAAAACTCCGTGTTCACAACGTAGGTTGACCAGATCAGCCTGCGCAAGAGGACCAGCGACAGCAGCGCCAGGATGGCCATCACGACGAAGAAGCCGCCGAGCAGCAGCATGACTCTGCTTCTGTTCGTCATCGCGCGGCTCCAGGGTTTGGCTGGGTCGGGATGGAGTCGAGGCCCTGGCCAGACCTCGCGGCGGCTCGGGCTGTCGCTCGGGGGCGGCTTGGGGGCGTCCTCATCGGGCTGAGCGTCCAGGTTGTGGCGCGCTGAGCGCGTCGAGGAGCTCATCCACCGGGGAGGCCTCTGGCGGAGCGCTCGGCTTGTGGGACATCTCCGCGAGAACCCAGACGCCTCCGTCTTGTGGCACACACCAGAACGTGACATGGGCGGTGCCGCCGTAGTCACCAAAGTCCAGCTTCTTGGCGAGTCGTCGGCCCCTTAGGCCCCGATAAGAGACGGTCGAGCGCGTCATGCCAGACGCCAAGGCCGCCTCGTTGCTGGCGCGTCGGAACCGCTCTTCGCCGAGCTGCATCAGCGCCAGGTGATCCGGCACAACCGCCATCGCGAGCGCCATGTACTCTCTGTCCCACTCGCCGGTGTTCGTGCGATGGCCTCGCAGATCGCCGCCATCCAAGGTGATCCCCACAGACGCCCCAACGGGATCAAACGCTGACCACGGAATTTCGAGGGGTAGATGACCGGGGATGACGTAGAGGCGCTGGTCGTCGCCCATCACCAAGGTCGATGCGGGGATCGTGTCCAGGTTCGGCGTGGCCCCGCAGCCCAACAGGAGGCCAAGTGGAATCGGGGTGAGTCGAGACATGCTGCTGGCTCCATCTTCCGTCGTTTGAGCTTGAAGGTTAGCGCTCTTCGGCGGCGTCTGTGAGGGGGGAGGCCGTCGTCACCTTGAGCCTGCTACGAGACGACCCGCGCCCCGACGTAGCGGAGCAACGACGAGAGCCACACGAGGGCGTAGGCCAAGGGGGGCTTCGCGCCCGCTCGGATGTTCGCCAGCTCGCGCTGATCGTCGCTCAACTGGCCGATCGTGAGGTCCGTGGGCTCCTCGTAGACCGAGTAGAGCTGGTCCGTCGGAACGCTCCAGTAATAATCCGACTCAAGCTCGATCTCGGCGTGGCCAGATTGTTCCAGGTGATCGAAGAGGAGGTTCGCCACCTCCCGAAGCTCAGCGATGCACACCTTCACGGCTCACTCCTAGGGTCAGCGATGACATCATCACGCTCGACCACCCTGACGTCCGGCGCGTCGGCGGGGTGGCGATGGGGAGCCGTGAGGGCGTGGGCGATTGGGGGCCGAGCTCGGGCAGGTTGAAGACGGGGCGCGGGACCGGGAAGGGGTCGGGAACCCGGCGCGCCCCGGGCGAGCGCACCGTTGGGGCGCCATCACGACGACGGACGCGCTCGCCAACGTTCGTACAGCTCTGCGTCGGGCCAGTCATCCTCAAAGGCCGCCAGCAGGCTCGCCAGAGGGGTCTTGATGCGCCAATCCTCTGACTCGGCCACCCGCACACGAGCAGCTTCCCGAACCTCAGACCAACGAAGCTCGTGCATACAATAATCGAGGACCTCGGTGCTCCCGCCGGCCTCCATCACCTGCCGCACGAAGAGCCTCGAAGCAGCATCCACACACTCTGGAGAGGCCTGGATGAAGTCAAGCAACGCCGCCGCCGCCGGCTCGAAGTCCGACGTGCTTATGCCCTCCTCGCACGCCCGCCGCGCCTCGTTGTAGAGGCGGGCCAGCCGGTCTTGAGGGCTCATTGTGGCGCCCACGCCGAGCCGCTCCAGACCTCTTCAACCTGCTCTCCGCGGGTCCCGAAACCGGCCCGCTGGAAGCTGTCGTCGCCCGTCGCCCATGCCCCCGCGTTGGAGGGCGGGTGGTGGCTGGGGATGGGATCGATCATTAGAATCCGATTCCCCACGATCTTGACGTCTATTGACGCCCCGCCAGCACTATCGATGGTGCGGCTGGAGCGCCAAGCGCGGAGCGGGGTGACGGCGGCGTCGGGCAGGATACGCGTCTCTCCTTGGTTTGGGCGTGAAGGTTGGCACAGGATGGTGGTGGTGGGTGAGTGGATTCAGCGGGCCCTAGTCCAAACGATCTCTGACGGCTGCGCGGGCCTCTGCGAGCAGGCGGTCGTAGTCTTGTGCGAGGGGCTCGACGAGCTCCTTCTCAAGCATCGCCGCGATGTCCCACAGCACACGTTCTTCGGCTTGATCTTCGAGGTCCTTGGCGTCGCCCTCGTTGAATCGCCTGATCCACTCAAAGAGTACGAGGGCCTGATCGCCCGTCAGCTCGATCGCGACGGCCTTCTTGATGTCTCGGTCTTGGCTCATGGCCCACCCTGCTGCTTCACGATCGTCCACCAGCGATGCAGCTCCAGCTCATCGGCCAACACTGCATACAAAACATCGACACGGCTAATCTCACCGTGCTTGTACTCGTGCTCGAGCCCGACCAATCGGCAAGAGCGGTCCAAAGAGCGTACCAAGTCTTCGAAGCGTTCATTGGCCGAATCTGCGCTTGTGAGCTTCTTCATCGCGCAGGCGAGCACAAGGTCTAGTCCGATGAACACCAGCCGATCGGGCAGCCGAGCGTTCCCCCAGCGTACCGCACACTCCGATGTTTGTTGCCCGATCTCAACTCGGGCGTGAAGACTCACCGCTGAGGTAGAGGTTCGGGCCACCACCGTCTCTCGTATGGTCGTGGCCGACGCCGATCTGGCCACCTCAGCGCAGCGCTCGGGTGCGCCATCTCTCGTCTGAAGCCAAAGGGGGACATAGCTGAACTCGACGTGCGAACCGATGTAGCCACGCATCACATCCGAACGAGCGCACTGGTACAGGCTGCCCAAGCGGCACGAGGGAGACTGTTGAGCGGCGCTGTCCACACAGCTCACAGGGCTCGCGTCGCTCGCGGGCCAGGTCGCGGAGGGCAGGCGCAGCGAGGCCAGGGCCAGGTCATCAACGGTCGCAGACCAGATGACCTCTGAGCCTGCCCCACTTCCGTAGACACTGTGTTCTATCATCATCACCGTCACCGACAAGCACAGACGATGTCTTTTCCCCAACGATCATCACACCACCCCGAGGGGGTCCAGGGGGAGACTCACAACTTGTGGATGGAGTCGATGGTCTGTGGACAGACACGCGCTCTCTGTGGGTTTCCTGTTGATCATGCGGCCAGGCGCTCAAAGGCTCTGGGGCTTTGATAGCCGATGGCTGAATGACGCCGGGTGCCGTTGTAGAAGACCTCGATATAGTCGAAGAGCCTGCGCTGGGCGTCGCTGTGGCTCTCGAAGCGCTCGCCGAGCTCGGTCTTGAGCGTGCCGAAGAAGCTCTCAGAGACGGCGTTGTCGTAGCAGTTTCCCTTCCTGCTCATGCTCTGGACGGCGCCGAGCTCGGTGAGGCGCCGCCTGTAGTCCGCGCTGGCGTATGGCGAGCCGCGATCGGTGTGGTGAATGAGGCCTGGCTTGGGCTGACGGTGCTGCGCGGCCATGTTCAAGGCCGCCAAGGCGAGCGCCGTGTCGTTGGTCTTGCTCGTCGCCCAGCCGACCACCTTGCGCGAGAACAGATCAAGAAGAACGGCAAGATAGGTCCAGCCTTCTGGGTTCGCCAAGAAGGTCACGTCACCCACCCAGGCGGTGTCCGGCGCCAGCACGGAGAAGCGCTGGTTGAGCAGGTTCTCGGCGATGGCGCCTTGGGGATCGGAGCTCGTCGTGCGGGTCCAGCGCCGACGAGGCCGACCGAAGAGCTGCTCATCCTTCATCAGCCGCGCGACCCGCTTGCGGCTGGTCTTGATGCCGTTGGCCTTCAACTCGGCGTGCACGCGCGGGCTGCCATAGGCGCCGCGACCGCGCTTGTGCGCCGCCTCTATGACGACCTTGAGGCGCCTATCCTCTTGAGATCGCTCGGACTCAGGGCGCTGACGCCAAGCGTAGTAGCCCGACGCGGAGACCTCCAGCACTCGACAGATCATCCGAATCGGCCAGCTGGCCTTCTTCGCGTCGACGAAGGCGAACCTCAGCGACTCTCTCTCGCGAAGAAGGCCGCGGCTTTTTTTAGTATTTCTCGCTCCTGCGTCAGAATTCGGTTCTCGCGACGCAGCCGGGCCAGCTCGGCGCGCTCCGAGCTCGTGAGCGCTCCGCTCTCCAGATCGCCTCCAGGGGCGCTCTTTGAGGCGATTATCCATTCCCGCAGAGCGGTCTGGGAGATCCCAAGCTCCTGGGCGACCTGCGAGACCGCCCGGCCCTCCTCCACAATGAGCCTCACGGCGCCCGCCTTGAACTCGGGCGTGTAGCTCGGGCGCTTGTAGTCAGTCTTCTTTCGCTCGGACATGCTCTGCTCCTTGGTGGACCATCCTCACTCGACGGATGGCAGGTGTCCACGGAAGCGGGGGAAGCTCAGATGGCGACCAAATGTTGTTGCTGGCTTGACAACGATGACCCACCGCCTATGGCCGCTCAGACACGGACAACACTAGGCGAAAGCCTTGCTCCCATTCCCTCCAAAATGGCTTATGCGCGCTCCGGGCCGCGGAACGGGCGTGCTGGGACCTGTTCCGCCAACTACCGCCGCGAAAAACTCGTGGCAAGCGATGGTCGGAAGCGGCCGCCAACTCCGCCCAACCTCCGCTGTCGGACAAGCGACCAGGATTCACGTTTAATCCGGGGGCACGGCCGCTGTACGCTTTCTCATCGTAGACATCGAAGACCCACTCCCAAACGTTTCCATGCAGGTCGCAGAGGCCCCAGGGCTTCTCGGGCGCGGTACACACCTCATGCGTCCTGCTGCCGCTGTTGCCAACATTTTTGTCGTCCCAGGCGCCGTACCAGCCCGCCCGCGCCAACGCAGCCTCGTCGTCGCCTGTGGCGTAGGCCGTCGTAGTACCTGCCCGCGCGGCATACTCCCATTCGGCCTCGGTGGGTAGGCGATAGCCATTGGCGCCCGCCACCCAACGCACCGAGCAGTCCCCCAGCAACTCATCGACGGGTTTGATCTCGTAGACGGGTGTGCGACCGTTCAGCCGCGAGAGCGCGTTGGCAAAGCGTGTCACGTCGCACCAACTCGCGCTATCCACGGGCAGCCTATCTCCCTCGAATTCTGAGTGATCTTCGTCAAGCGCCGCTACGTCCACGTCGTTCGCGGCCTTGGCGGCGCTCACCACCGCACGCCACTGAGCCTGGGTCACCTCAGACTTCCCTATCAGAAAGGCGGAGACCTTGACAGCGTGCTGGGGGCGCTCGTCGTCACCGCCAACCCCCTCGGGGCTGCCCATGCAGAATTGCCCTTCGTCAAGAAGCACGAAGGTCATGGGGGTGTCTCGGATAGTGAAGATGTAGGTCGATCCGCTTGTGCCGCCAGTCGGCTTGATGTGGCAGCCCCTAGATGTCACCGGGGACAGCTCAACCGGGGGTTCCTGCTCGCCTGGTGGTGGCTTCATCGGAGGTGGTGGGAACTCCACCGTTGGCGCTTGTTGCCTTGTTACCTTGCTCTGCTGCGACTCCACAACCACGGACGGCACCGGAGCAGGCGGCTGTTGCATCAGCACTTGTTGCCGAGCATACATCGTGCCCATCACCGCAACCGGCAAAGCAACGATCGTCGCGACATGCGCCGCCCTTTCAAGAAGACTCTTCGATCCTGGCTCCATTCGCCTATACCTCCAACCCGCCTTTCACGGGCTCACACAGTCTACGACATGCGACCCCTCACCCCCAAACCTCCTCCATCAACCCCAGCGCCGCCCGCAGCTCATCCATGATCTCCGCCGCCAGCACCTCCGGCTCAGGCAGGCTCTCGGCGTCCAAGAGGCTGTCATCCTTGAGCCAGAACAGGTCCAGGCTGCACTTGTCGCGGCTCACCAGCTCGGCGTGGTCATACGACCGCCAACGCCCCTCGGGGTTGGCCTCGCTCCAGGTGGCCTCGCGCTTCTGCGGCGCCTCGGCCTTGTAGCAGGCGACGAAGGCGTCCAGGCTCGCCCGCGTCATGGGGTTGGTCTTGAGCGTGAAGCGCTGGTTGGTGCGTAGGTCGTACACCCAGAGCTTCTTGGTCCAGGCGCCGCCGTCGGCCTTGGCCTTCTTGCGGGTGAAGAACAGCACGTTCGCCTTCACGCCTTGGGCGTAGAAGATGCCCGTGGGCAGGCGCAAGAGCGTGTGAACGTCACACTCGGCGAGCAGTCGGCGCCGGATGACCTCGCCCGCGCCGCCCTCAAACAGCACGTTGTCAGGCACCACCACCGCGGCCCGGCCCTCCATCTTGAGCAGGGACTTCACATGCTGCACGAAGTTGAGCTGCTTGTTGGTCGTCGTCGCCCAGAAGTCATCACGCTCATAGGTGATGCTGTCGCGCTCGGTGCCGCCGTCTTCGCCTACGACGAGGATGCTCGACTTGCGGCCAAAGGGCGGGTTGGTGAGCACCACGTCATACCGCTCGCCGCCCAGCTCCCGCAGGCCGTCGTCGGTGCGCACGGGCAGGCTGGCGTCGAGGCGCCCGTCGGCCTCCTCGGGGCGCACGCCGCCCTTGATGAGCGCCGCCCGCATGGCGTCAAGCTCCTGGGGCGTGGGGCCGACGTTGTGCAGGAGCAGGTTCATCGCGCACAGTCGGGTGACCGACTGCACGATCTCTACGCCGCGCAGGGCCTCCCGGCGAAGGTGCTCGCGCTGCTCCTTCTCGATCTTGGGGTAGCGGGCGGTGATGTGCTGGTGCGCCGAGAGCAAGAACCCGCCCGTGCCGCAGGCCGGGTCGATGATCTTCTCGCCGGGCCGGGGGTTCATCACCTCGACGATGGCGTCGATGAGCGGTCGCGGCGTGAAGTATTGCCCCGCGCCGGACTTGGTGTCCTGGGCATTGCGCTCCAAGAGGCCCTCGTAGGCGTCGCCTTTGATGTCGGCGTCTACGAGCGTCCACTGCTCACGGTCGATCAGGTCGCTGATGAGCCGCTTGAGCTTGGCCGGGTCTTGGATCTTGTTCTGGGCCTTCCGAAACACGAGGCCCAAGAGCCCGTGCTGTCGGCCCAGGTGCTCCAGCGTCGCCCGAAAGTGCTGCTCCAGGGCCACGCCGTCGAGCGCGTTGAGGCTCGGCCAGTCGTACCCCTCGGGCACCGGAGATGGCTTGTTCCACGGGCGCTGGGTTTGCTCGTGGGCGAGCTTGAGGAACAGGAGCACGCTGAGCTGCTCCAGGTAGTCGCCATACGACAACCCGTCGTCCCGCAGGATGTTGCAGTACGACCACAGCTTGTTGACGATGCGTGACGCCTCGGCGCTCATTCGGGGGTGACCTCAGCAGAAGGGGGAACCAGGCGGCCCTCAAAGGCGCGCTTGAGGATCGACTGCCGCAGCGAGGCGCAGCGGGTCAACGAGCGGCCCACGAGGGCCTCGACCTGATCGAGCACAGACAGGCGGCGATCGACCTCGGCGACGATGCGGGCCTGCTCGGCGAGTGGGGGGAGAGGGACTACGAACGCCCTGATATCCCTGACGTTTATATGTGGCGCAGCGCTCCCAGATATCAATCGTCGGACGACAGAAAGAGTCATAGACGAGTTTAAGACCAGCATTAAATACCGTGAATAAATCACGCCAGATGCCCGCATGAGCATCATGCGCTGCCCAAGACACAACTCCACCCCGTTGGGGACAGCGCAGGCGATCCCGAGTATGCCACCCTCTCTGCTATAAAGAACATCTCCCGGCTCTGGCTTCAGTCGAGAGATCCGTTCGTAGTAAGTCGCCTCCGTGACGAACTCGGGTTCGGAGAGATCTAAGAAACCGGGCCTGAACTGCGTCGTTCTGGCGCATAACCTCCCAGATGGCACTCTTTCGGGAGTCGAGTGCGGGCAGTCAACGATATTTGCGCAGACGGCGTCTACGGTTCCCAGCGCCCACCCCTCCGGCAACTCCGGCAGCCCCTCCGTCTCGGGGGCGACGGGCTCCTTGTACTTGCCGCGCTCTCCACGCTCCGCCCAGCGGGCGCGGCGCTCCACGAGCACACGCGCCAAGAGCGCGGAGGCGGGCTCGTAGCGTCGGCCCTCGGCCCGCGCCAAGGCGGCCTCGGAGGGCACCAGCCGACCCTCCACCGCCGCCTTGAGCACGCTCGCGCGGGCGTGCTTGAGCTTGGCCTGCACCCGCTTGAGCCCCTGCTCAGCGGCGTCGAGCCGGGAGAAGTGGGCCTCGATGGCGGCGACGATGCGGTCTTGCTCAGGGAGCGATGGCACCGGGACAGGCAGCTCATTGATCGTTTGGTGGCTAACCTTGGGCATACTCCCGGAGATGCCGCGAGCGTTCGTTTGGAAATACTGTCGCACCCAGGAGGAGCGTAGGTATAGCACCAAGTAGCGAGGGCGAAGAGAGTCGTTTGTGCGTACCCTGGTGAGCAGATCAGGGTAAACCGCAAAGCCACGCGGACCATTGTAGATGGCCGCTGTGCCTACCAATTCCGGGGTGTTAGACCGCTGGATAAAAATGTCATCCGGCTCAGCCCAGATTCCTTGCACGTCTTCATCTGAGAGCACCGACCGTTTGGTGTTTTGCTCTCCGAAATCCGCCTTGGTGACGGCTGTGAGGGTAAACACCCTGACTCCCTTAGATTCAGGATCGGTCTGCGCCGACTTGCCGTTGCGGATTGGCTCACGAACCAGGCTGCCGAGTGGGCGCCGCTTGACGTTCATGCCGTCGCCCCCTCAGATGCGGGAAACGAACCACAGAGGCACAGAGGACACAGAGTTATGAACACAGAGGGCTCGGTGGTGGGTGAAGGCGGCTGCCGCGACTCGGAGGGCTGGAGTGAGGGGGTGGGCACGGCGAGGTTGTGGCGGAATGACGGGGGTTTGGGTGTCCCGCGCAGGGGCGGGGCAGCGGTGGAGAGGGCGTAGGGGCGCCTCTTTAGCCGAGATCGCCGCGCGGCGCCACGAAGCCCACGGTGGTCCTCCGCTGTGAACTCTGCGCATCGGTGGTTCGGTACCCCGAATCCCCACTCCACTTGTCTTCGCCCGAGGCCCCGCGCCCGCGACGCCTCACGAGGGGTCTTGAGCCAGGCTGGGCACGCCGTCACGCCACCAGCTCCGCCGTGAGCTCCTCGACGAGCGGGTCGAGGTCGTTCCCAAAGAGCTTGTCGGCCTTGCCCAAGCCGCCGCGCTCGATGAAGGGGGTGTCGTCGAGGTCGTCGCGGGTCAGCTCCATGTCCACGATGATGCGGTCCTTGATCAGATGCAGCCAGTCGAGCTGCTCGGCGGTGAAGGTGCGGCCACGGTTGGATTGGGTGGCGAGCCAGTTCTGGAAGAGGGCCTTGGCGTGCTCGGGCCGCTGGTGCCCGTGGAGGGAGAGCCCGTGTTGCTCCAGATCTTTGCCGGCGAACCCGATCAGGGACAGGCATTCGTCTACCAGATCCTGCGAAGCAACCTGGAGGGGGCTGAGCATCAGTGACGGTCGGCTGCGCCTGGGCGCGGAGCAGGTTGGTGAGGGAACAGCGGTGGTGCTCATCAGCGACGGCGAGCTGGAAGTCGAAGTCGACGTTCAGTGGTTCGGTGAGAGGGGCGCCACCGCCGGAGCCGCCGCCCGAGCCGTTGACCGGCTGGGGGCTGGGGGCTGGGGGCATCTGGGCTGGAGCCAGCGATTCTGGCGGCCCTGCGCCGCTGCGGTGGTCGGTCGGCCGCGCCGGTTGTTGACACGCCAGATTCGATCCTATAAGCTAAGTGATATGTGGTACTTCCTTCTTGCTGTCTCCCAGGCTCAGTCTCTACCCCCTTGCCGCGACCCGGCTACCGGTCAATTCATCCCCTATGTTCCGGATCCCGGGGTGTCCTCGGAAACGGTGGCGATGGCAACGCGTGCCCCCAACGGGGCGGCGGTGGTCGTCTACAATCCCCAAGCCGTCGCGGCGATGTCGGCTCCGATGCGCGACTTCACCTCGGCGCACGAGTGCGGGCACCACGCGCTGGGCCACACGCTGGGGCGCATCAGCCCCTTCGTGGAACTGGAGGCCGACTGCTTCGCGGCGCGCTCGCTTCGGGACCTCGGCCGGCTCGACTCGGACGCCCAGATGGCCATCGAGGAGGAGCTGTCCGCGTTCCCGGGAGACGGCCTCCATCCGGACGGTACGGTTCGCGTGGCGTCGGTGCGCCAGTGCCTCGCCCAGGGGGCTCCGCCGGAGGACGAGGTGGTTCGGTTCGTCGAGGTCGAGGCCCCGCCGCAGGTTATGTCCGTCGCGGACGCGGCCGCTGAGATTGGCTACGCGGTTCGTTTTCGGGCCTCGGGTTCGGCCTGGTTCGTCGCCAATGGCTGTGAGTTGACGCATGTGCGTCCCTCCGCGGACGAGGGGCTCTACTGGGTCACCCCCGTCGAGCTCTCCGAGATCCGCCTCGACGCGCACGACGATGAGGCCGGCGTCGTGGTGCGGCTGGAAGGGGAGCTCAAGAAGTACCTCTACGACCCCGAGGGTAAGGAGGTGCTCCGGGATGTGGAGATCCCGGCGGTTGGCATTGCGTTCAGCGATCCGGAGGCCGCGGTGGGCTTCGTGGACGCGGCGGACTTCCTGTCGGGGCAGTGCTCCTCCACCTATCCCGAGGCCTTCCGGGAGCTGGAGCGCGAGTACGCCTATGCCCCGACGACCCAGTCGACCAACTCGGACAAGGGCGGAGGCTTGCCCACCTGCTCGGCCGACGACGAGCGGTTTCTGGACTGGTGGGGCCAAACCAGTGAGTTGGGGGAGTTCTACGATACGGGGCTGCCGGTCGAGTTCCGGACCTCTTTCCTAAAATTTGTCCGGAGTCATCGGGGTCACCTCTTCGACTACGAGTGCAAGGGCCGGAAGGAGGATCACGACTTCACTGTGGCGTCGATCCTTGTCGGTCCCGACGTGCCGCCCTCATTCCTCCCGGGGGATCGAAGGGCCGACGAGTTCAGGGAGATCCTGGAGGCCGAGGTGCGGGACTCCGATCCGATCGTCTACCACCTGCTGATGTTCAACCTTGAGCGGCGTCGGGGCAACGTCGATGTCGCCCTCGAGCATGCCCGGTGGCTTTCATTCCACTACCCTGACGAGCCCGTCCTGGACGACCTGGTGGTGCAATGGGCTTCGGTCTACGGGCGCTTCGACGTGGCCCGTGCCGACGCGCTGGCCCTCGCCGAGGTTCTCGGCTCCGACGAGGTGATCTGGCATCACTACGGGCTGTTCGTGGAGACTACGGACACAGTTCTTCTGTATCGCCTTGGCGTCCTTGGTTGGGTGATCCGGCGGACCCGACTCGGAGAATTCAGACGGGCGGAGCGTCTTATCGAGAGCTGGGTTTCTGGAGAGCTTGATGACGATGATTGGGTCGCTGGGCCACGAGGTTCGGAGTGGTACGGGCGGGCGTTCCTCGCCGCGACACGCGGCAATCGTAAGGATCGCGACTATCTTCGCGGCCTTCGGTGGGACTATCAGGGAGATGACGTTCGAGGAAAGGAGAATCGTGAAGCCAGGGACATCTTCCTGTTCGGCTCCGATTACGCCCTGCCCTTCCACCTGCCCCCCTTCGTAGAGGCTGAAGGCCTCTGGGCCTTCAAGGAGCAGTTCTTCGAAGACGCTGCGGCCGGCGCGATGGAGTCTCCTCGGGGGGTGCTCTTCTTCCTGGATCGCCGGCGACAGGCGATGGGCCAGAAGACCCTGCTGAATTCGGTGACCACCTCCCGCGAGGTCTTCCTGGCCGTTTACGCGCACGTGGCCTCCGGGGACGTCAAGGGCGCTGCGCCCTATGTCGAGAAGCTGCGCAAACTCGACTCGGACCCCTTTCGGCACGTGGGGCTGGCGATCCACTACTGCGCCCTCGGAGAAGCGGCGCAGGCCTCCACGCAGTTGCGCCTCGGAGGGGCGGCGCTGCGTGCCCTAGACTGGGAGGACGATGGTGATTGGGTTTTGCCTGCCTTGCACAGCAGCCTCCGGCCGCTGCTGGCTTGTGCCGGGCGGGAGGAGCTGTCCGGGTGGAGGTCTATTTTTTAAGACCGGTAGTTCCACCGGTGGTCGTGGAGGCCGAGGCCCCGCGCCCGCGACGCCTCACGAGGGGTCTTGACCCACGATGGATACGCCGTCACGCCACCAGCTCCGCCGTGAGCTCCTCGACGAGCGGGTCGAGGTCGTCCCCAAAGAGCTTGTCGGCCTTGCCCAAGCCGCCGCGCTCGATGAAGGGGGTGTCGTCGAGGTCGTCGCGGGTCAGCTCCATGTCCACGATGATGCGGTCCTTGATCAGATGCAGCCAGTCGAGCTGCTCGGCGGAGAAGGTGCGGCCACGGTTCGATTGTGTGGCGAGCCAGTTCTGGAAGCGGGCCTCGGCGTGCTCGGCGAAGGACACAAGCTCCTCCTCGACGCCCAGGGCGTGCCGCACGAGGCTGATGAGGTCGGTGAGCTGGGCGCCTTTGCTCTGGCCGCGCACCCGGCCCGCCTCGACGCGCTCATAGGCCGCCCAGAGGTCGGCGCGGGTCCACGCGCGGGGCGGGCGCTCCAGGGCGCTCACCAGCTCACGCAGCGCGGCGCGGGTGAGGCGCTGGGCGTAGGGCCGGGCGTAGAGCACACGCAGGGCGCTGTATTGGTCGCGGTGCTCTTGGCAGAAGGTCTGAAACGCGCTCACGACGGCCTGGGCGTTGTTGTACTCCAGCTCCAGATCAGCCCGGCGGCCTACGCGGGTCAGCTCGTCGGCGGTCGTGTGGTCGATGAGCACATGCTGGTCACGGCGAATGGAGAGAACAGCCTCGCGGAGCGGCTCGACGTAGGCCAAAGGCGCCACGGCGGCCTCGCGCAGCTCCTCCTCAGCGGCCTGGCGCTGATCGTCTGTTGGCGTTGTGCCGGGGGCGAGGTGGAACATCTCGCGGGCCTTGGCCAGCGCGTGCTCCTCGTCCAAGGAGTTGATGAGGTCGGCGGTGAGCTGGCGCAGGCTGAGGCCCTCGCTCGCCTCCACCACCTGCGCCTGCTGGGCGGAGGTGGCGATGCGGTCGAGGCGGTCCAGGCGCGCGGCGAGGGTCGAGAGCAGGTCCGGGTCGCGGTCGCCGAAGGCCACGAGCTTGAGCAGCTTGTCTAAGCTCAGGCTGGGGTCACGGTCCATCGGCGGGTCGTTCGGGGTGTCCTCCATCACCCCCACACAGTCCACGAGCACGAAGTGGGTTTTTGTCAGCGCGTCGGGGGTGAGCGCCTGGAACTCATCATCCGAGATGGTGCGCACGCCGCGCCCTTTCATCTGCTCCAGAAGCACCCTGGAGCGCACCGAGCGCATAAACACCACACACTCCAAGGCGCGGATGTCGGTGCCGGTGGCGATCATGTCCACGGTGATCGCCACGCGCAGGGTGGGGCTGTTCTTGAACGCGGTGATGAGGTCTTCGGGTTTGCGTGAGGCGCCCTTCGCGCCGTCTCGTTCGGTCTTGTAGGTGATCTTGACGGCCTGCTCGTTGGAGAGCGCCCACTCCTCACGCAAGATGCGCAGGATGTCTTCAGCGTGGTCGTCGGACTTCGCGTAAACGAGCGTCTTGGGGATCGTGCTGCGTCCGGGGAAGATCTCGGTGAACATGCGCTCGCGCAGGGCGCGCAGCACGGTGCGGATCTGGTCGGGCACCACCACGCTGCGGTCGAGCGCCGTTGCCGGGTAGCTCACGTCCTCGTCGAGCGCCTCCCAGGTGGTCTTGCGGGTGCTGCGGTCGCGGCGCGCAACAGCGGTCTGGGGTTCGGCGATGATCGTGCCGCCCTCCTCGCTCACCCGCGTGCGCAGCTCGTAGACCTGATACGGTACGTTCACCCGGTCGCGCACGGCCTGCTCGTGGCGATACTCGCTGACGACGTTGCCGTCAAAGAAGGCGTAGGTGTGCGGCGCGGGCGTGGCGGTGAGGCCGATGATCGAGGCGTCAAAATACTCGATCACCTGACGCCAGAGGGTGTAGATCGAGCGGTGGCACTCGTCCACCACCACCACGTCAAACAGGTCGGGGGGCACCAGCGGGTTGTAGGTCACCGGGGGCGGCTCGCGAAGGATCGCCGGGCCGTCGCCCATAAAGCCCGAGCCCTCCTCAGCGTCCTCCGGCAGCGCGGGATCGCCGCGCAGGACGCTGTAGAGGCGCTGGATGGTGGTGATGACCACCTTGTTCACGGGGTCGATCTGATTGTGTCGCAGCCAGGTCGTCGTGTACACGTCGCTGAACTTGCGCCCGTCGTCGGGGAGCGTGTAGCCCTGAAACTCCCGCTCGGCCTGACGCCCGAGGTTGCCGCGGTCCACCAAAAACAGCGCCCGCCGCGCGCCGCCTTCCTTGATGAGCCGGTAGAGCGCGCTCACGGCGGTGAAGGTCTTGCCCACACCCGTGGCCATCTGCACCAGCGCGCGGGGGCGGCCCTCACACACGCTGCGCTCAAGGTTCTGGATCGCGGTGATCTGCGGCGGGCGCATCCCGGCGGCGTAGAGCGGCGGCGCGTGGCGCATTCGACCGATGAGCGTCGGCGCGACGGGCGCGGCGGGCAGGCCCTTCCGAATCTTGAGCGCGTCGTCGAGCCAGAGCTGGAGCGTCTCCGGGCGATGAAACCAGAACACCCGCCGGGCGCGGGGCTCCGGGTCGAGGCCGTTGCTGAACCAGGTCTCCACACCCGTGCTCTCGTACAAGAACGGCAGGGGCGTGATCGGCGCCTTCGCCATGTTGGGCACGCCGCTGGCGTAGGCCCGCGTCTGGGCCTCGACGCCGCCCAGGGTTGTCCCCACCCGCTTGGCCTCGATGATGCCGACGAGCTGGGTGCCCAAGAACAGGGCGTAGTCGGCGGTGCCGCCCTTCATCGGCAGCTCGCGCAGGGCGACGCCGGTGCCAGGGCGCAGGCTCATCTGACGCGCGCTCTGCACGGCCCAGCCCGCTTGGCGCAGCATGTCGTCGATCTGCTCGCGGGCGTGTTGTTCGGGGGTCAAGGGCTGGGGCATGAGGGGCGCGGGGGGTTGGCGGTTTCGGCAAGGGTAGCATGAGGGGGGTGGTTGAGGTGTCGGCGATGTGCTGGGGTTGGGGTTGGCGGCAGATCTTGCCGAGGTCGGCAAAAGTGGGCAAACGTCGGCCAGGAGTCGGCAGAATCTGCCGATTGGGGGGCCGAGGCTGGCGAGGTCGGCGGTGGGGTCGGCAAGGTCGGGCGGAGGTGCCGATAGAATTGGGGGCTTCGGTCGCCGAGCGTGGCCTTGAGGTCGGCATGAGGCTGCCGACGGGATGGGCGGTCGGCGGGACCGAGTTTGGCCGCGCCGAGGCACGCAGAGACGACTGGAATCGTTGGGAAATTTTGGCGAGGTGGGGCTCAGCAGCCTAGCGGCGGCTGAAGGCTCGTGGCGAGGGGTCCGATGGCGATCTTGCCGACGACCTGCCGCGTTTCGACACACGCTCAAAGGTCGATGCTCCACCGTCTATGGCCGCTCGGGCGGGCACAATACTAGGCGGAAGCCAACAACCCTGCTCGTGACCGAGGGCTTGTCGCCGTCCCGAACCGCTGAGCGCGCGCTCACGGGCCTGCCACGCCAGCAGCCGCCGCGCAAGGCGCGTGACGCGCCACGGTCGGCAGACTCGACAGATATCGGCAGGGCCTTGCCGACGGCGAAGGGCAAGTGCCGAGGGTCTACGGTCAGGCCGTTGACTCGGGCGGAGTAGTCGCCACGCTCGTCGGCGCACCACTCCCACACGTTGCCGTGAACGTCGTGGAGGCCCCAGGCGTTCTCCGGCTTCTGCGCGACGCGGTGGGGGTGACCTTGGGCGTTTCCGCCGCCGAAGTCACCGTGCCATCCCACACGCGCGAGGTCTTCGTCGGTGTCGCCGCTCCAGAACCTCGTCTTCGTCCCGGCCCGGCAAGCATACTCCCACTCTGGCTCCAGCGGCAGCCGCGCACCCACCCACTCCGCGAACATCACCGCGGCGAACCAGCTCACACGGTAGACCGGTACCTCGTTTTGGTCATAGGGCGGGAGTTGGCCGCCGAAGTCCTCCTGCGCCGCATCGTGGCCAGGGTCGAAGAGACGGTACATCGCCCAGGTCACTGGCACGCTGAGCATCTCAAAGCCTGAGGTGAAGGTAACTCGGTAGATGGGCTTCTCGTCGTCGTGCAGGTCGCTGCCCATGTCAAATGACCCCACCGGAATCACACGCCACATAGGCTTGAGCATCGCCAGCAGCTCCGCGCGCTTTGCCGGGTCGAGGTGGCTGAGCACGTTATCCGCCGCCCCCTTCGCCGCGCGCTTGGCATCCTCAATGCTGCCGTTTAGCACCATCTCGCCCTTCGCTCGGTCGAGATGCCTGAGCACGTTGTCCGCCGCGCCCTTCGCCGCGCGGTTGGCGTGCTCGGCGCTGCCGTTAAGCACCCCACCGGCCACCTCGCCGCGCTCAATCCGCCGCAGCACCTCCCGCACCCAGAACAGGTCATGCCCGCAGGTGGTGGCTTTGGCGACCTGCTCGAGCAGCCCCACCGCCACGGCGAGATCCGTTACCAAGGCCGGGATCTCCTCGATCACCTTCTGGCGGGCTTCAAGTTGCTTCCGCTGCCACCCCCGCTCCAGCTTGAGGGTGCCCCGCACCGTGTCGGCGCTGATGCCCTCGGCGTCGGCCACCACCCGGAGCAGCAAGGGGCGGTTGCGCTGCTTAGTGATGCGCTGCACCAAGGCATCGGCTCCCCCCGGCTCTAAACGACCGCAGGTCAAGGCCAAGACCTCGGCCCAATGCTCGGGGCGCTTCTTGCCCTCGGTGAGCACGCGGGTCAGCTCGCCTGCGCCGCTCGCCACGTTCGCCCCGACGGGGCCTATGTCACGCGCAAGTGCCGTCGCAGCCAAGAACTCGCGGAAGGTGCGGTGCGGGAAGCTGTAGGTGCTCGCGTCGCGGACACGGCCTGTGTCGGGGATGAGCAGACCTGTGCGCTCGGCGACCTCGGCGACGAAGGCGGCGGGGCTCGTCCAGTGTTTGCCGAGACGCGCGGCGTTCCGGGCGTCAGCCTCCAGCGCGGTGATGAGGGCGTCCCGCCGATACGCCTCGCCCTCCTCGCTGTGCAGGCGCAGGGCGGCCCAGCCGAGGAGCTCAAGGGTCAGCTCTGGCTCCTGCATTGGCGCGACGGGGGCGGCGTCCTCGGTGTTGTTCCTCCGTTTGAGCAGGATCTGAAGGGCCTCGTAGTAGAGGTCGCCCCGGCGGCTCGGCACGTCCTTTCCCGCGCGAAGCAAGAGCCCGACGAGGGTGAGCAGCAGCGGGTTCTCGGCGAGGCGACGCAGGCGTGGGGTGCGGCTCAGGCGCTCTAGGGCGGCGGTGACCTTGGCGCGGTCGGTGACCCAGCGGGTGAGCAGCTCGGCCTGCTGCTCGGCGACGAGCGGGCAGATGGCGAGGGTGTTGAAGTCGGCGGTGGGCTCGGTGTAGCC
>JAKLKE010000750.1 GCA_023150775.1 Myxococcota bacterium
CTTTGCCCGCGCCCTCGGCGTTCGACGCGGCGCGCAGAGCGTCCACGGCGGCGCGGAGGTCGCTGGTGTCGGCGATCTTGGCCGACGGCCCCAGGGCGTCGATGGCGGCGAAGAGGTCGGCGTAGACCACGAGCGCGCGGTCGATGGGCATCCGGATGAGCTGGCCCATCTTGTGCTGGTTGGCGAGCTGCTCCATGAGCGCCACGCCCTCAGCGCCGTGGTTGGCCTCCGTGCGTAACCAGACCTTCCGCGCCTCGCCGTCGGCCTTCTTGTCGGCCTCGTGCATGGCGTCGTTCAGGGCCTCCCAGGCGGCGCGGAGGCTGGCGCGCATGGCGCGGGCGGCCCGCCAGGCGGCCACGGGCCCAGACATCATCGCCACCGCCAAGACCGCGCCGACGTGGTCCGGCGCGAGGGTGTTGATGAGGTGGTCATGCTGACCGACGATGATGTTGAGATCCGCCAGCTTATACGCGCGACGTCGCATACACGCTCCTCGCTTGACGCGCCCCGCGTCTGGGGCGCCCGAGCACTCTCGCTTCAGCGCGAGGGCCTGTCAAGCCCACCCAGGGCGGGGTCTCAGCGATCTGGGCCACGCTGTAGGGCCCTCAAGACGCCGTGACATCGGCGGCGCTCCGCGCGTGGTGGAGCGCTCGCGACGGCGCGGCGGCGCCACTCGGCGCGGCGTGTCCCCTCCGCGACGACGCGCGGGGAGGATCTCGCGCGTGGCCTCGGCCCAGCGCCGTGTTTTTGGGCCCCTCGCCGCGGAGTCCTGCCTCTGACAGCGCGCGAAGGGTCGTCGACGCGCGGGGTGCGCCCTTCGTCGTCTGTCCGAGGCCGGGCTCGGCGCGTCGGGCTGGCGTTGCGCCGTGACTTCGAGAGGTCGACGCGCCGCAGGCCGCCAAAGACGCCGCGCAGGCGAGATCACGCGCGTCATGCCGCCTCCGCGACGGCGTGCGCGGGAGGTCTACGGCGCGTGGATCGCCGCGGACGGCGCGGCGGCGCCAGGGTGAGGGGCGTCGTGCTGCGCGCGCCGGGCGGCGAAGGGGAGGCGCGGCGGCGGGGCGCCCCTGGGCGGCGTGGTAACGACAAGGAGCTGGGGCGATGGCGGGGTGAGGCACGCGGCTTGGGGGCGTTGACGAGCGTGGGCGCCTGCTGGGAGCGGGGTGGCAGGGCGCGGCGTAGGTGGGTGCCGAGCGATCGGCTCTTCGAGCGGGGGGTGGTCGTCGCGGCGTTGTTTTTCTCGCGCCAAGCCGCCAAGCCGCCAAGAGCTCTGGGGTGTCGCCGACGATCGCCGTGACGCGGAGCTGGGCTGGGCGTCCCGCTCCGGTGCCAACGGCCTGGAGGTCCCCAACGCCCGCGCTTGAGTTGAACTCTCTGCGGCTCTGCGGCTCTGCGCGACCTGTCCGGGTTTGGCGGCGATCGGCTC
>JAKLKE010000751.1 GCA_023150775.1 Myxococcota bacterium
TAGAGCAGGAGGTCGGGGTGGCCGAGGGCGTTCACGTCGCCGGGGGCGGCCAGCGCGGCGCCGTAGTCGGAGCCCATCAGCTTCCTCCCGCCGATCACCGCGTCCAGATCCTTGTCCTCGTATCGCCCCTCCACGGGGCCATACACGAGGAACGCGCCGCCATAGTCGGGCAGCCCGGGAGCGCCGACGAGGAGGTCATCGACGCCGTCCTGGTCCACGTCTCCCGGCGCCGCGACGGCTTGCCCGGCGCGCTGGCTTGTGTGGTAGTCGCCGCTGATCTCCGCCATCGCGGCGTCAGCGGGGTCGTCGTAGCTCTGCCCAGGCCGGGCGAGCTCTTTGCCGCTGAACACCCAGGCGGTGCCGCTGTCGTCGCGGGAGGTGTCTCGACCGGGGGCGGTGATGACGAGGTCGGCGTAGCCGTCAGCGTCGAGGTCACCAGCGGGCACGAGCCCCGCGCCGAGCTCGTCATCGTCGTGCTCTACAAGCACCATCCAGCTCGCGTCCTCATAGAAGACCCCGCCGCTCTGAATGCCGTCGGTAAGGACGACCACTTGATCCCATCGAATGTAGTAGAACCATGACGTGAGGCCCAACGCCACATCGTCGAGGCCATCCCCGTCCACATCGCCGATGTTCGCCAAGGCGAGCCCACCGATCGGATCGCGGCTGTACAGCTCCATGCTCAGTGAGGCGCTCCCGGCGGATTTGTTGTTGAGGATTGGCCCGTAGAACAGCGCGAGCGTGCCGTAGTTGTCCGTCTTGATCGCAGCGGGCGCGCCCGGCGCACCGACCAATAGATCAAGCTGACCGTCCTCATCAAACTGCCCGGCGATCATGGCGCTCCCGAAGCCGTCCCCACCCTCGAAGCCCTCGACGACGATGTGGCTGCTCGCCGGGGTCGACAGGTCCAAGTCCCCGCTGATTGGACCGAAGGCGACATACACCCGGCCTGCATCCTCAGCGCCCTGCGGAGCGGCCATGAGCAGGTCAACCGCGCCGTCATCGTTCATGTCCGCCACGGCGAGTCGCGCCCCCATCGCGCCTTTGAGCGAGCCGTCCCCGCTCAGGAGCCACGCGGCGGGCTCGACGGTGATCTCTCCAGAGAGCGGCAGCGGCCCCGGCATCACGTAGACGCCGCCGTTGCTGCCTCGGGTGACCTCACTCGACCCGATCACCAGCTCAGCGAAGCCATCTCCGTTGAGATCGGCCACGACCGCGCCCCCGTCCAGAGGATTGTACTCATCCCCCACCCAACGCACCGCCCCCTCTCCGCTCACGTCCCCCTCAAGCCAGCGCCCACAGTCGCTCAGGCCATCGCAGTCCTGGTCCACGTCGTCCCCACACACCACCGCCGCGCCGGGGAACACGCCCGGGGCGCCGTCGTCACAGTCGCCCGCCTGGGTGACCCAGC
>JAKLKE010000752.1 GCA_023150775.1 Myxococcota bacterium
AACTGCAACGGCAGCATCGACGAGCAGCAGGTCAAGTGCGGCAATCCATTGCACTGCCCCCTGCCCGAGACGTGCAACAACGAGGACGACAACTGCGACGGCGTGATCGACAACGCCAGCGGCAGCGGCGTGCCGTTCAGCGCCTGCCCCAACAACTGCCAGCCCAGCGCCGAGATCTGCGATGGCTGTGACAACGACTGCGACGGCGTGGCGGACGACGGCGTGGCGGCCATTCCCTGCGGTTTCTCGCCGCCCGCCAACTGCACCGGCACCCAGAGCTGCCTGAGCACCGGCCAGGCCGTGGCGGTGGGCGGCTGCGTGGGCAGCGGCGTGCCCAAGGGCTTCGGCACCTGCAACAACAGCCCCCAGAGTGAGATCTGCGACGGCCTGGACAACAACTGCAACGGCACGGTGGACGAGGGCATCGCGCCGACCGCGTGCGAGATCCCGGGGCAGCCCGGCCTGGTCTACAAGGACACCTTCGCCCAGAGCCAGTGCGTCAAGGGCCAGCTGCCCTGCAACGGCACCTGCAGCGGCTGGATCGGGCCCAGCGCCGAGGTCTGCGACGGCATCGACAACGACTGCGACGGTGTGGTCGACGACGGCGTGCCAGGGGTGAATCAAGACTGCGGCATCCAGGGTGGCATCTGCACCAAGGGCAAGACCGCCTGCGTGGGCGGCGTGCTGGTCTGCCAGGGCGGCACCCCGCCCCAGCCCGAGAGCTGCAACGGCATCGACGACGATTGCGACGGTCAGGTCGACGACGCCCCGCTCAGCGATCAGCCCGCGGCCCCCGGCTGCTGGAACCTGCCCGCCACTGGTTGCAACCCGGTCTGCACCCACAAGAACGTCTCGTGGTGCCCGCCCGCCGGCGGCACCTGCACCGGCGTCGGCGGCTTGACCGATCCGTGTCAGGTCGGAACGCTGGCCTGCAACGGCACCCAGGGCTGGAAGTGTCAGGGCGGCAAGGCGCCCGGGCCCGAGGTCTGCGACGGCGTCGACAACGACTGCGACGGCACCAAAGACGACAACGTCTCGGGCGTGGGCCAAGACTGCGGCAGCACCACCCCGCCCTGTGCGCCCGGCAAGACCGCCTGCGTCAACGGCACCATCGAGTGCCAGGGCGGCGTGAAGCCCACCCCCGAGGTCTGCAACGCCAAGGACGACGACTGCAACGGCACCGTCGACGACGGCCTCGGCCTCGGCGGGCCCTGCGCCGCCGTCTACGACACCACCGCCTATCCCGGTGATCGCACCAAGGGCGAGTGCAAGCCCGGCATCAGCAGCTGCGACCCCAAGGGCACCGGCCAGACCATCTGCCAGGGCGGCGTCGGCCCCAGCCCCGAGGTCTGCGACGGCATCGACAACGACTGCGACGGAAAGGTCGACGAGTCGGGCC
>JAKLKE010000753.1 GCA_023150775.1 Myxococcota bacterium
CCGTGGCCTGGGGGCGACCGTCCTGGGCCGAACGCGGCTGGCTCACGTCAAAGGTGACGATCGCCACACCATCTGCGCTGGCGGGGGAGTCCAGGCGCAGGCTTCCGATGGCCTGCATGACGCAGCCCGCCTCGGCCCAGCTCACCCCGGCGTCGCTCTCGGCCCAGCGCTGGCCAAGCTCGGTGGAGCCCTCTCGCGCGGTCACCACGAGCTGTCGAGAGAGCTGGCCCTCCGCGGAGGAGCGCAGGAGGCAGAGGTTCGCCAGAGGCGCCCGGGCCTCAAGCAGGTTCTCGATGCGCGCCGAGGACGAGCCGACGACGTCCTCGACGGCCACGGAGAGGGCGGGGATGTCGGGGCTGTTGGCGGTGAAGTTGACGCTCAGCACACGCTCGCCGTACCCGGAGAGGTCGCCGAGCTTGGCGCGTACACACTCGCCGAAGCCCGAGCCGTCGCTCGTGGCCCGGACGAGGCGCGCGCCGGAGAGCTCCAAGGCGATGGTGGCGCGCTGGGTGCCCTGCACCGCCCAGACGCCGCAGTCCTCAGCGCGGCGGGCCACGGCCTCAAGGGCCACACGCTCCTCCAAGAGCAGCTCTCGGCCGTCGAGATGTTCGTTCCCACCGGCAAAACGCACGGCCTGGCTGACCGCGCGCGGCTGGGGACGGTAAGGCGGCGGCGGCGTGACGAGGCTCACGGGCTGGCCGGGGTCGAGCTGCATCGCCAAGACGCCGTCGGCGTCGGTGGACACGGTCTTGGGCTCTTTCACCGCGGCCCAGGCGTTCGTGACCGTGACCTCGCGGTTGGCCAAGGGGCCGCCGTCGGGGCTGGTGAGGCGCAGGTAGACGCGGTTGTTGAAGTCGGGGGCGAGGCCGTCGCCGAGCTCGGTGACGGCGTCAACGAGCACGGGATCTTTGGAGAGCGTCGCCGCGGCCTGACCCCGCTGCACGTCCCCGGCGGCGTCGGTGACCACGGCGAGGATGCGGAGCTTGGCCTCGCCGACAAGGTCCGCGGGCACCTCACCAAAGCTCAGGGTGAAACGTCCTGAAGCGTCGGTCGTCAGCTCGCGCTCCTCAAGCCACTCCGTCGGCGGCGGCCAGTCACCATCACCGCTCACGGTGACCACGACCTCAGCGTTCGCGACCGGGGCGCCGGAGGTGTAGCGCGCCACGCCAGCGAAGCTCAGCGGGTCGCCGGCCTTGTGCCAGGCGCGGTTCGCGCTGGCCTCGACGGTGTAGCGGGGCAGGGTGAAGGGCTCAACCCGCACCTGAACGTCGGTGGTCACCGCGCCGGAGACCCAGCGCACCGTCCACAGGCCCGGCGTGGCGTCGTCGCTCAGGGGGAAGCTCGACTCGGTGATGCCCCAGGGCCCGCCCTTGCTGCGCTCACGCAGGAGCAG
>JAKLKE010000754.1 GCA_023150775.1 Myxococcota bacterium
AAGACAAGCTCTGGGCCCGGGCGGAGCGCAGCTTTGAGGCGCTCTCGGTGCGGGGTCTGGGCCGGAGCATCGGGCGCCGGGAGATCCTCAGCGGCGTAGACTTCACGGTGTTCGCCGGCGAGCTCATCGCGATGGTCGGGCCGTCTGGGGCGGGCAAGACGACGCTCATCAGCGCGCTCTCCGGCGTGGCGCGGCACGACCGGGGTGAGGTGCGCCTGGGCGGGCGCGACTTTCACCAGATGCTCGCCGCGGATCCTTCCCTCGTCGGCTTCGTGCCCCAAGACGACCTCATCCACCCCGAGCTCAGCGTCGAGGAGTCGCTGCATTACGCTGGTCGGCTGCGGCACGCCCGGGCGCTCGGTGAGGCGCCGCTCAAGGGGGAGGTGGACCGGGTGATCGCCGAGCTTGGCCTCTCCGACATCCGCCGCGCGCGCATCGGCGACGCCCTCCACCGCGGCATCTCCGGCGGCCAGCGTAAGCGGGTGAACCTCGGCCAAGAGCTGATGAGCCGCAGCACCCGGGTGCTGTTCTTGGATGAGCCCACCTCCGGCCTCGACCCCCGCTCGGCCCAAGACATCGTGCGTCAGGTGCGCTTACTCGCAGACAGCGGGCGCATCGTCTTCCTCGTCACCCACGACCTGAGCCCCGTGGTGATGTCCCAGGTGGACCACCTGCTGCTCATGGTGCCGGGGGGGCAGGTCGCCTGGTTCGGGCCGCCCCGTCGCGCCTGCAGGTACTTCGAGGTCGAGACCCCAGACCTCATCTTCGATCGCCTGGAGGAGCGCGGCCCTGAAGTGTGGGCGCGCGCTTGGCGAGAGAGCGCTGAACACACCCAGTTTGTGACCGCACGCGGCGCGCTCTTGGGCTTGCCGTCGTTCACGGCGAGCCGGGCCGGCCAAGGTGGGCTCGGCGGCCGCCCAGATCCCGGCGCCGCCCCGCGCCCGGTGCCCGGCTCCATCGATCAGCTCCGGGCGCTCACCGCACGATACGCGAGGGTGAAACTTCGAGATCGAGACGGCCTCATCGTGCTCGCCGCCCAGCCGGTGATGCTCGCCGCCTTCATCTACCTCGTGTTCCCGGCCGCCACGGCGGGGGCGATCTTTATGGTGTCCTTGAGCTGCCTGTGGTTCGGCATGTCTTTGGCCGTGCGGGAGCTCATCGCCGATCGGGGCATTCATGAGCGTGAGCGTCGGGTCGGCGTCGGGCTCATCCCCTACCTCGGCGCGAAGCTCGGCGTCTTGGGTGCCTTAAACGTCGCCCAGTGCGGCGTGTTTACGGGCATCGTGTTTGTGCTCATGGGCCTCGGGGGCTACGGCTTTGACCTCGCGCCCTTGATCGCCGTGCAGGTGCTCACCGGGTTCGTCGG
>JAKLKE010000755.1 GCA_023150775.1 Myxococcota bacterium
GCAAGGGCATGGGGAGCGGAGGCCGCCGCGGGCCTGCTGTTGTGGATGGGTCTGGCGGGGGGCGCCGGCTGCCAGCCCGAAGGGGACTGCACCTCCCGGGCCTGGTACGCCGACGCCGACGGGGACCGGTGGGGAGATCCGGGCCGCGAGGCCGTCATCGCCTGCGAGGCGCCGGCCGCGGACCTCGTGGACGTCGCGGGGGACTGCGACGACGGCGATCCCGCCGTCCACCCGGGCGCCGAGGAGCTCTGCGACGGCGCGCCCGACAACGACTGCGACCGGGACGAGGACCCGGCGGAGGTCGACGGCGACCGGGACGGCCAGAGCGGGTGCGACGGCGACTGCGACGACGGCGATCCCACGGTGTACCTCGGGAACGCCGAGGTCTGCGACGGCGCCGACAACGACTGCGACGGCGCGCCCGGGGACGAGGAACTCGACGGAGACCACGACGGCCAGAGCGCCTGCGGGGGCGACTGCGACGACGCCGACCCGGCGAACCTCGTGGGGGGCACCGAGGTCTGCGACGGCGCCGACAACGACTGCGACGGCGAGGCCGACGAGGGCCTCGTGGGGCAGGCGTGGTCCGCCGACGCCGACGGCGACGGCCACGGCGACCCCGGCACCACCGTCACGCCCTGCCAGCCGCCCGGGAAGGGCTACGTCCTGGACGCCACCGACTGCGACGACGCCGATCCCGACGTCCACCCCGGCGCCCCCGACGTCTGCGACGGCGTCGCCGACAACGACTGCGACGGCGCCCCGGACCCCTCCGAGGCCGACGGAGACGGGGACGGCGTCTCGGTCTGCGACGGCGACTGCGACGACGCCGATCCGGGGCGGTTCCCCGGCAACGTCGAGTACTGCGACGGGGACGACGACGACTGCGACGGGACCGCGGACGAGGACGTCTCCTTCCAGACGTATCACCCGGACACCGACGGGGACTCCTACGGGGACGCGGGGATCGGTGTATCCACCTGCGACGGCCCCCCGGGGGGGCACGTTTCGGACGCCACCGACTGCGACGACGCGGACCCCGCCGCGTACCCCGGGGCCCCCGACGCCTGCGACGGCGTCGCCGACAACGACTGCGACGGCGCGGCGGACCCCTCCGAGGCCGACGCCGACGGGGACGGCGCCTCGGTCTGCGACGGGGACTGCGACGACGCCGATCCGGGGCGGTTCCCCGGCAACGTCGAGTACTGCGACGGGGACGACGACGACTGCGACGG
>JAKLKE010000756.1 GCA_023150775.1 Myxococcota bacterium
TCTTGGAGGGTCGCATTCGCCAGGTCGAGACGGCCATCGCCACCTGCGAGGTCATCGACATCACCCGGGTGCCCCACAAGGACCTCGTCGTCTTTGGCGCCACGGTGGTGATGCAGAACATCGACTCCGGTGAGGAGTTCCGGTACACCATCGTCGGCGATCTTGAGTCCGACGTGAAGTCCGGCAAGATCAGCTACACCTCTCCCATCGGCCGGGCCATGATCGGCAAGAGCACCGGTGATGAGGTGAAGGTCGAGACCCCGAGCGGGCGCCGCGAGTTTGAGATCATCACCATCCTGTACTCATAGAGGGCAAAATGTCCGAGCTTCCCCAGCCCGAGGTGGGTGAGGGGGCGTCGGCTCCGCGTGTGCCCCGTCGCGCTCGCGCCGCCCGCGCTCCTGCTTTGCTGGACGCGGTGTGCCGCGCCGTCCGTTTTGGTCTTCGTGACGACGGAGAGCACCTCTGGGCCTCGCCGTGGCTCGGGCGCTCCTGCGCCGCGCTGCTCACGACGGCCCTGGCCGAGGCGCCCGAAGGTCTGGCCTTGGAGCGGCTCGCCGAGGCGCGTGACGTGCTGGCCGAGGCCGACAACCTCCCGTATTTGTTGCGGGTCAGCCCCATGCGCGACGCCTTGGGCGTGGTGTTAGAGGCGGCCCTGGCCCTGGCGAACGACACGACGCTGCGCCCCACGGCGGAGCTGATCGTGCTCGCCGGAGAGCCCAACGACGCCGAGCCTCGGCCCAGCCGCTCAGAGGGGGGACGGGCCGAGGGCGGCCGTGAGCCCCGCGAGCCGCTCGCCAAAGAGCAAAGCGGCAAAGAGGCGCCCCGGAGCCGCGAAGAGCGCGGCCGTGGCGAAGAGCGCGGCCGTGGCGAAGAGCGCGGCCGCGGTCGTGGCCGCGAGCCCAAGCAGGTCAAAGAGCCCGAGGCCCCGCCGCCTCCGCCCCCGACCCCGCGGGCCTCTTTGGGCGACCCCGACCACACCGGCCAGCTCGTCACCGCGCTCTGCCCGGTGCGCCCCGAGGTCGTCGAGGCCTTAGAAGAGGCGGGCATCGAGACCATCGCCGACCTGCTCTGCCGGGTGCCGATGGATCAGCAGAAGCTCAGCCTGCTTCGCGCGGAGGATCCCCTCCCTGACGGCGGTGAAGACCTCGCGATCCAGGGCCGCATCGCCGCCCGCTGCCTGAGGATGCGCCCCGGGAGCCGCGTCGAGGAGCTGATCC
>JAKLKE010000757.1 GCA_023150775.1 Myxococcota bacterium
GTCGACAACGACTGCGACGGCCTGAGCGACTGCGGGAGATGGCTGGAGGGGGAGATCGACGGCGCCGGGGACGTTCGATTCGTGGGGGACAACCGCAGCGTCCTCAACGGCGACGTCCTCGCCGTGGACCTGACCGGGGACGGGCTGCCAGAGCTGGTGTTTGGCTCCAAAGAGGTCTCCTTGGGCACCCATGGCGGGGTGTTTGTGCTGCCAAGCCCCTTGCCCACCTCGGGCTCAATCGACGTTCTTGAGAGCGCCTGGGCGTTTCAAGGAGACGTGAACCTCTCCGGCGAGATGGGCACGGCGCTGCGATCGGCAGACCTTGACGACGATGGCGCGGTGGATCTCATCATCACCGCTCCCGCTGGGGCGAACGACCCGGGGCGCGTATACATCGCCTTTGGCCCGCTCACCGGCCCCCTCGACATGGACTCCGGCGGGGCCAACGAGCACGCAATCCTCTTGGGAGCGCGCGACCGGGACCGCTTCGGCGATGGCGTGCTGATCGCCGAGCTTGACGGCGACGGCCAGGCCGACCTGCTCGTAAGCGCGACGGGGACGGTGTTCGGCAGCGCCAAGACCACCTATGGCTCGTTGCACCTCTTTGAGGGGCCGATTCGTAACGACCGGGACGCCGCCACCGCCGACCATGTCCTGACCCTCAACGGGCAGAGCGCGCTCACAGGCGCCAAGCTCGCCCCCATCGGCGACGTCACTGGGGACGGGCTCGACGAGGTGATGCTCACGCTGCACGGCTGGAAGCTGACAGAGGGCACAAAAAAGGTCACCCGAGACGCCGTGCTGCTCTTGGAGGGTGACCTCACCGGGAGCAGCGACGTGGAGGATCTGATCGGCTGGCGGGTGCAGCTCGACGATGAGGAGAGCGACTTTGGCGTGACCGTGCTCAACGCCGGAGACTTAGACGCCGATGGATACGCGGAGGTCGTGGTCGGGGCGCCTTTGCGCGACAAACGTGTGGAGGATGACGGGACCGCATGGGTGTTCAGCGGCGTCGAGATCGCCTTCGTGAACTCATCAGCGACCGATCCAGGGACTTTAAGCCTCGCCGAGATCACCGGCGACGCCTACACCGACCAGCGCGTCGGCGCCGCCTTGGCCGCTCCTGGTGACGTCGACCAAGACGGCCGCGCCGATCTCCTCGTCGGCGCCCCCGGCCTGCCCGACTATGGTGGCGCCTTCTT
>JAKLKE010000758.1 GCA_023150775.1 Myxococcota bacterium
GAGGGCCAGTCTTGCCGTTGAGGCGAATTACGCCCTTCTTGATGTCGATCTGGTCGCGCCTGAGCGAGAGCAGCTCGCCGATGCGGGCGCCGGTGGCGGCCAAGAGCTGAACCACGAGGGCCGACTCCGGCGGGAGCCTGGAGACCACGCAGGCGACCTCCTCGGGGGTGGGAGTGCGATGATTGTAGACGTACACCTTGTCATTGATCCGAAGCGGGAGGGTCGGCAGCGTGACCAGCGGTATGAACCCACGCTCCATGCCGACACGCCACGCATGGCGCAGGCATACGAGGTCACCCCGCACGGTGCGGATCGCGGCGCCCTCGGTGAGACGGGCGCTCACGAAGGACTCCAAAGTGTCGCGCCGAACCGCGGTGATGGGCGTCTCGTTGAGGTGGCGCAGCAGCCGCTCAACACGCTGATGGTGGCTTCTGTGACTCCTTGGCTTAAGATCGAGGCGGGCGTCCTGCACGGCGAGCCACGCGGCGAGCAGCGCTCCGACGGTCTTCACGCCCCGCTGGACTGGGTTCGGCTTGGGCTTCGCCAAGACCGCGGCGCCCTCACGCGCGGCCTCGTCGCGGGTAGCCCAGCCGGTCCAGACGGTCGCGCGGTCGGCGTCGCGGGCGCGCCAGTACCAGCGGCCCTCGGCGTTGGGGCCGCGGACGATCGATACGTGCAGATCGCCGAGGTCGATGGCGGTGGGGCGTTTGTATCGGGGCTTGTTCATGGGGCTCCTCTGTGGCGTTTGGGGGTTGAGGTTGCGCCGATGATCTCCAGCCAGTCGCGGAAGGGGGCGCGGAGGCTGCCGCCGATGGGGCGGGCCGTCTGCGGACTCTGGGACGCAGACAGTCGGCGGACGCCCATCGCGCGGGCGAACTCTTTGGCGGTGATCAACGTGTCGGGGGCGGCGAACAGGGCCGCGCGGAGCTGGAGCCGGGCGATGGGCTCGTGGGGGTCGGCGGTTGAGGGGTCCGTCTTCGGATGGGTCGGCATAAGGGTCCGCGTCGAGGGAGGTTCGCCGCCGGTCGGGCTTGGCCGGGGCGTGCCTTTAGGCTTGCCGATTGGCAGCAAAGAGGCGCGAAAAATCGTTGACCAAACTCCGTGCGGAAGTACTGGGAAGTACGCGAAAGTACGGGTCAACGAGGCG
>JAKLKE010000759.1 GCA_023150775.1 Myxococcota bacterium
CCCAGTGAGACGCGCCCGCCACACGGCGCCGAAGGCCCCGCGGCCGAGCTCTTCGAGGAGCTCGTAGTGTCTCATGGCCACTCGTCGTCGTCGAGGGAGTCGAGGAGCTCACGCTCGCGGCGCTTCTCGTCCTCAAAGTAGGTGGGGAAACGCTCGTCAAAGACGCGCCCACGCTCGGGATCGGGGCCAAGCAGGGTGGAGCATAGGCTGGCATCTGGGGTGGTCTTGGCGAGCTCAAACGCGCGGTCAGGGGCGAGGTCGCGGAGGAGGTCGGCCCAGGCGCTCTGGACGTTGGTGTAGATGAACTCGTCGTGCAGGCTGGCGAGGAGGTCCACCTCGGCGGGGGTGGCGCCTTGGGGGTGGTCGCAGAGCCAGCGGAGGATGGTGTAGCCGGTCATTGAGGTCATCTCGGCGACCAGCTTTTTCCAGTACATCACCGCACGATCGGCGGGGTCATCGAGGGTCGGAAGTCGCCCCTGATAACAGGCGTCGATCTCGGTCTGGCTCATGTAGATCGGGAGGGGGAGCGGAAAGTAGGAGTGGAGAGCGACTCGATAAGACCCCTTCAATGGCGAGAGGATCTTGTTGAGCCGCTCTTCTTGCTCGGGGCTGTAACGATATCGGCGGATGATGCGCCGCACGGCCTCGATGGCCGCGAGTCGTTGCCGCGGATCGAGAGGATCACAGCCCGGCAGGATGCGGTCCAGCACGTCTGAGATGACGACGAGGTGTTCAGGATCAAGGGGCATTGGCTAACACGGCCTCTAAGCGAGCGAGGTTGGCGCGGGCCAGCTCGACGTTGTTGAAGAGCTGGTGGTTGAGATCAGCCTCGCTCTTCCCGTTAAGCTCGGGCAGCCTGCTCTGCGCGCGCTCGACCGCCTTCCGTCGCTGGGAGAGGTCCAGCAGATCTTGTAGGGTCATGGTGTGTGGACCGACGGTGAAAGGGATGGTCGCGGGAATACCTCGCTTCATCATCTCTAAGTAGATGTTCGGGTTCAACATCTCCCCAAAGACCGGCTCGTCGGCCAGGATGACGTAGCGCACCTCACGCGGCGGGCCCTCTGCGTCCAGCTTCGCCCAGTCGCCGTAGCGCTTAGGCTGGCGCATCGTGTCTTCCCAGTCCCTTGGGGCGCCTCTT
>JAKLKE010000075.1 GCA_023150775.1 Myxococcota bacterium
GGTGTGGGCTCGGGGCGCCCCTGATCTGGGCGCACGGCGGCTGAGGAGCAGGGGCCGGGTCCGTGTGTTCAACAGCTTCAATGGCGATTGGGGTTCGGGCTCTCGGTGAACGGTTGGGCGTCATGCGGTGGTGTCGCGGCGATCGTAGGAGCGCCCGCGCCCGCGACCCTGGCGGTCGTGAGGGTGGCGAACCCCTGCGGTGCCCGCGACCCTGACGATCGTGAGGGTGGCGAACCCCTGCGGTACCAGCGCCCCTGACGATCGTGAGGGTGGCGAACCCCTGCGGTACCAGCGCCCCTGACGATCGTGAGGGTGGCGAACACCGGCAGCACCAGCGCCCCTCAGGGCCATCGCGGCGCGTCGGGACGCTGAAGGTTGGCAGGGCGGACATTTGTTGGCTCACCCCCTGGCTACGGTGTTTGGGTCGGGGGGCGACCGCTCCTTGAATCACGACCACAGGGAGGTTCAACATGAAGAGACTGCCGGAAGACGCGAGCAACATCCTCACTTTGCTCAGCGCGCGTGTGCTGAAGAACCGGACGACGGGGCGGGCCGAGGCCAGGCCCGTTCGGGACGACGTTGAGGCCGGAGAGGCCCTGCTCAACACCGAGCTGGCCAGCCAACGGGCGCTGATGGACCAGCGCATCGGACAAACCAACGAGGTGAACTACCGCGCCACCTTGCTGGCCAGCGCGCTGCGAGAGCTCAACCTGCGGGTGACCCTCAAGGTAGACCGTGACCTCACCGATCCCCGCTACCGCGCGGTCTTCGTGAAGTCGCCCAACGAGGCGATCCGCACCATGAGCCATGAGGAGCTGAGCCGCTACACCCATGGCGTGCTCGCGCAGATGGCCGCGGAGTCCTCCTTCTCCAGCGTGCCCACCACCGAGGTCGCCGACGCCCTCACCCACTTCGACAGCGCACGCGCCACAGCTGGTGGAGTCGTTCTTCTACAAGCCCGCGAAGGGCGACACCGCCGACTGAAGGGGTGGTAAGCGCCGGAGCCCCCAAGAGCCCCGGCGCCGCCGAGGCCTACCTCCCGTCGATCGTCGCCAGGGCCGCGCCGATGCGCTCCCGGGCGCCGCTCAAGGCCTGGGGCAGCCCATCTAGTCGTGCGAACACCGACCGCAGCGGCAAGAGGTCGTCCTCGTTGATCGGGCGCTGGCTCGCGGCCAACGCGAGCTGGCCCAGGGCCTCGGTGAGATCCCGCGCCAGGGTGGTGAGCCGCGCCCGGGGGATGGCACGACGCACAGTCGCCGCCGCGTCGGAGAGCGTGGGCAAGGCGGCGAGCACCCGCTCGGACGCGACGAGCTTGGGCAGGGTCACGAGCAGCCCGGCGTCTTTGGCCAAGGCCCGCGCGCCTCGCCGGATCTTCTCGCCGAGGCGGTGGGACGTGTCGAGCTCGGCCATGACCGAGTCCGCGAGGGCCGTCAGCACGCCGAGGTCCACGGCCTCCCCCAACATCTGCTGGGTGAAGGCGTGCTCGACGCCGAGGAGCAGGGCTTCGGATCGATCGGTCAAGGAGTCGGCGCGGTCGCGGATAGACACCGCCAAGCCGTGGAGGATGAAGAGGGACAGCGTGGGGTCGTGAGGTTGAGACATAGGAGTTCCGTTCTCCCGCCAGGGAGGTGTGAAGGTGCGCGGGTTGGGCGCAGCTCGGCCAGAGGTCTACGGGGACCAAGGACGAGCGGCGAAGGTGTAGGGCCACGAGCCTCTGGCGCCGCCAAGGCGGGGAGAGGATCGTGGGCGCAGCGGCGCTCAGCGCCTCAATGAGAAGACGCGAAGCGGTCTAAGTGGCCGAGAGGAGCGGGTTATGCGGGCAGCCCAGGGCGTGGGGGCTGGCGCGGGGGCTCGGCGAGGGCGGGAGGGCGGTTATGAAGAGGGAGCCCGGCACATATACCGGGCGTTGGGTGGCGATGGTCTGACATCGTTCGTCCTTCGGGACTCTTGCACCCAAGGAACAACCTACGTTATCGGCGCCTGTGCCGAGGCTTGTGCCCAGGCTTCTTCTTGGTGCCCGCCATCACCAGCGGCTGTCCCAGCCCCGCCTGGGCTACACCTGCCGCACGGTCCTCGTTGGACACCCGCCGGTAGTACGAGAGCATCACGCTGGGAGAGTGACCCATCAGCTCAGCCGCGGCGGTGATATCTGCGCCCGCGCGAAGAATGCGGTTTACGACCATGCGGCGGAGGCCATGGGGCGTGAACCTTGGAACCCCCGCGCGGCGGCAGGCGAGGGCGAGCTGGTCTCGCACGGCGGCGTCAGGCACACGCATAAGCCAGCGAAACAGTGGGGTATCTGGGTCGGTTGGAGTGGGGGGCTCTTCTGTGCTGCTGCCCCGGTCAGCCAAGAGCGCCCGAAGCTCGGCGATGAGGGGGAAACGCCGGGGGCCGGTCTTGCCGCTCAGGCGCAGCCAGCCGCCGGAGAGGTCCAGATCGCCGCGCTTGAGGGTTACCACCTCGCTCACTCGCGCGCCTGTGATGGCCAAAACAGTCGCGGCGAGGCCTGTCTCACCGCTCATCCTACGCAGCGCCGCGAGGGCCTCGTCTTCGGAGGGAGTGTAGTCCAGGTTGACACGCTCAGCGCTGCGCAGTCGCACCACAGGCAGCGGTCTGTGTGTGAGAATCTCCTCCTCCGCCGCCCACCGCGCCGCCGCGCGGATGAGACGCTGGCGGGCGTTGACGCCGCGCTGGGTGAGCCCCGTGGCGATGAGGCGGTCGCGAAGACGCTCCATGAACGCTGGGCCGAGGTCAGTGAGCGGCTCGCCACCGACCGCCGCGACCACGCCCTTGGCGCGTTTGGCGTAGCTCACCAGGGTCTCGGGCTTGAGCTGGGGGTCACGCTCTCGCGTCTCCATCCACTTCGTAATGAGGTCGGCTATGGTCCGGAGGGACGACGGCTCGGGAGTCTCTATGGGCGCGCTCTGGAGCAAGGCGGCGCGACTCGACCAGCCGGTCCAGACCGTGCGGCCCTCTGCGTCGCGGGCGCGCCAGTACCAGTCGCCGTCGGCGTTGGGGCCACGCACGACGCTGTAGGAGAGGCCACGAAGGCGGAGGGGGCTCGGACGTTTGGTCGTGGTCACTTGAGCTCCAGGGCGGGGTTTAGGGCGCGGGCGAACCAGCCGAGGTCGGCTTGTTGGGCGACGAGGCGCAGGTCGTCATCTGAGACCGCACGGTAGTGCTTGAGCATCACGATGGGGTTGTGCCCGGTGATGCTCGCGGCGACAGAGGGCTCGACGCCAGCCCGGGCCATGCGGTCAACGGCCATGCGGCGAAGACCGTGCGGGGTGAACTCGGGCACGCCCGCGCGGGCGCAGGCGCGTGAGATCTGAACACGGATCTGATCGCCGATCTGCCTGACGTTGAACTGGAGGACAGGCGCGTCTGTTCCGTCCAAGCGATTGCCGATCAGGGAGAGTAGTCCTTCGGTAACAGGAAAATCACGGGGTCCGGTTTTGCCGTCAAGACGCAGCGTGCCGCGTGCTCGGTCGAGGCTGTTGCGACGCAGTCCGATCGCTTCGCCCAGCCGTGCGCCGGTCGCCACAAGGAGTTGAACGGTCAGCGCCACCTCGCTGGGCAGCTCAGCGAGCACACGGGTGACCTCGTCCGGGCTTGGAGTGCGGTGATTAATGATGTAGAGCTTGGGGTCAAGGCGTAGCTTGAGGCTCGGCAGGGGTCGGTTAGGGACCAGCTCGCGCTCGATGCCGAGGCGCCATGCATGGCGCAACGAGATGAACTCGCCGCGAATGGTCCGTTGGGCGGCGCCGCCTGCGATACGTCTCGCGAGGTATGCCTGAAGCGCCGCTTGGTTCATGCCGCTCACAGTCACGTCACCGAAGTGACGGGTGAGCCACTGCCGACGACAGTGGTAGCCACGCTTCGTCGAGGCACGCAGCGCTGTGTCACCTTCAATGACGTGCCACCACGAGTCGAGCACCTCCCCCATCGTGGTGGCCTGCTTTGTCTGGACGGCGTTGGCGCTCGCCTTGGGCCTCGCCAAGATCGCCGCACCCTCTCGCGCGGCCTCGTCGCGGGTGGCCCAGCCGGTCCACACGGTCGCGCGGTCGGCGTCGCGGGCTCGCCAGTACCAGCGGCCCTCGGCGTTGGGGCCGCGCACGATCGAGACGTGGAGATCGCCGAGGTCGATGGAGGCGGGGCGTTTGTATCTGGGCTTGTTCATGGGGCTCCTCTGTGGCGTTTGGGGGTGGACGCGGCGCCGATGGCCTCCAGCCAGTCGCGGAAGGGGGCGCGGAGGCTGCCGCCGATGGGGCGAGCGGTTGGTGGGCTCTGGGAGGCGGACAGTCGGCGGATGCCCATGGCGCGGGCGAACTCTTTGGCGGTGACGAGCGTGTCGGGGGCGGCGAAGAGGGCCGCACGGAGCTGGAGCCGGGCGATGGGCTCGTGGGGGTCGGCGGTTGAGGGGTCCGTCTTCGGGTGGGTCGGCATAGGGGTCCGCGTCGAGGGAGGTTCGCCGCCGGTCGGGTTTGGCCGTGGCGTGCCTTTAGGCTTGCCGATTGGCAGCAAAGAGGCGCGAAAAATCGTTGACCAAACTCCGTGCGGAAGTACTGGGAAGTACGCGGAAGTACGGGTCAACGAGGCGCGTCGGCTGGTAAGTGACGTGTCATGTGGAGAACTGGCGAGCATGGGTGTGAAGTACGTTTCTGGGGTGGGTTGATGCGCTACGATGGCGTAATGGACGTGGTCGATTTCAGGCGGTCCAGAGTTACGTTTTGTGAGGGATCTGAGATGGGCCTCAAAAATAGTTACGTTTCGTTTCGGCGGACCCCGCTGACGTGGAAGTACGCCTTGGGCGGGGTGCTTCGGCGTGGAAGGAGGGTTGAACCCCCTTCATCGTTGGCCTCGAGCGCGACTACGGCTTGAGGCGCCGCGCCTCCCGGCGTTGTGGCCAGGAGGCGGGCGCCGCGTGTTGGGGTGTGCTCAGCCGAGGGTCACGGTGGGCTCGTCGAAGCGGAGCAACTCGTAGATCGGCACCTCGAGCACCTCGGCGTAGCGGGCGAGGAGCGGCACGGACGGGCAGCGGGCGCCCGACTCGTGACGGCTCACCTCGGCGGCGTCGGTGTTGAGCAGGGACGCGATGTCACGTTGGCTCAGGTCGCGGGCTCGGCGCAGAGCACGCAGGCGGGCGCCGACACGGACCTTGAGGGCGTCGGTGTTTGTGTCGGGGGTCATTTGTCCTCCGACGGCGTCTCGGAGCGAGCGCTCAGGATGGCGTTGATCACGCGGATCGCCTCGTCGCGCTGGGCGGGCTCGGCGTCTCGGAGGAGCGTCAAGGCGCCCTCCATGTCGCGGAGGAGGTCCAGGGGCTGCTCGTGGTCGAGGAGCACGGTCAGGCTCGACTGTAGGCCCCGAGCGATGGCGTCCAGGGTGATGAGGCTCGCGGCGCGCTGACCGTTCTCGATCTTGCTCAGCTCGGCGTGGCCGACTCCGGCGCGGTCGGAGAGCTGGCGTTGGGTGAGGCCGCGAAGCTCGCGGAGGGTGCAGATGCGGCGTCCGACGGCGCGGATGAGCTGGGTTGGCGTGGTCATCAGCGCACCTCGTTGGCGGCGGGGAGGCTGTTGAGGGCGCGGAGAGCTTCGCCGAGGTGATCATGGGCGGTCTGGAGCGCGTCGGGTTTTCCGCGAAGGTTCGCGTGGAGGTCGTGCAGCGGGGCGAGGTCGGTATCCGTGAGTGGGCGCTGGCGGAGGGTTCGTGTGAGGTGGATGAGGAGCGCCTGGGCGGCGCGGGCCTGCTGGTCGAGGCGGCGGGGGCCGGTGCCGACGGCGTGACGTAGGGTGGTGATGGCCTCGGTGAGCGGGATGAGGGCGTCGGCGCCTTGATTCAAAGGGCGCGGCGGGGTGTGCGCCGGGATGGTGGCTTGCTCGACGCAGAGAGCGGTCTGAAGGGTCGCGGCGCGACTCACGTTGAGTGTGAGGCCGTCGAGGTGGGACTGAAGGTGTGTGAGATCGAGCATGAGGGGGCGCGGGTCGGCGTCGGTGCCTTGAAGGGTCGAGATCGTGAGCGCCTCGGCGTTCGTGCAGGCGCGCTCGGCGATGGGGAGGAGGTCGTCGAGGCGATCGCGGGCCTGGAGGAGCTGGGCGTAGAGGTCCAGGCTGAGGGCCTGGGGGTCGGTGAGCTGGGCTTGGGAGGAGGTTGGCATGTGTTTGATTCCCGAATTCTATGGGTTGTCTGTGCTGGACAGAGCGCGGCCCTGGGTCGGGTCGTCGGGCGGACGACGCGGCCAGAGCGGACGGACGCAGAGAGGCCAGGGGCGAGCCGGGATCCCCCGCTGGAGGGCGCGGGATCAGCGGGCAGAGCCCGGGCAAGGATCGCCACGCGAGAGGATCGCGCGGAGATCGCTGGCGTTGGCGCTATACGCCGAGAATGAGCCTGTGACCTTGGTTTAGGTCACGAAGGGCGGCTCTGGCGGGGGCTCGGGGGCCTCGCTCGACGGCGGCTTGCTGGCGTCGGAGCGAACTCGGGAATTATGTTCAAGGGGCGGGCAGTCTTTGGCTGCTCGCCGGGGGCGTCGATGTTCATGCATCTTCGGCTCCGGGGTCCGGTGAGGGGCTCAAGCCTCACCGGGCCCGTTTCGGCTGGGGTTAGGGTGTCAGATGGTGCTGAGGAGCACCGGAGATAGTGTTACATAATCTTTGGGGGTGAGACAATGGCGATTTGATCAATTTTCCGAGAAAGTTGTTTGTGTCCGTAACTGCTGTAGTTTTTCGACGGCGCTGGGCTGCTCACGGTGAGGTAGACTCTCGCGGAGTACGTCGAGGACAGGAGATCAAGGTGGTCAAGCCATGTGAGAATGAGGAGTGCGGGAAGCCGTTCATCGCGAGGCGGCGGGACACACGTTTCTGCTCAGCGAGCTGTCGGGCCCGCGCGCACACGCTCAAGAATCGGCGTGAGCGTTTGCTGGCGCGGTCGGGCGCGGGAGCTGGCGGCGAAGCGGCGGTCAACACGCCGACTACTCCGGCGGCGGCGCGGCTGGAGCGGCGGGTGCGCGGGGTCGAGACTGCTCTTGAGGCCGCGCGGGTGGAGGCGGTGCGCGGGCTTGGTGAGCTGGCGGCGGAGCTGCGGGTCGGGCGGGACCAAGCCGCCGAGACCGTCGCGGAGCTGTCGGCGCGGTTCGATGCGGAGGTCGCGGCCCAGGCGAAGCGGGCGCGGGCCGCCGCGACTGAAGGGCGGCGGCGAGACGTGCGCATCCGAGAGATCGAGGCTCAGTTGTTGCGGGTGACGACGCTCTTGGGGGCGCTGGAGCAGAGGCTCGTGGCGTTGGAGCAGGCGGTCGTCGTGGCGACGGCGCGGCTCGGAGGGCCGCGACGGTGAGGTGTTGGCGGTGGCGCACGTTTCCAGGCTGGGCGAGCTTGCTCGTCTGGTAACTTTAGGCGGCGGGGCTCGATCGGCCCTGGCGAGGTCGTTCGGGCCTATATTGGCGAGGGCGCGCGTTTCCAGGGCGCTGAGTTTTGCTGGTCTGGTAACTGTGGGCGGCGGGGCCTGATCGGCCTTGGCGGGGCCGTGCGGGCCGAAGTTGGCGAGGGCGCGCGTTTCCTGGGCGCTGAGGCTTGCTGGTCTGGTAACTTCGTCCATCGATGCGTGATCGGCCCTGGAGGGGTCGTGCGGGCCGATATTGGCGGTGTAGCGCGTTACCAAGGCGCTAAGACTTGCTGGTCTGGTAACTTTGGGTGGTGGGGCTCGATCGGCCCTAGCGGGGTCGTGAGGGGCGAAGTTGGCGAGGGCGCGCGTTTCCTGGTCGCTGAGACTTGCTGGTCTGGCAACATCGACGGCGAGCGATCAAGCGAGCGCGAGCCGCAGCTCGTGGCTGGCGAGAGTTGGCGCCGAGGCTGGGGTCTATCGACTTGGCGGTTAGAATACGCGGTTCGGCGCGTTCCACGCTCCAGTCGTGTAGGTTGGAGGTAGAATGATCCGGTTATCAACGGTTCGGGGCTCCTCAGAGTCGGGTCGCAGGCCGAGTTGAGGTCACATGGGACGAGGGCTTGGCCGGGCGGCGGATGCTCGAAGGAGGGGCGAGCCCCCACGATGCGGTCGCTGGCATCGTTCTTGGGCGTTTGATGCGTGCGAGGCGTTGCGGCCGTGGCGGGCTCGACGCATCAGGCGGACGCCCTTGGGCGCGGTCGCAGCGGCCTTGGTAAGTGTTGTGATCCGGTTAGATCCGGTTAGATCCGGTTAGTCCTTCATAAACGGTTATTGTTAAGGTTAGAGCGTACTTCCAAAGCGAACCGTTGGTGGGTGATCCGGTTAAGTGACCGCCTCGAAGACCCACTTGACCAGCCCCCTGATGCCCCGTAGAGGCGTGTAGTGCGCTTCACCCGCCGCGCGGCGCCGCGTCGGTAGGGTTAGTGGGGTGAAGACGCTCTCCGTGCCCAGGAGCCGCAATGGTCAAGCAATGCCAGAACCAGGAGTGCCGCAGAGACTTCGCCGCCGCGCGCCGCGACGCCAAGTTCTGCTCCGAGCGCTGCCGGGGTCAGGCCAACGCCCGGAGAGCGCGGGCGGCGCTGGCGACGGTGAGGCCAAGCCGGGTGAGCGACGAGCGCGGCTTGGTGGAGGCCCGGCTCGCGGCGATGGAGGCCCGCCTCGACGGCCTGGAACGTGTGGCCAAAGCGTCGCAGGCCGAGACTCGCCAAGCGATCACGACGGCGGCGGAGGAGCAGGCTCGGGCGCGTGACGGGCTTCGTAAGTCTGTGCGGGATCTCGGCGGGCGGCTGGACGGGGTAGAGGCCACCGTGAGTCAGGTGAAGGCGTCTCAAGCCTCCGCACGGGAGGTGCGGCAGCTCAATGAGCGTCTCGCTGCGCTGGAGGAGAGAGTGAATGAGGTGGTGCTGGTGGTGAATGAGCAGCACAGCTCGATTCAGAGGCTTGACGAGCTGCTGGCGGAGCTTGTCGAGGAGCGGGAGACGCGGCGGTCGCGGTGGCGATGAGGGACTGATTTGGCTTGATGCCCGTCCGGGCAGGAGGCACGGCGCATCGGGGACCGGCGGCCGCTGCGAAGCCCGCCCGTGGCCTGAAAGGAGCGCATCGTCACCCTGAACATGGGCCTGGGGCGCGACTCCTTGGCGATGCTCGCGCTGCTCACCGAGGGCAAGCTCGTGGCTGAGGGCCGCCCGCTCCGGCCCGCCGGCGTGGACGCCGTGGTCTTCTCCGACCCCGGCTTTGAGTGGCCGCACACTTATACGCTCCTGCCCCGCGTGCGGCGGATGTGCGCGCTGCATCGCCTGCGGCTGGTCGTGCTCCAGACGCCCTAGCGCTCCTTCGCCTCGGCATATCTCCGCCCACTCCCGCCGCCGGGTGACCCCGCCCGCGCCAAGGCCATCACCGTGCGGCCTTGGCGGGAGGCAGAGGCCGTCACCAGCGTCGAGGAGCGCGTCACCTATGCCCCAAACCTCAACCATCCAGCGTGGGCTCAGCCCGCCGGGACGAGGGAAGTCTTCGATGGAGCTCAACTTCTTCCAGCGGAACGGTGAGACCATCACTCCTGACACACCCCGCCTCGTTGGCGTCGGGTACTGCCGTATACACCACGCTGTTGGTTGTCCCGCGAGCTCGTCAACCCTCCGATCCTCGATCGGCGTGGGGTCAACGATGGCGCTCGCGGGGTGCTGGCCCTTGGGCGTCAGCCTGAGCGCGACCTGCGGAGCGCAGGACTTTTTCGGGCGGCGATTCCCAAGCGATCCTTGGTGTCCGGCCGTCGCCCCGCCATCCGTCCGCCAAGGACAGGAGCTCCCATGGCGCCGAACTCGACGAACAACAACCTGCGGTCCTCTGCGACGAGGACCAATCTCTACGACCGCCTGGAGCGCTGGAGCTCCTCTCGAACGAACACGGATCAGCCCTACCGCTCAGCGGCGGCGGGCCTGACTCAGGGCTGGCTGGTCCGATCATCCCGCTGGGTCCATCTTGACCCCCGCGCAGGCGGTCAACGCGCTCGGTCACCTCGCTCGCGCGGCCGAGGTCGCCACCTTGTAGGGCGCGCGTTACCCTGTGGGCCCTTCCTTTGGCGAACTCACCAATGAAGCCGCTTTACTACGCCGCGCTCGCCCCCCCTGCGTATGCTCTCCCGCTCTCGCGCCAAGTCCACGAGAGTCTGCGACCCCTCGTCGCCTACTTGAACTCCGCGAAGCGCGCCGCCCGTGAGCGGGAGGCGCGGTCTTGGGTGCGATGGGAGCCGGTCCCTGTTGAGCGAGCGCTGCGGCTCGAACCCCTGGACAGCCTGGTTGAGATCGCAGCCGAAGGATTCACCTATTGCGCCGTTGGATGGAGCGGCGCGCCGCCGAGTATGCCGCTGTTCGTGGGCGCGAGCTTTCGCCCCGTGCAGCCGATCCGCGTTCAGAGCGGCCCCGATGGTCCGCTGCTGATCCTCGCTGAGGAGGTCGCCTCAGGTGAGCAGGCGTATTGGGCAGGCCAGCGGTGTGACCTGCGGCGCGTGCCGGGCGCCGTGCCAGCCCACGTAGACGTCCGAGGTGAAGACGGAGGGCCGCGGGTGATCCGCTATCGGTTTGAGGTGGAGGGCACGACCCGACTGGTCATTGAGGGCAAGGCCCCTGTCACGCTCCTTGGTCCCGCCGCTGAGCCCATCGCGCACACGCAGCTCCCGCCGGAGGACGGAGCTCAAGAGCTGCGCACCCAGCGGACCCGCCTCCCGTGGACAGGCGACCGCACGTTGACAGTGAAGGCTCTCCCTGACGAGGACATCCTGACCGCAGACAACGCGGTGCGCTGGCGATGGTGGGACGGTGAGGAGCGTGGGCGCCGCAGACGTGGGGTCTGGATCCAGCTCCTGGCCGCAGAGGGCGTGGATGTCGACGCCACCGTTGATCCTCGGCTCGCCTATTGTGAGGAGGGCGTTCGGTCCGTTCGCACGGAGAAGGGGGGCGGCGAGCGTAACGAGTACAAGGTCTTCGGGGCCCGGAGGGACAGCTATCGCATCGAGCTTGATCGCCTGCCCCCCGACGGCTCCCAGCTCTTTCTTCCCGCCAACTTGGGCGCATTCCAACAACAACTGAGCGCCGTGTATCGCCTCAAGGACAGCCCGCTTCCCCACCATCGGGGGCTCCTGAAGCTATGCGAGGAGCCGACCAAGACACATTGGACACCTCCAAGCCTGGCGCAGATCCCCGAGAATGGCTGGTATCTCCTAAAGGACGCGCGCTACGACGGGACGGACGAGCAGCAAGAGTTTGTGTTGAAGGCGCTCGGCACCGAGGACTTCGCCTTTCTGGAGGGCCCACCTGGATCGGGAAAGACCCACGCCATCTGTGAGCTTGTCCTCCAGCTGATCGCGCGAGACAAACGTGTGCTGCTCTGCTCAACGACTCATGTCGCCGTGGACAACGTGCTGGAGCGCCTAATCGGGGACTTCCCCCAGGTTGAGGCGGTGCGCATCGGGAAGGCCGACCGGATCGATCACCGCGTCAGCGCGTGCCGGCTTGAGGAGCGCGTCGACGCGCTGTGCGCCCTCTGGGAGAAGGAGCCCGCGCTCGCGGCCACAGAGGCGGCCGAGCTGGAGAAGATGGCCCTTGGGGCCGTCCTCGCCTCGGCCAACTTGACCTGCGGCACGACGACGGGGATCCTTCGTCACCCTTACCTGGAGAGCCACGGGGACAGCGGCGTCTCTGGCTGGCCCCACTTTGACGTCCTCATCGTCGATGAGGCGAGCAAGACCACGCTGCACGAGTTCCTCGTCCCGGCCCAGCTCGCGCGCCGGTGGGTGGTCGTGGGGGATGTCCGCCAGCTCCCGCCGTTCACCGAGCCCAAGGATCTTGAGGCGAGCCTCGCCGAGATCAGCGATGACACCCGCGACGCGGGCGGCGGACGGCTCTCCGACGCGCACCAGCGCGCGTGCCTGATCTTCGCGGAGCTAGAGAAGGAGGAGGCCGGTGGCCCAAGGCGACAAGCCCCAACGGATCCGCCCGTTCGTTGGCTGATCGACGAGCCCGAGGCGGTGCTGGAGGCGCTGTTGCATGAGGTGACCGCGCGGACGGAGCTCGATGGGGGTGGGCCTTGTGTGGTTCGGGTGGTCGAGCGAGCGACCCATCCCGCAGACCTCACGATCAACGCGCTGAGAGACGGCGCCGACGCCGCGCTCACGCTCCTCGCCGCGAACTGGGTGCTCGTCTCGCCTGCGCTGCTGCCTCGTGTCGAACGTCACCTTCCTGGCGATCTGCTGAGCGTCCGTGAAGCAGGCGCCTCGTCTGTGCGAGCCTACCGGCATGGGCATTGGGTGAGCGCCCGTGGCCGGTTAGAGCGGCCGATCCCCTTGCGGAGAAAGAAGGTTCACGCGCATGTGGACGAGCTGCTCAAGGCGGAGCGCGCGTTCTTCCGTGAGCAGAGCTGGGCGAAGCAGATCGCTTGGCGCCTTGGACGAGTCCACCAGCTCGGTCGAGCGAAGCGCGCGATCGATCGGGACGCGCGGCAAGAGGAGATCGAGCGCCTGCTGCCCGCGGCTCCTCAGGCGCGTTGGGTGGCACCCGCCGTGGACGCCATCCGCGACGTGGGGGTGCGCAGCGTCATCGAGGCCTTACGAGTGCCCCGCAGCAACCACCGCGTCCGCGCTCACAGCGCGCTCACAGACGCCCTGCCCGACAAGATCTGGGCTCAAAGGGCGAAGCTCCTCACTCGACAGCATCGGATGCACCCGGACATCTCGGCGTTCCCGAGGGCGCAGCTCTATGAGGGGGAGGCGCTGCACGACGCGAACACTCTGGACGGCCGAGACGCCCGCGTGGGCTGGAGCTTCTTCGCGGAGCAGCCGAGCCGCAGGGTGTGGGTGGACGTGCCCGGTCACGACGAGCGCGGCGTGAACCCTGAGGAGGTTGAGGCGATGCGAAAGCTGCTTGAGGTGTGGCGCAAGTGGGCTGAGCGCAATCGGCGCAGAGACGGCCGGCCGTGGGAGGTCGCCTGCCTGAGCTTCTACAACAGGCAGGAGTTGGCCATCCGTGACATGCTCCGCAAGCTCACCAGTCACGCGACCGGCGAGACCCGCTTTGAGCTGCCGAACACTCGCCTGGCCTGCGCGACGGTCGATCGGTTCCAGGGGCGTGAGGCCGACCTGGTGCTCCTCAGCTTTCGGAACGTCGATCGACCCGGACACGCCGACAGCCCCAACCGGCTCAACGTCGCGATCACCCGCGCGCGGTTTCAGCTCGTCCTGTTTGGGCGCAAGCGGTATTTCGAGAGCTGCCCTTCGGATGAGCTCGCGGAGCTGGCGAGGGCCACCCCCCTCGCTCACCCGTTCGCTAAGGAGATTGGATGAAGACTGTGTTACGAATGCCCGCCGCGTTGACGGCGGTCAGCGTCCTCGCCGAGGTGGCGATCTGGGAGCGGCGCCCTGAGCTGCAGCGTCTTTGTCAGGCCGCTCTGACCGCTGGGGCGTTGAGTGAGGCCGTCATTGACGCCTCCCTTCCTGGGCTCTCCGCCTCAGCGCATCGGAACCTGCTCCGCACTGTGGAGTATCTGCGACTGACAGACACGAAGGGGGTCGTCTCTGAGCTCGGACGGCGCTGCGCTAGCAGCGGCGAGGCGCCCGCGTGGGAGCTCGGCGTGTTCACCTTCTTGATCGCGCGCCCTCAAGGCTTTGGCGCATGGCCCGTCGCGTTTGTTCGCGAAGGCACCGACGGGAGGGACCTAAACTTTGGCAGCCTGGAGGACGCTCCAGCGTGGCTCAGCCCCTCGCCGGGCCGAGTTTGGGAGTCGGGGTTTGAGGACCACACGCGGTTCACGATCTCCGCCTTCCCCACGTCGCCGGGCCAAGGCCCCGCTGTTCGCACCCGCTCGTTGCCTCCGGTCTCGCTCGTTTGGGAGCTGGATCTCCTCAGCGGGAAGAACGCCTTACACGTCGAGGGCACGGTCGAGGGCAGCGGGCGACTGCGAACGGCCGACATGGCCGTTCCGGCCGCTGAGGTGGCCGCCTTTTTCCCCGCGTGGGAGCGTCGATGGAGCGCGTCGGCGGGGCGCCTGCTCATGGCCTACGATGGCGCCGCGGCGAAGGACGGTCGGGATCCGTTCGTCCGGGCGCTGACCTACAAGAACATCAAGGCGGGCGCGTGGGGCACGTTTGAGTCTGCAGAGGTTGAGGACGTGCCCGTGGGCCCGTCAGGGGCCGCCGAGGCCCAGGCTTGGGCGCTGGCGCTGGCCTTGGCCCGCGCGAAGTCCTCCGACATGCTCATCGCCCCGTCCGCGTGGCGGCGAGGGTGGGAGCACCTCATCAAGGACTCGCCGCTGCATCCTCACGCTGGCGCAGCGCCTGATCCGTACAAAGTCCTCGATCAAGCCATGTCCATCTCGCCACGCCTGGGCTGGCTCCTCGCCGCGCCAGCCGACCTGTCCTTGGAGTGATGACCATGCTCACTGGTCCCATTCAGCCTTCGCCTCGCGAGCGTCGAGTTGACCGATCCGACGTGGCCTACACCCTCTGGGAGCAGGCCGCGCGCTCCAACCCCGTCGAGCTCCCCTGGCGAAAGATGGCCAGCTTTGACGCGGGGGATGTGCGTGATCTCTTGTCAGGCGCCCGCTCCGTCGTCGCGGCTGGCCTCAGCGTCGAGCAGCTCGGCCACGTCGTCTCGAACCTCAAGCCAGGGATGCGCGGGTATTGGGTCGGCCCCGTCGCTGCGGAGTCAGATCGTTCGCTCGTGCAGGCCCTTGGGAGGGCGAGCGACCGCATTGCCGCTCGGCTTGGGTACGAGCTTCCTGCGGACTGGATCGTCGTTGACGGTGGGCGCGCGGGCGCGCTGTTCGTCGGCCCACCCGGTGAGCCGCGCCGATGGGTCATCCCCCTGGAGCCGGACTTGGCGCGCTCTCTCTTTGAGGCGTCTCGTGTCCTCTGGTGGCGGCACACGCGGCGCGAGGGGCTCCCCGACGCCGGGGGGACGTTCGCGTTTCGACCCCCTCTACAGTCGCCATTCCCCGACCCAGGGACGGCGACCCCGCTCCCCGCCGGTCGTCTCCTGTTTGATCAGGCGCTGCCCGACCTCGCGCCCGACGCAGACTTTCGCGTGACCCCCGATGGCGGCAGCCCAGGCCGGGCGGCTGTGGTCCTGATGCCACCCTCCGGCGCCTCGTTCTCGATCGCCAAGCAGGTGGCAGCGAGCGGCGGTCGCGTCGTCTGGACCGATTGTGGTCTCCCGCGCCTGACCGTTTCGCGGCAGCGCCTGGTGATGGACCTCGTCAGCGGACCCATCGGGCTCCAGCTTGAGTGGGACGTCGGGGTGGCGGTGGACCTCTTCCACCGGCTCGGCAAGATCTGTGACGCGCCGGCCTGGAGCTTTCACGGCAAGCGCCGCCTGCGTGATGTCAGCGGTCCTGCCTGGATCGAGGGCGCGAGCGGCCCAGCGCCCGTGAGCGCCGAGGAGCGGATCGACCTGGGAGACGTGCAGTCGTCTCTCGCCGAGTTTGAGACGACCGCGCCCGCCACGCTGCCCCCGCCCGCGCCCCTCTCGCGGGTGGCGCTCTACGCTTGGCAGACCGTCCCAGCGACCGTCCCGCAGGGCGCGGCGAAGGCGCAGATCATCCGCCAGTGGACCGCGGTGGATGAGTGGACGCGGCGCGGAGTGTCTGTGCTTCAAGCGCGCCTCTCCACCATGGAAGGTGAGGAGCGGGGCTTCATGGGCCGCCTCAAGGGGTGGCTTCGTGGCCAGGATGACGTGCAGCGAGAGCGTGAGCGGTTGCGCGACGCCCTCGCTGAGATCGGTGAGCAGCCGCCCAGCCAGCGGGGCGACGCTCAGGAGACGGTGGCGCGCCTCGTCGATGAGGCGGGCAAGCTTCAGAAGCTCCTGCTCCGGGCCCACCATGAGCATCAGGCGGCGGAGGATCGTGCGGAGGAGGCCGAGCAGCGCCGCGCGTTCGAGGCGCGGGTGGCGCTCGCGGCGGCGGAGCTCGCCTCCAAGCGGCAAGCGCTGGTGGCGATCGAGGCGCAGGAGGCGGGCGCGGAGGCCGCCTGCCACGACGCCGAGGCCGCGGTGGTCAACCGGACGCAGGCGCTCCGCGCCGCCAGATCGGCGATGACCGCTGAGGAGCGTGACCAGGCTGAGACGCGATTGTCCGAGCTGCGTGCGCTCCTTCAGGCGCTTGACTCGACACACAAAGGAAACGCGCCGAAGGAGGAGCGGAAGCCGCTGACGACCGAGATCGCGCGGCTTGAGCAGCAGCTCGCCGCCGCGAAGCGGGCGCTCGCGACCCTGGACAAGTGGTCACCGCCGATGACGGACCTCGTCGCCGAGAGCGCCGCGCTCTCCAAGGCGCGAGCGGAGCGGGAGGCGCTCCGAAAGGCGCGGGCGCCGCTCTCGTCTGAGATCACCCGCCTTGAGCGCGCCGCGAGCGAAGAGTTTCAGCTCCGAGCCGGCGCCCGTCTCCCGGCCATGGACCCGCTGGATGTGGGCGCCGCGCCGCAGGTCCCCGGCGAGGCTCCCCCCGAGCTCGGCGAGCTGTTTGAGCACCAGGGCCGACGCTATCTCGCGGTGCGTACCTGGGAGCAGGTTCGCCGCGCGGAGCGCGTCGCCGGGCGCCTGCGCGCGGAGCTCGTCGCGTTTCCCCTCTCAACCAAGTAGCATTCATCTTCAACTCAGGAGAATCACATGCCCAAGCTCCCCGGAGGCCCGCTCGCGACGCGGCCTCTCCATTTCATCTTCATCGCCGACTGCTCGGGCTCGATGGCCGGTGACAAGATCCAGGCGCTGAACCACGCGATCCGTGAGGCGATCCCGCACATGCGTGATGTCGCCCGCGGGAACCCCAACGCCGAGGTGCTCGTTCGGTCGGTGAAGTTCTCGGCGGGGGCGCAGTGGCACCAGTCTCAGGCGACGAACGTCGAGGCCTTTGAGTGGAAAGATCTGAGCGCGGGCGGGATGACGGACATGGGGCAGGCCCTCACGCTCGTCGCCGGGACGCTCAAGACGCCGCCGATGCCCGAGCGCGCCCTGCCGCCGGTGCTCGTGCTCGTCAGCGACGGTGAGCCCACAGACGACTTTGACTCAGGCCTGCGTACGCTCCTCGCGGAGCCGTGGGGGAAGAAGGCCGTTCGGCTCGCCATCGCCATCGGCGAGGGCGCGCGTCTCGACGTGCTCCAGCGCTTCATCGGGCACAACGAGCTCCAGCCGCTCCAGGCGAACAACGCCGAGCAGCTCGTTCGTTTCATTCGTTGGGCCTCCACCGCGGTCCTCCAGGCCGCCTCGGCCCCCGCGAGTCAGACCCAGGCCGCGCCCGCGGGCGTCAACGTGCCTCTGCCACCGCCGCCGGTCGCCGCGCCGACCGACCCCAACGATGTCTGGTGACTCCGGCGCCTTGGGCGCCACGAACACGCCCCGGGCGCTGTCCGGGGCGGGCCACAAGGTCATCGGGGCGAAGCACGTCCGCGACGGCCGCCCGTGCCAAGACGATCTCCGCGTCGAGCACGCGGGGGACGTCACGGTGGTCGCGCTCGCGGACGGGCATGGGTCCTGTGTACACGCCGACGTGGGCGCGCGGCTCGCGGTGGAGGTCACCGTCGCGGCGCTCGTGGCCTTCATCGGCAACCTGCGGTCGGAGGGTCGCGCCGACGTGCGCTCGGCGCACTCCTTCGGAAACCACCCGCTTCGGGTCCAGCTTGTGCGGGCGTGGGCCGAGGCGGTCCGCGAGGTGGGTGGCGCCGACGCCAAGCTCATGGACTACGGGAGCACGCTGATCTTCGCCGTCGCGACGCCGGAGCTGCTCTTGCTCGGCCAGCTCGGCGACGGGGACATCCTCCTCGTGAACGCTGCCGGCGCGGTGTCTCGGCCCATCCCCACCGACCCCGCGTGCTTTGGGGAGGAGACGCCGAGCTTGTGTCTCCCCGAGGCCTGGACCAGCCTGCGTGTGCTCGCCATGCCGCTCCCCGATGAGGAGACCCTCGTGCTGTTGAGCACAGACGGATACGGGAAGTCCTATGCGTCCGACCAGGAGTTTGAGCGCATCGGCCCCGATTACCTCCAGATGGTTCGAGAGCTCGGCCTGGGCGGCGTAGCGGCGCACCTTGAGGAGTTTTTGACCACGGTGACCCACGGCGGCAGCGGGGATGACATCGCCCTTGGGCTCATCTACATCCCCAGCGCCCCATCGCCCGTCACCGAGGCGCCTGTTTCTATCCCTGATCCTGTCGAGGTCGCCGCGGATGAGCCCGCCGTAGAGACCTCGCCGCTTGAGCCTGGAGAAGCCCCATGAGGAACTTTACCCGCAGCACAGATGGCGCCGTCACCCAAGGGAAGAAGCTCCTCGGAGCGGGCGGACAGGGCGAGGTGTGGCTGGCGACCCTCGACGGCAAGGACGTCGCCGTGAAGGTGTACCACCGCCACACCGCGACGGGCGCCCAGCGGGCCGTCATCGAGCGGCTGGTCAAGGCCGGTCCGCCCGCGCCCTACTTCCTCTGGCCGCTGGCCTGCGTCGAGGACCCAAGCACAGGCAGCTTTGGTTACGCCATGGCCCTGCGTGAGCCGCGCTTTCGCGCCTCGGAGGACTTCATGGCTCGCCGGGTCGAGCCGAGCTTTCGTGCGCTGATGACCGCGGCCTGGCAGCTCTCCGACGGCTTCTTGCGCCTTCACAGCGCCGGGCATTGTTACCGGGACATCTCCTTCGGCAACGTCTTCTTGGACCCAAACACCGGCGACATTCGGATCTGCGACAACGACAACGTAGACATCGTCGGCTCGGCGACGGGCGGTGTGCTCGGCACGCCGCGCTTCATGGCGCCCGAGGTCGTCCGTCGAGAGGCCGCGCCGAGCGATCAGACCGACCGCTACTCGCTCGCCGTGCTGCTGTTCTACCTGCTCATGGGCGGTCATCCCCTCGACGGCGCGAGAGAGGCGAAGATCCGCTGCCTCGACGTGCCCGCCTTAGAGAAGCTCTACGGCTTTGAGCCGCTCTACATCTTCGACCCCGCGGATCCCTCCAACCGGCCCGTGCCCGGCGTCCACCCCAATCCGCTCGCCTTTGAGCACCTCTACCCGACGTCCATCCGCGCGCACTTTGAGCGCTCCTTCACCGAGGGCCTGCACTACCCCAACAAGCGGGTCCGCGAGTCGGAGTGGCGCAAGGTCTTCGCGCGGGCCCGCGACAGCATCCTGTACTGCGGGGCCTGCGGCGCGGAGAACTTCTACGACGCTGAGCGCTTGCGCTCGACAGGGGCGCAGGGCTGCTGGAACTGCGCGGCCACGCTGGCGATACCACCACGGATCCGCATCGGCGCTGAAGTGGTGCTCCTCAACCGCGACACGCGGCTCTACAACCACCACCTGGGTTCACCGAGCGGTACCGAGGTCATCATGGCCGAGGTGGTGCCCAACCCACGAGACCCCAACCTCTTCGGCCTCAAGAACCTGACCTCAGAGACCTGGACGGTGACCAAACCCGACGCGACCGTGATGGACGTGCCGCCGGGCCGCGCCGCGCCGATCATCTCGGGCAACGTCGTGAACTTCGGGCCTGTGACGGGTGAGGTTCGCGTTTGAGCGGGGGGTTGGGAGAGGGTGCGGCTGCGTGTGGGCGCCTGAGCTGTGAGGCGAAGGGTATCCCGACACGGGGCGAGAACCGACCTGGAGCGAGGGGTTGAGTGGTGGCAGCGCGGACTACAGCGGTGACCGTCGAGATTGATACGCTCAGCCCACGGCATAACCGCATCCTCTCGCCCAAGACTGGCATAGTT
>JAKLKE010000760.1 GCA_023150775.1 Myxococcota bacterium
CCACCTGCCCGGGGGACTGCGACGACTCGGATCCCGGCCTCGACCGCACCGACGCCGACGCCGACGGCTGGTCCACGTGCGCGGGCGACTGCGACGACGCCGATCCCGGGAAGACTCCGGTCGACGCCGACGGCGACGGGGCGAGCCTGTGCGACGGGGACTGCGACGACGGCGATCCCGGCGTCTACCCCGGCGCGCCCGAGGTCTGCAACGGCGTCGACGACGACTGCGACGGTGAAGTGGACGAGGAGGCGGACGGAGACGGAGACGGCTGGACGCCGTGCGGCGGCGACTGCGACGACGCCGATCCCCAGCGGTACCCCGGGGCGGGAGAGCGGTGCAACGGGCTGGACGACGACTGCAACGGCGCCGTCCCCCCCAGCGAGCTGCTGGACGCCGACTCCGACGGCTCCCCCGCCTGCGCGGACTGCGCCGACACCGATCCCGCGCGGTCTCCGGGGGCGACCGAGGTGTGCGATGGCCGGGACAACGACTGCGACCTGGCCGTCCCCGCCGACGAGTCCGACGCCGACGCCGACGGATCGATGCTCTGCGGGGGCGACTGCGATGACGGCAACTCCGGGGCCCACCCGGGCGCCGCGGAGCTGTGCGACGGGTTCGACAACGACTGCGACGGGGACGTGGACGAGGACGGCGACGGCGACGGCTTCGCCGTGTGCACCGACTGCGACGACCAGGACGGGGCGAACTTCCCCGGGAACGTCGAGGTCTGCGACGGCAGGGACAACGACTGCGACGTGGTGGTGGACCCCGACGGCGACGCCGACGGCTTCCGGCGCTGCGCTGGCGACTGCGACGACGCCGTCGCCGCGGTCTTCCCCGGCGCCACCGAGGTGTGCGACGGCGTGGACCAGGACTGCTCCGGCGCGGCCGACGACGGGCTGGAGTTCGTGACCTACTACTTCGACGGCGACCTCGACGGCTTCGGCCTGTCGGACGTGATGGTCGCCACCTGCGACGGCGCCCCCGGCGGCTACGTCACCGCGGACGGCGACTGCGACGACACCGCCCTGGCGGTCTTCCCCGGCGCGTCCGAGCTGTGCGACGCCCACGACCACGACTGCGACGGCCTGGTGCCCGACACCGAGATCGACGACGACC
>JAKLKE010000761.1 GCA_023150775.1 Myxococcota bacterium
TGATGGTCGAGGTCGGCCCGGCCCGGGTGGCCCGCCTGGCCCGCGCGATGGGCGTGCGCCAGAGCCCCCTCGAGGAGGTGCCGTCGCTGGCCCTCGGCACCAGCCCGGTGACGCTCAAGGAGATGGTCGGCGCCTACGGCACGATCGCCAACGGCGGCGGCTACATCGAGCCGCAGCTGGTGACCCGCATCGAGGACAAGGACGGCAACCTGCTGGAAGCCTTCGCCACCCCCGAGCCGGAGGAAGCCCTGGCCCCCGGCCCGGCCTACACCCTGCTCGACGTGATGCGTGGGGTGGTGGACCGCGGCACCGGCAGCGCCATCCGCCGCCAGTTCGGCCTGCGCGCCGACCTCGCCGGCAAGACCGGCACCACCCAGGACAACACCGACGGCTGGTTCATCCTGATGCACCCGCAGCTGGTCGGTGGTGCCTGGGTCGGCTTCAACGACAACCGCGTCACCCTGCGCAGCGACTACTGGGGCCAGGGCGCCCGCAGCGCGCTGCCGGTGGTCGGCGATACCTTCCGCTACGCGCTGGCCAACCGGCTCATCGACGCCAAGGCGCGCTTCGTGTCGACCGAAGAGCCGGGCCTGCTGGAACGGGGCTGGAGCTGGGTGAAGGGCCTGTTCGCCCCGGCGCCGGAGCCCGCCCCCGAGCCGGCTCCGCGGCGCAGGAAGGCGCCATCGCCCGCCGCGCCGACGCCGGAAACACCTGCCCAGCCACCTGCAGCGCCCGCCTGGCAGCCGCCGGTGCCCGGGCCCGACGAGCCGGTGCCGCCGGCGCCCCCCAAACCCAAACCCTGACCCTGACCTCGGATCGACGCATGCTCCCCGACCTGCCGCACGCGCCCCCGCGCTACCCGCTCGCCATCGTCGGCGCCGGCGCCCTCGGGCTCAATTTCGCCGCCCGGCTGGCGGCCGTCGGGCCGGTGGCGCTGGTCGCCCGCAGCGAGGCCCGGGCGGCCGAGCTCAGGGCCGGGGTGCCGGTGGGCGATGCGATCTTCCGCGCGGACGCCTTCGGCCCCGACCGCCTGCCCGCCGCCGACTGGGTGATCGTGCTGGTCAAGACCTACG
>JAKLKE010000762.1 GCA_023150775.1 Myxococcota bacterium
GGGATCGAGGACATGCCACTCACCGGGGCGATCGTCCGCCGGGGCGAGGTCGGCGCGGCGCAGGGTGATCGCCCGGAAGAGCATGTTGTCGCCGGGCTCGTAGAGCGGCCGGTCGGTCATCACCTGGGCCATGGCCGGGGCGTAGAGCGGCAGCTTCACCTCGACGCTCGGGTCGTCAACGAGGGGGCCGTCTACGCTCACCCGCAGATCGTAGTCGCCGTCGGTCAGGTCTTTGGGCAGCTCAAGGGGGCAGGTGTAGTGGCCACGCCAAGGCTGATCCCAGTCGCAGTCAAGGGGCGTCTCTTTGCCGTCGCGGCTCAACACGAGGCTGACGTCACCCCGGCCAGCGGCGGCCTCATGGGGGTAGCCGTACTCATCGAGGTAGATCCCCAGGAGGTTCACCTCGACGGTGCCGACGCGGCCGCGCTCAAGGCCGTAGGTGTTCACGGTGAGGGCCCCACGAACCTCACCATCGGGGCAGGTCTCGACGAGGATCCCATGCTCAAAATAGGCCGGGAGACACACCACCGAGCCCAGACAGCCCAAAGCGCAGAGGCCCATAAACAGGGCCATGCCGCCCAGCACCTTCTTCGTCCGTGTCATCCACACCTCTCGCCTCACGTCGGCCTGCTCGGGCCGCCCGAACGGGCGCGCGGGGCCAATCTTACACCCGCTTCGCCAATCACGGCGTCTTCGGCGGATCTCCGTTGAGCCCCGGGACGTGCTCCGCCCAGTCCGGCGCGAGCCGCTGCTCAATCGGCGCCGAGAAGCCCGGGTAGACCGGGTGCGTTCGCACGATCAAGAGCCAGGCCAAGGCCCAGATCGGGTAGAGCCAGCGCGGCGCGTCGCGCCCTCGGCAGGCGACGGCGGCGAGGCCGATGAGCGCGAGGTACACGCCCTCAAAGAACACCTCGGGCTTGGCGATGCGCCAGAAGCCGGGGACCACGGCCCTGGCGGCGAAATAGACGGGGTTCGGCACGCCGGGCAGGATCACCGGGCCCAAGCTCAGGGCCAAGAGCCCCAGGGCGAGGGTGATGAGCGCCCAGGTCTCGGGCCTAGCGCGATGGT
>JAKLKE010000763.1 GCA_023150775.1 Myxococcota bacterium
TACAGCGGTGACCGTCGAGATTGATACGCTCAGCCCACGGCATAACCGCATCCTCTCGCCCAAGACTGGCATAGTTTTGGTGTGATCTTCTGCCATTGTTGCTTGGCGTGACTGACGAGTTGGTCTATGGCCCTGCAGCCCAAGCCACGCAGGTGGTGCTTAATCCACGACCAACAGTGCTCGATGGCGTTGAACTCCGGGGAGTACCGTGGTTGAAACACGACTGACGCGCCGGTGGCCTCGATCGCGGCGACGGCGTCCGGGTGCTTGTGGATGCGCAGGTTGTCCATGACGACAACATCGCCGGGACGCAGCATGGGGGCCAACGAGTCTCGGATGTACGCCTGAAAGCTGCTGATTCGGAGCCCCTCGTCGAGCACCGCGAGCGCTGAGCGTCCATCTACGGCCACCGCGCCAACGAGCGTCCGTCGCGCGCCGTAGGTGGGCGAGTAGAGCGTCACACGCTCCCCTGCGGGGGCGCGACCGTAGGCATGATGGAGCGTCGTGCTGATCGCGGACTCGTCAACAAACACGAGTTGACGATCACTTAGCTCTGGCTGCTTCTCCCGATAGGCCTCGCGCTCCGCGATCACCTCTTGGCTCAGCGCGGCTGGCGAACGGAGACCCCCTTTTTTCGGGTGAACCCCAGCGTCTCGTTCACCGCGCGGCTCATCGTCGTCCTGGACATTGTCACGCCAAATTCTTCCGCATAGGCTGCGACAAGCTCCAGTATCGTCGAGTCGGGGAGTGCCTCTATGGTCTGTCGAATGAACTCCAGCCCCTCCGTGGTGAGGAGCTGCGACGGACGGGAGGCCCGCTTGGTGGGCTCCAGCGACCCCCGCTTGCGAGCCAAGGATGTCCAGCGGTTCACGGAGGCCTCTCCCACATTGAACCGCCGACCGATCTCCGCGCGAGACCCCTCTCCGGCCTGGTAGGCGGCGACAACGCGGGCTCGAAGCTCGACCGAATATGCTCGTGGCATTGCGCACCTGTTGGTTTATGAGCATATATCACATGGTCGAGCGATGCGTGCAAGCTGGATCAAGTTGGAGAGCTACCGCTGTA
>JAKLKE010000764.1 GCA_023150775.1 Myxococcota bacterium
TACAGCGGTGATCGTCGAGGTTGAGGTCATTCTTACACGGCATAGCCGCACCCCCTCGCCCAAGACTGGCATAGTTCAGGTGTGATCTCTCGCCATGTTTGCTCGGCATGGCTCACGAGCTGGTCGATGACCCTACAGCCCAGGTTGCGCAGGCGGTGCTTGATCCACGACCAACAGTGCTCGATGGCATTGAACTCTGGGGAGTAACGTGGCTGGAACTCGACGGACGCACCGGTGGCCTCGATCGCGGCAACGGCCTCAGGGTTCTTGTGGATGCGTAAATTGTCCATGATCACCACGTCGCCCGGGCGTAGCATGGGGACCAACTTCTCTTGGATGAACGTCTGAAAGCTGGCGACGCGGAGCCCGTCGTTCAGGACAGCGAGCGCTGTCTGCCCGTCGCTTGCGATCGCGCCAACAAGCGTCCGGCGCGCGCCGTAAGGGGGGGCGTAGAGGGTCACCCGCTCACCGGCAGGCGCGCGGCCATAGGCGTGGTGGAGATTTGTGCTGATCGACGATTCGTCGAGAAAGATCAGGCGGCGCTCTCTCATCGCTGGCCTCTTCGCCTCAAACGCCTCACGCTCGGCGAGCACCTCTTCGCTCAGCGCGGCTGGCGAGCGGAGACCCCCTTTTTTCGGGTGAACCCCAATGTCTCGTTCACCGCGCGGCTCATCGTCGCCCGCGACATGGCCACGCCGAACTCCTCCTCGTAGGCCGCGACGAGCTCCAGTATCGTCGAGTCGGGCAGCGCCTCGATGGTCTGACGGATGAACTGTAGCCCCTCCTCGCTCAACAGGCGCGACGGAGGCGTTGACCGCGTAGCGGGCTCCAACGATCCACCCTCGCGCGCCAAGCTCAGCCACCGACTTACGCTCGCTACTCCCACCTTGAACACTCGCGCGATCTCGTCGTAGGAGCCCATTCCGGCGCGGTGCGCCGCCACCACGCGCTCGCGAAGCTCGACGGGGTATGCTCTTGGCATGGCTCATCTCCTGGTCGATGAGCAAAGATCACACGCCTATGCGCTGTGCGCAAGGCAGATCAACGTCGACGGCTACCGCTGTA
>JAKLKE010000765.1 GCA_023150775.1 Myxococcota bacterium
TACAGCGTTGCTCGCCCCCGTTGATCGGCCTTGCGCTATGCGTGTTGCCGTGTGATCTGGCGTAAAACCCGGAGTCCACACATGCCAAGAGCCTATTCCGTCGATCTTCGCGAGCGCGTCGTTGCCGCCTACCACGACGGCGAGGGCACCTACACCGAACTAGCCGACCGATACCAGGTGGGCGAAGCGAGCGTGAGCCGCTGGCTCGGTCTTGACCGCCGGACTGGCTCTCTACAACCCAAGAAGCCGGTTGGCCGCCCTCAGACCTTGGTGAGCGTGGAGGGACTGGAGTTCATTCGGGAATGCCTGGAGGCGGCGCCAGATCTCACGATGGTGGAGCTCTCTGCGGCGTACCTGGAGGAATTTGGCGTGACAGTCTCCCGGGCGACCATGAGCCGAATGGTGAACTCCAAGCTGGGGTTCACCCGAAAAAAGGGGGTCTCCGCTCGCCGGCTGCGCGCCATGAGGACATCCAACGAGAGCAAGCGGAGTTCGTTGAACGACAAGCGGCGCTGAGCGCGCGCTCGCTGGTCTTCTTAGACGAGTCCGCGATCAGCACCACCCTGCACCACGCCTACGGGCGAGCGCCCTCGGGCCAGCGTGTCACGTTGTACGCGCCCACGCACGGTGCGCGTCGGACGCTCGTCGGGGCGATCAGCCTAGACGGTCGAACCACGCTGGCGGTGCTTGAGGAGGGCCTCAGGGTAGACAGCTTCAAGACGTTCATCCTTGATCAGTTGGCGCCTATGCTTCGCGCAGGCGACGTCGTGATCATGGACAACCTGAGCACTCACAAGAATCCCGAGGCCGTCGCGGCGATCGAGGCGACAGGCGCAGAGGTGGTGTTTCAGCCCCGCTACTCGCCCGAGTTCAACGCCATTGAGATGTGCTGGTCCTGGATAAAGCACGATCTGAGGCGCATCGGGTGCAGGGCGATAGACCGCCTGGTCACCTACGCCGAGCGAAGGTGGGCGGAGATCACGCCGACGCTCTGCCGCGCCTGGGCGCGCGGCTGTGGCTATGCCGTCTGAGGAGGGCATCAATGTTTATGATCGTCGCTGTA
>JAKLKE010000766.1 GCA_023150775.1 Myxococcota bacterium
GATAGCCACAGTGCCTTGTCCAGGCGGCGCAGAGCTCCGGGGTGATGCTCGCCCACGCGCTGGTCATGACCTCGCGTAGCCGGGTGAAGGAGCTCGGCGCGACCTTTCGGATGGTTCTCTTGATCCATGCCCAGCAAATCTCGATGGGGTTGTACTCTGGGGAGTAGGGCGGAAGATAGAGCGCGGTGGCTCCCCACTTAAAGAGGATCTCTTCGACGCCCGCGACTTGGTGAGCGCGCAGCCTGTCCATGACGACGACATCGCCTTTGCGGAGATTTGGGCCGAGTTGTTCGTCGAGAAAACGCTTGAACGTCTCCCCGTCCATTGAACCCTCGACCTCCATCTTTCCACGAAGGCCGTCTGCGGCGATGGCGCCGATGATTGTGAGTCGTTTCGCGTGAATGGGAGCGTGCACGACAGCCTTCTCGCCCGCCTTTGACCATGCGAAGCCATTGGAGAGCGCCGTGCTCACTCCAGACTCATCGAGGAAGACGAGCTCATCGGCGTTCATCGCCGGTTGCTCTTCTGAGAACTTCTTGCGGTCCAGCACCACGTCAGGTCGCCTCGATGCTGGGGCTCGCCGAACCGCTTTTTTTTGGTGTACCCCAGCGCCCGAACAGTGAGGCGCATGGTCTCGGCGGAGACCGAAACGCCAAAGGTCTCCTCGTAACCCTTGACCAACTCAGGGATACTGCTGTCGGGCACCTCTTCGAGGGTCGCCACAAGAAAGGCGCGGCCTTCTTCATTGATCTTGGGCTGATGCCGTGCGCCCCCCATCGGTAGCGGCACGACGTTCCCGTTTCGCCGCCTAAGCGCGATCCATCGGTTGACCGAGGCCACACCGACCCCATACCGCTCCGCGAGCTCTCGAAAGCTGCCTTCACCGTTCTCGTAGGCCGTGATCACGCGCTTGCGCAGCGCTTGAGGATAGGGACTCGCCACAGGAACCTCCAGGATACTCCCTGATCCCCTGTTTTGACGACTCACGCAACTACCAAATAGCGTCTAATTCGATCGACTTGAGCTGGGGGGAGTGTA
>JAKLKE010000767.1 GCA_023150775.1 Myxococcota bacterium
GACGGCAGCTTGTGGGCGCTCTCGACGCCGGGTCACACCCCCGGCGCGATGTCGTACCTCGCCCGCACCCCCACCGGGCCGGTCTTGTTCACCGGGAACACGAGCTACACGATCTGGGGCTGGGAGCACGGCGTCAGCTCCATCGACGGCGCCATCGACGCGAAGACGAACCTGGCCTCCCTGGGCGCGCTCAAGGCGCTGGCGGCGATGTTGCCGGGCCTGAAGGTCTATGTCGGCGCGGAGACCGACGGCGTCGGCACCGGGGTGGACGAGGCGCGGCCGCTGCCCGTGGAGGACTAGACCGGCGGTCTAACTTGGCGTCGGCGCGATGTCGCTCGAACGCCAAGGGCGCGCGGCCTGATCTGGGGTAGCCTTGGGGCCTCGACCCCGGGGTGCTCATGCGTCTGTCTCTCCTGCTTGGCCTCACCCTGCTCTCGGCCTGCGTCGTCACCCGCCACCCGGTGACCCCCGCCCAGCTCCCCGCGCCTGTGGGCGAGACCGACCTCATCACCCTGCTCAACACGCCAGGGCCGATCGTTCACAGCGTGCACGTCTCGGCGCGCTGGGCCACGAAGCTCTCGGGGCTGGTGAACCTCGACGATCCCCAGGCCGCCGCGCTTGTGGACGGTGAGACGCCCATCGTCTTGCCCGTGCATCGCCTCGTTCACCCCAGCGGCGGGGTGTTTGTGGTGGACACCGGCGTCGAGCGCGACACCCTGGGCGGGGGGAGCGGGCCGGTCAAAGGTGTGGTGAAGCTCGCGCTCAAGGGCGCGACGACGGTTGAGCCCCTGGGTGACCTCTTGGCCAGCGCCGGGGCGCCCATCGGCGGCGTGCTCATCACCCACATGCACCTCGACCACCTCCTCGGCCTGCAGGACGTGCCTGCGGGCACGCCGATCTACGTCGGGGCCGGGGAGACGACGGCCCGAGGCCGGGGAAACCTGATGTTGTGGCGCACGGTTCAGAGCGCGCTCGACGGTCACGCCCCCTTACGCACCTTCGACGGCGCCGGGGCGCT
>JAKLKE010000768.1:0-242 GCA_023150775.1 Myxococcota bacterium
GGACAACCCCGGCCTCAATGGCGGCCTCACCGTGGACTACGTCTTCACGGGCATGAACCTCGGCAACTCCGACGACGAGGTCGAGATCGTCGACGGCGGCGGGGTCGTCATCGACGTCGTGGCCTGGGACGGTGGCCCGTCCTTCCCCGATCCGAACGGCGCGTCCATGACCCTGGACGCTGGCATCCTGGACGACCTGCTCAACGACGACGGCCTCTCCTGGTGCGAGGCGAGCAGCGCGT
>JAKLKE010000768.1:252-644 GCA_023150775.1 Myxococcota bacterium
CGGCGCCGCCAACGACTCCTGTACGCCGGTCGATCCGGACGCCGACGGCGACGGCTGGACCGTGGGCGAGGGGGACTGCGACGACATGGACCCTCTCGCCAACCCCGGAGCCGCCGAGGTCTGCGACGGCGTCGACAACGACTGCGACTTCGTGGTGGACGAGGGCTGCGTCATCGACCCGGACGACGACGGCGACGGCTGGACCGTGGGCGACGGTGACTGCGACGACATGGATCCCCTCGCCAACCCCGGGGCCACCGAGGTCTGCGACGGCGTCGACAACGACTGCGACTTCGTGGTGGACGAGGGCTGCGCCGCCGCGTGCACGGTGAACGCCACCGGCCCCGCGGACGGATCGGACCTCACCGCCCAGGCGCGCTTCTTCTTCGACG
>JAKLKE010000768.1:654-939 GCA_023150775.1 Myxococcota bacterium
AGCTCAGCACCGATCCGACCTTCCCCGACTGGAAGACCTACTGGTTCGGCAGCTTCGGCGACGGCCCCGCGGCCCAGTCCTACACCCTGGGAGCGAGCCTGTGGTCCGCCCTGGGCCGGCAGTTCGTCTCCGGCGGCTACTGGCGCATCGTCGGCGCGGTGGACGGCGTCACTGCCGACTCGACGGTCCGGTCCTTCTACACCACCCTCGCCCCCCTCGCCCCGCCGACGCCCCCGGGCGCGACCTGCTCGCCGTCCCTGAACGCCCCCGCCGACGGCGCCATCG
>JAKLKE010000769.1 GCA_023150775.1 Myxococcota bacterium
ACGCGAGGTCATGACCAGCGCGTGGGCGAGCATCACCCCGGAGCTCTGCGCCGCCTGGACAAGGCACTGTGGCTATCGAATGGTATCAACTTGAGGTGGTGGGAGTGTATTCTCGTGCAGAGGCGCAGAGCCGCAGAGAGGTCTGGGGTGTCTCTGACGTGTGTGGCGACGCAGGGGTGGGGTGGGCGTCCCGCTCCGATGCCGACGGCCTGGAAGTCCCCAACGCCCGCGCTTGTGCTGAGCTCTTTGCGGCTCTGCGGCTTTGCGCGACCTGTCCGGGTTTTCCGGCGATCGTCTCTCCGAGCGGGCGGTGGTGGGGTCGGCGTTGTTTTTCTCGCGCAAAGGCGCAAAGACGCAAAGGCAGGAGAGCTCTGCGGCTCTGCGCGCCACAGACGAGTCGCGGCGAGCGATCGGGGTGGGCGAGGCGCGGTGGCGCTCGGGATTTGGGCTCCCGGTGGTGAAGTGGGCGTCTCGCCTCAGCGTGACGGGGGGTTAGGTCGCGCCAAGGCGCCAAAAGCACTGGGGTGTCGCCGACGATCGCCGCGACGCGGCGCTGGGCGTCCCGCTCCGATGCGAACGGTCTGGGTGTCCCCGACGATCGCGCTTGAGGTGAGCGCTCTGCGGCTCTGCGCGACCTGTTTGGGTTTGGCGGCGATCGGCTCTTCGAGCGGGGAGTGGTCGTGGCAGCGTCGTTTGTCTCGCGCAGAGGCGCAGAGCCGCAGAGAGGTCTGGGGTGTCTCTGACGTGTGTGGCGACGCGGCGCTGGGCGTCCCGCTCCGATGCCAACGGCCTGGAAGTCCCCAACGCCCGCGCTTGTGCTGAGCTCTTTGCGGCTTAGCGGCTTTGCGCGACCTGTCCGGG
>JAKLKE010000076.1 GCA_023150775.1 Myxococcota bacterium
CGCCATCGTCTCGACCTACCTCCCGGCCATGGTGCAAGACCTGCCCCCCGAGGCCATGCAGGTGGTCGGCCTGACCTTGTGGGAGGCGGGCGCGGAGATCGACGCCGCCAAACGTGGCGGGGCCGAGCTCGACGCGGCCATCGTCGAGCAGAACTCGATCTTGGGCCAAGGCTGGGCTGAAGCCACGGCGATGAACGGCCTCAACCCCTTCGGCGCCGAGATTCACACGACCTTGGCCATCGACGGCGAGGACTGGGCGGCCCACGCCGCCGAGGTGCAGGCCACCTTCGGCGTCTCGTTTGAGGGGAGCTGGGACGACAACCAGGTCGCCTGGGGGCATTACCTCGCCCAGAACCCCGGCCTGTGGACCGACATGGGCATGCCCTCGACGATGTGGACCTTTGAAGGCGACCTCGCGCGCTACAGCGGCACCACCGTGATGGCCTTCGCCGGCACCGACGGCATCCGCGTGTACCGAAACGGCCGCACCGACCTCCCGAGCGTCACCAACCAAGAGATGGCGCTCGGCAGCAGCCTGACCTTCTTCGGCCCGGGTGCGCTGCCCGATCAAGGCTCGGCCCTGTTCAAGGCGGGCACCCTCGACCAGCTTGAGGCCTTGGGCTTCACCAACGCCTACGTCGCCGAGCGCCCCGACGGCACCTTCGCGCTCGTGCCTTACGAGCGAAACGCCGAGGGTGACCCCGCCGTGCGAGAGGGCGCCCTGCTCATCCTCGACGCCCAAGGAAACGTCGTCACCGACCACGGCGTAGACATGGAGGAGGCCGCCGCCCTGACCGAGGCCGCCGGGGTGAGCCTAGACACCCGCGAGGCCGCCGCCGCCGCCGAGCCCGAGGCCGACGAGGCCGCGCTCAACCAGATTGAGTCCGGCTGGCAGGGCGGCGCGAGCTTCGTGAACGGCGGCGTCGAGCTGGAGGCCCGCAACGGCCAGACCCAGACCAGCCTATCGGTCAACAACGGCGTTGAGTTCTCGGGCCTCGTGCCCCTGAGCAGCTTCCGCGACACGTCCCTCGTCGCTGGGCCCCGCATCTCGTACCAGAACGGCACGCTCCAGGCCGGCGGCCAGCTCGGCGTGAGCACCAAGATCGGCGACCAAGAGCTCCTCGCCTTGGCCTACGCCTCAATGAGCTTCGGCCAAGGCGGCGAGATCACCGGGGTGAACGCCGGGGGCTCGGCACAGTACGGCGGCTACAACGCGTCTTTGGCGGTGAGCTTCCAAGACGCCGACTTCGCGTCGTATGTGGCCCCCGACGCCAACGGCAACCCGGGGATGATCTTCTACGGCAGCACCTCCGGGCAGTCTCTTGGCGGCGGCGGCGCCGTGCCCGTGGGCCCCTTCGTCGTCGGCGCCGACGGCAGCCTCAGCCGCAGCCTCACGGTTCAGGCCTTCACCAGCGTGCAGAACCTCCCCGGCCTCGACCCCACCCTCGCCGAGACCGACCCCCGGGCCTTCCGCGACGCCGTCGCCGCCGAGATGGCCGGTCGCACCGAAGGCATCGAGACCGTGAGCGACCTCGATCCCGACACCATCCTCGGCTGGGCGCCCGGCGACGGCATCATCATCGAGCAGACCAGCGGCGCGGGCGGCGGCGGCACCTTCGGCACCTTGGCCGTGAACGTCACCGCCGGGGCTGAAGAGGAGCGCACGGAGCAGGTCACCGTGGCCCGAGGCGACGGCAACGCCGTGACCATCACCGTCACCAGCCTCGACGCCGACACCTTCCGCGCCGGGCTCAACGCCGGGCCCTTCGGCATCTCAGGACGTGACACCGACGAGACGGCCTCCTCCGTCACCTTCACCATCCCCGACATCACGACGACTGAAGGCCGCGCCGCGCTGGACATGTACTTAAACGCCCAGGCCTTGCCCGGCGCCTTGGACTACGCGGCGAGCACCGGGGTCATCCCCCAGAACGTCGATCTCACGAACCCCCAGGCCGTCGCGGCCTACGCCACCGAGGCCAACCGCGCCTACCTCGACGCGCAGTCGTCCCGGGAGACCCGCGGCGGCCCCGAGGTGAACGGCGCGACGTACTCCGAGCAGAGCTTCTCCCAGGCCTTCCAGCAGAGCACCAGCCTCAACGCCTTGGGCTTCGCGCTGACCTCGTCGATGAACCGGGAGACCTGGACCGACCTCCTGTACAACGTCGACGGCGACTGGCAGACGAACCTGCTCCTCGACCAACAAGAGCAGTGGATGTTCTCCCGCGACACCCACCTCTCCGGCGTCTCGGTGAACCCCCAGACGGGCCCGTTCATGTCGATGTACCAGCAGATGGACGCCAACTCCGCCTGGATCCGCGAGAGCGGCCTCACCGACCTCATCGACCCCAACGACCCGATGAGCGCGCTCTTCGCCAGCGGCGCGTTTGACAACGCATCTGTTGACGGCTCGCCTCGCATGACCTTGGCCTTGGGCATGGAGGAGGACGACCTCATGGCCATCGACGCGGCCTTGGAGGCCCAAGGCGACACCGACCTGCGCCTCGCCGACATGGACGCGGCCGTCGAGAACCGCCTGATGAACTTCCTCGGGGACTACACAGACTTTGAGTTCAGCTACGACGAGGCGACGGAGCAGCTCACGCTCATCTCGGTCGGCGAGGCGCCGGTGGAGTCCCTCGCGGCGTACACCGGCATCGACCCCGAGGAGGCCCGGGTGATGTTTGGGGACGAAGGGAACGATCCCGTGGCGGTCACCCAGGCGATCATCGCCGTCATCAACGCCAAACCTTCGGACTTCGCGACGCTCACGCCGCTTCAGCAGGAGCTCTACCTGCGGGTGGGGCTCACCTCGTTCACCGACGGCAGCTCAGCCTTCGCCACGACCGACGGCTCCCCCTTCGACATGATCGCGCTCATCGCCGACGTACAAGTGGACGAGACCCGGGACATGATGCTGCGCCGCATGTTCTATGCCGCAGAGCAGCAAGAAGAGGGCGCCCAGGGCACCTTACGCTTCTTGCAGTGGGCCGAGCAGCTCCCCCCCGAGCTGACCGCGTCCCTGCGGGAGGGCGCGACCATCCAGGTGGATCTGCCCCTGACCGGCCCCCAAGATCTGCTCAACGAGCTCATCGACGGCGGCCCGGGCTATGGCGGCGCCGATGTCTCGTTCACCCTGGACCGCATGACCCCCGAGCAGCGCACGGTGTACCTCGACGCCTTGCCCAGCCTCATCGACAGCCAGGCCTTCTTGACCCGCTACGCCGAGGTTCACGGCGAGCCCTTCCCCTACGCCGACGCGGGCCCCGTGGCCTGGATGTTTCTGGGGATGCCCGACGCCTCCAGCCAGGCCGGGATGATCGCCGCGCTGCAAGGCACCCCCTACGCCGAGCAGCTCACGAGCTTCGCCCAGGCCCACCCCGAGCAGTTCTTGGGCGCTGAGGTGCCCATCGACTACCGCCAAGCCGCCGTGACCCAGCTCGTGAACGCCGGCCTCGACCCCACCACCTTCGGCGTCTCCGCCACCGACACCTTGGCGCTTCTGGACTGGGACGTTGACGCCCGGGCGCGGTTCTTCGCCTCCCAAGCGGGCAGCCCCGGCTGGCCGGCCTTGCAGGAGGCCGTGCTCAACGACCCCTCGCTCTTGTTCCGTGAGACCGGGGTGCGCGACACGGGCGACGTCTTGGCGATCACCGACGCCCTGGAGGCCGCCGGGGTGCCCCGGGAGCTGGTGATCAACATGATGGCCCGGGCGGTCACCTTTGATGACAGCGACTACGGCGATGCCCGGCGGCTCATGGCTGAAGGGGGCCCCGAGGCCGTCGCCGCGCGGCTGGTGGACATCGCGGATGATGGTGAGAACATGTTCTCTGGTTACAAACGGGACTGGGTCACCGGCCTCCTGCTCGGCGTGGCCGGAGACCCCGCCGCCTCCCAGACAGTAGTGTCGCAGTACGCCGCGAGCAGCGGCCAGCCCCCGACGAACCTGCTTGTGCTCGTTCAAGACGACCCCACCCAGCTCGGCCTGATGATGGCGGTGCTAGAGAGCGCCGGATACGGCGCCGAGGTGGCCCAGTGGCGCCTGGAGCGCGGCTACTGACCGGCGGTCACTTATTGAGCAGCGCCGTCGTCCAGCCCGGATCCACCCCCGCCCAGGCGTGAACTTGGGCCCAGAGCTTGTCGCGCTCGGCCTCGTCCTCAAAGGTCCAGGGCAGGAGGTGCGTCGGCTGGGGGGCGCGGTCGAGCCAGAGCTGGCCCCGCTCCCCGGCGATTCGGGGGCAAGCCACGAGCCAGATCACCGTGTCGGCGCCCTCTTCAGGGCTGCGCAGGTGTTTGGCCGTGAAGCGGTGAAAGGTGGGCAGGCCCTTCTCGACGCCGGGGGTGTCGGCCCAGCCGGGGTGCATGGTGTTGAATGTCACATCTGTCGCGTTAAATCGCGCGGCGAGCTGCTCGCTGAGCACGACCTGGGCCCGCTTGGCGTCGGCGTAGGCCTGAACGCCGTCAAAACCTTTGTCTTGGTCATGGTGAAGGGACGCGACATCCAGGCGGCGGCTGTACATGCCCCCGGACGCGACAAACACCACCCGAGCGCCTTTGGCCTGAAGCAGGCGCGGCAAGAGGGCCTCGGTGAGCACCATGGGCCCCAACACATGGCAGGCCAGGGTGCTCTCAAAGCCCTCGGGGCTGCGCATCACCCGGTCCACGAGGGCCCCGGCGTTGTGGATGAGGCCATGAACCTCGCCCTCGGGCAAGGCCGCCGCCCAGGCCCGGCAGGCGGCGAGGTGCGACACGTCGAGGAGCTCCGCCCGCACCTGGGCCCCGGGCACCTCGGCACGGACGAGGGCGACGGCGGCCTCGGTGCGGGCCTTGTCGCGGCCGACCATCAGCACCCGGGCCTTGAGCCGGGCGAGGGCCTTCGCCGTGGCGAGGCCGATCCCTGAGCTGGCCCCGGTGACGATGATCACCCGGCCGCTGAGGTCAACGTCGAGGTCTCCCGGCACAAAGCGGCGCTGGTGTCGCAAAAATCCCGAGCGGTCAAAGCTCAAGGCGACGGTGCGGTCAAGGATCGTGTCGAGGAGAGACATCGGCGGGCCGGGGCGAGAGGGAGACGCTGGGCGCGGGCCGCCCACGCAAGAGGTAAGCGCCGAGCTTGTGCCCGCCCAGGGCTGTCGCCAAGGCGGACTGCCCGGGGAAGACGCTGTCGCCGACGAGGTACAGGCCCGGGGCCACGGCGCTGGGCCAGAAGTTTGTGTAGTGGTGCAGGCCCGCGCGCCTCGGCACCCCGCCCACGAGACCCTGGGCGCGCCGGGTAAAACGCTGCCAAGTGCGGGGGCTCGCCGTCATCTCCGCCCGCCGCCCGGCGTGAAGCTCCGGCGCCAAGGCCGCGAGGGTCTGTCGCATCGACTCGTGGATCTGTCGCATCCGCTCACCCTGGCCCTCGGCGGGCAGAGCCAGAAGCTCGGGGATGGAGACGTGGGTGGAGATGGTCACCGTGCGGGCGCCGTCCTCCGCGCGCTCCTCATCGGCGGCGCTCACCGAGCAGAACAGGTGGTTCCCGTGGGTGAAGGGCCGCGCGGGGTCCATCACCAGCTCGACGTGGTGGGCCTCGGGGCGGGGGCAGGCCTGGGGATCGATCCGCAGGTACAACATCGCCGCGCTCCAGCCCCCGGCGACGGCCTCCCCCAGACGATCGAGCTGAGGGGTCGCCCCCGACGCCGCGCCCAAGAGCGCGCTCAGGTCTTGGGGGAGCAGGTTCGTGATCACCAAAGGCGCCCGTAAGGTCTCCCCACGGGCCTCCACCGCCCAGCGCCCGGCCTCGCGGCGGATCGATTTTACGCGACAGGCCGAATAAAAGTGACCGCCTTGGGCCTCCACCCCCCGGGCCAAGGCCCAGGCGAGCTGGCCGATGCCGCCGTGAACGTGCCCCGCGCCCTGAAAGTAGTAGTCCATCGCCGCCATGGCGAAGGGCGCCTCAGCCTCCTCGCTCGCGGCCTGCACCGTGATCTGGCAGACAGCGTCGAGGTAAATCCGCAGCGGCAAGAAGCCCTCTAAGCCATGACGTCTCACCGCCGCGCCCAAGGGCCGACCCATGAGCCGCAGCAGCTCCACCAAGCCCGGCGCGCGGCCCACAAGCCGGGCGAACCCGCCAAGATCCCACGGCGGCAAGAGCGCCGGGTCGTTGAACAGGCCCCACAGCCCCGCCGCCACCCGGCCTTGCTCGGCGAAGAAGGCCCGCAGCCGGGCTTGGGGCGCGCCGGGCAGGGCGCAGAGGGCGCTGATGAGCGCGTCGCGGTCTTTGGGGATCGGCAGGGTGAGGCCCGGGGCGCGCAGCTCGACCACCGGGTCGGGGAAGTCCAAACGAAGCTCCGGGGCGTAGCGGTCGCGGAGCTGTCGCAAAAATTGCCCCTCGCCCAGGCCCGAGAACAAGGTCGCCCCGGTCTCGTAGCGGGCGCCCCGCCGGGTGAATGTGCTCGCGCAGCCGCCGGGGTACGCGAGGGCCTCACACAAGGCCACCTTCGCGCCGCCTTCAGCGAGGCGCAGGGCGGCGCCGAGGCCCCCGAAGCCCGCGCCGATGACCACGGCGTCAAAGTCACTCTCGCTGCCCATCCTGATCCTGGCGGCGCCGTGAGCCCACGGCCTCGCAGCTTGGGTCGGCTGTGAGGGCGCCGAGGTTGCGACCTCCTCCTCCGCTGAGATAGTTGCGACCGGCCCACAATCCGCTTTGGAGCGCCTCATGTCCGCCCTCACCCTCGCCCAACGCCTGCTCCTTCGGATCGCCGAGATCAGCGAGCGCAGCGACGTCATCGTGCAGCAGCAGAGCGCCCCCTGGAGCGGGCCCCTCGGCAAGTGGGCCTCCAAGCTCCCCGCCGACATGATGGCCTTCTACCAAGAGTGCAACGGCCTCGTCTTCCGCTACGCCTTCGCCGACAAGCCCGACGAGTGGCACGGCTTAGAGCTCGTGTCGTTGGACTCTGACGGCAAGAAGATGATCGACAGCTATCGCCGCACCTACCGAATCCCCCGCCAGAGCGCCAAACGGTTCCCCGAGTACTTCTTTCAGGACGGCGCCGTCGAGAAGGACGCCCAGGTGCTGTTCTTTTTCGGCAGCGACGACGCCTGGGGCGTCTTGATGATCGGCGAAGGGGAGTCCGCCACCTTCCACCACTGGGACAACGACGGCTTCGTCTCGTACCGCGAGTCCTCGTTCACCAAGCTCATCGAGCGCCTGATGGACCGGGGCTTCGCCCACACCTGGCTCTACTCCGACAGCCACCCCGACACCGACGCCGTGATGGCCCGCCTCGCCACGCCCGCGCCGCCCCGGCCGACCTTTGAGATCACCGTCACCACCCTGGAGCCCGTGACCGCCGCCGAGCTGCGCCGGGATCAGCTCGCCGCCCAGCGCGCGGACGACCAAGAACGAATGCTCAAGGTGCTCGGCGACGGCAAAGGGCTCAAGGGCCTCAGCGACGCCGACCGCCTCGCCCGCCTCATCACCGCCTTCCCCACCGAGCGGCCTGACGACGCCCTGGCGGTGAAGCTCATCCGGGCCCGGGGCTACAAAGGCAGCGACCCGGCCCAGGCCGCCCTGTGGTTCTTCTACGAGTTCCCCTACGGCGACGAGCCCCTCGTGCGGGCCCAGCTCGACCTCCGCACCTTGCCCAGCCGAATCCCGGTGCAGACCCAAGACGAGACGCTCATCCGCGCCCTGCACGGGGTCCCCGGCCTGCGGGTGACCGAAGGGTTCCCCGGCGACCCGCGGCTCCTCCGCGCCGTGTACCTGACCCGCCAGCGCATCTTCTGGACCCCCTTCCTCCGCTCGGAGCTGGTGAAGGACTGGGGCCGGGGCAAGAAGCCCACGCCCTCGTTTAAGGTCGTGCTGCGCGCCAGCCAGGCCGAGGGCCTAGAGGCCGGGAAGACCTACACCTCGTTCGGGCTGCCCGGCGTCGAGGGGCGCATCGAGCCCGCCTGAGCCACGTCGTGGGCGTCGTTCGCGGCGCCGTACCCCGCCCCGTGCCCGACCAAGAACGCGCGGACGTGGGCGGGCACGAAGGCGCTCAGATCGAGGGGCCGACAGGCGACGCCGCCGAGGGTGTCTTGATGCAAGAGCGCGATGAACAAGGGCGAGATGAGCTGAATCGCCCCCAGGCGGGCGTCGAGGGGCGGCAGGCCTCCAGACTCGACGAGGCCCTCCAGCAGGGCCTCACAGCCCTGTATCATCGGCTCCAGCAGCTCTTGAACATAGGCCGGGCCCAGGCGGGGCTGGTTCATGCCTTCAGCCAGGGCCGTCGTGAGCATGGCGCCGACCCCGAAGGTCATCCAGCCCATGAGCAGGTTCTCGCAGTACGCGCGCAGGGCCTCCTCCACGGGCAAAGCCGCCAAGAGCACGCCAGACTCCATGTGTTGGCGGCCCAGGTCGTGCATCCGGGCGAAGGCGGCGATGACGAGGCCCTCACGATCGGCGAAGTAGTGGCGAAGGGTCGAGACGCTCACCTGGGCGTGGTCGGCCAGCTCACGAAAGCTCGGGCGCTCGGCCTCGGGGACCGTCAAGCGGGGGATCACCGCGTCGAGGAGGCGGTCGCGGGCGAGCTCATAGTCGCTGTTTCGGGCGCCGACGGTGCGAGGCATGAGGTGTATGTAGCCGCGTTGAATCAATGATTCAAGCGCCGCGGCTTGACGGGCATCATTATTTAATATACCATTCGATATACGAAATAGGAGAGCCCAATGTTCCAAGACTTTCAGGCGTGCTGGACCCCCATCCTCCCCTCCACCGCGCTCAAGGCCGCGCCGGTCGCCAGCCAGCTCGCCGGAGAGAAGCTCGTCTTGTTCCGCGACGGCCAAGGCGTCGCCCGGGCGCTCATCGACCGCTGCCCCCACCGCGGCGTCGAGCTCTCCATCGGCTCCGTGAGAGACGGCCAGCTCATCTGCCCCTTCCACGGCTGGCGTTTTAAGGGCGACGGCGCCTGCACCCACGTCCCCTACAACCCCGAGGCCAAGCTGGAGCGACTCGGCGCCACGGCCTTGCCCAGCCACGAGGCCGGGGGCCTGATCTGGGTGTACACCGCCCCCGGGGCTGAGGCGCCTGAGCTGCCCCACATCCCCGAGGCCCTCTCCCGCGACGACGTGAGCGTGTTCATCCACCACGAGGAGTGGGCCTGCCACTGGACCCGGGCCATGGAGAACATGCTCGACTACCCGCACCTGCCCTTCGTGCACGGCGGCACCATCGGCAGCGACCTCAAAAAACGCCTCACCGACCGCACCCAGATGGAGCAGCGCATCGAGCCCCTGCCCCATGGCTTCGCCAGCCACACGACCATCGACGGCCAGCCCGACGCCCGCCTCGACTGGCTGCGCCCCAACGGCATGACCCTGTACATCAGCGACAAGGGCTTCTTCTTGCGGATGCACGTCTGGTGTGTGCCCACGAGCCCCAACCACACCCGCATGGTGCTCGCCGCCGTGCGTGGGTTCGGCTTGTACAACCCCTTCTTTATGCTCACCGACCGCTTCAACCTGCGCATCCTGCGCGAAGACAAGGCCGTCGTCGAGTCGTCATTCCCCGTGGAGGTGCCGCACCCCTCGGAGGAGCCCTCCGTCGCCAGCGACAAGACGACCCTGCGTTTCCGCCAGTGGTACTACAGCCACCTCAAGGGTGAAGGGCGCGCCGCGAGCTGAGCCCAGCGGGGCGCAGAACAGGATAGAGCCTTCCCCCCAGGAGGGCGTATGAACGCGCAGATCCCCCATGTCGTGATCGTCGGCGGCGGCTTCGGCGGCTTAGAGGCCGCGAAGGCCCTGGCTGACGCCCCGGTGCGTATCACCCTGATCGACGCCCACAACCACCACCTCTTCCAGCCGCTCTTGTACCAGGTGGCCACCGCCGCGCTCTCGGCGCCCGACATCGCCGCGCCCATCCGTCGCATTTTACGGTCCCAAAAAAATGTGACAGTCCTCCTCGACCGGGTGAGCGCCGTCGAGCTCGACACGCGGCGCCTGCACCTCACGGGTGGGCCGCTGCACTACGACCACCTCATCCTCGCCGCCGGGGCGATCAACAACTACTTCGGCAACAACGCCTGGGCCAAACACGCGCCGGGGCTCAAGACGCTCACCGACGCCTTGGACATCCGGCGGCGAATCCTGCTCGCGTTTGAGGCCGCCGAGAAGGAGCCCGACCCGGCCAGACGTGCGGAGTGGCTCACCTTCGCGGTGATCGGCGGCGGGCCCACGGGCGTCGAGCTCGCGGGCAGCATCGCCGAGATCGCCCGGAACACCTTGGCCCGGGACTTCCGCAACTTTGACCCCCGCAAGACCCGGGTGGTGCTCATCGAGGGCGGCGACCGCGTGCTCACGAGCTTCACCGCCCAGTCGAGCGAGGCCGCCGCCGAGCAGCTTCGGAACATCGGCGTCGAGATCCGCTTCAACGCCCGGGTGACCAACATCGACGAGACCGGCGTGAGCTTCGGCGATGACAAGCTCATCGCCCGCACCGTCCTGTGGGGCGCCGGGGTGCGCGGCGCGCCCTTGGCCGAGACCATGGGCGTGCCCCTGGACCGCGCCGGGCGTGTGCTCGTCGAGCCCGATCTCTCCGTGCCCGGCCACCCCGAGGTGAGCGTGGTGGGCGACCTCGCCGCCGCCAAACAGGCCGATGGATCCTTCGTGCCTGGGGTCGCCCAAGGTGCGATGCAAGGCGGCGATCTCGCGGCGAAGAACCTCTTGAGCCGCCTCGCCGGGCGGCCCACCGAGGCCTTCGTCTACAACGACAAGGGCTCGATGGCGACCATCGGTCGAAAGGCCGCCGTCGCCGAGATCGGCGCCCTCAAGCTGCGCGGCGTCTTGGCCTGGGCGATGTGGCTGTTTATCCACATCCTCTTCCTCGTCGGCTTCCGAAACCGAATCGCGGTGCTCACGGAGTGGGCCTGGGCGTACTTCAGCTACCACCGGAGCGCCCGGGTGATCGTGAGCCGGTCCATCGAGGCCCCCACCTCTACCTTAGGCTGAGCCATGGTCCTGCTCATCACCGGCTGCCGCTCGGGCTTTGGCCTGCTCACCGCCGTCACCGCCGCCCGCGCCGGTCACACGGTCTACGCCGGCCTGCGCGACCCCAACACCGCCGACGCCCTGCGTGAGGCCGCCAAGGGCCTGGCCGTCAAGCCCATCGCCCTGGACGTGGTGAGCCCCGAGCAGCGCCAGGCCGCCGTCGCCCAGATCCTCCAAGACGAGGGCCGCCTCGACGGCCTGGTGAACAACGCCGGGATCGCCCTCGGCGGCTACTTAGAGCAGCTTGACGAGGACGAGCTGCGCCGGGTCTTGGAGGTCAACCTCATCAGCGTGTGGGCGCTCACCCGCCTCGTGCTGCCGACGATGCGGGCCCAAGGCCGAGGCCACATCATCAACGTCAGCTCCATCTCCGGCCTGCTCGCCCTGCCCGGCCTGGGGGCCTACGCCGCGTCCAAGTTCGCCTTGGAGGGCCTGAGCGAGTCCCTGCGCCACGAGGTCGCGCCCTTCGGGGTGCGGGTGTGCCTGGTCGAGCCCGGCCCCTACAAGACCGACATCTTGGGCAGAAACCGCACCTTAGGCCGTAACGCCCTCGACACGACGAGCGCCTACGCGCCCTACACCCGCCGCGCCGAGGCGCTGTTTGACCGCATCGCCGCCCAAGGCAGCGGCGACCCGCAGGACGTGGCCGACGCCATCGTCGCGCTCTTGAACGACCCGAGCCCCGCCCTGCGCAACGTCTTGGGCGGGAGCGCCCGGGTGCGGGCGATGATGAAGCGGGTGCTGCCCTTCGGCGTGCTGGAGTGGGCGATCGGGCGGGCGACGAGGCCGGAGTAGCGCGACGGCTCAGCCCAAAAAACGGGTCTCGCGGTGCTGTCGCAACAATTGTGGATCGGGCAGAAACCGCGTCGGCCGACGGATCTCCGCACGCTAGTCAGTACAGGCAGACTCCTGATTGGCAGGTCAAGTCACCAGAGCAAGTTCCATCCGCCGAACACGGACACTGAAAGAGACCCGGCGAGCAGGAGTAACAGGTGTTCGATATTGGACTACATGCTGCCCCATTTTCACAGTCATCATTTACTCTACAGCCGACTTCGCACTCATCCTCCTCACAGATCATGCCAAGTCGACAATCTTCATCTAGTCGGCACCCCTGTACACATACATCATCCTCGCAGATCGCACCCTCCACACAATCTGCGTCGACAACGCATGGCTCGCCTGCACAGGCCAACAAGCTGCTCAGCAAGAGGAGGGGCGTAGAGACCTGGAGCCCGAACTTCATCCACTTGACCGACATGGTTACCTCCATACTCGCATGTACTCCGAGCACGACAACCAAAGCAATCACCACCGCCACCATTGGTCACCGGCGCTGACACTGATCAGCGATAGACAAACAACCTACCGATCCGTCGGGATGACCTAGGAACGCCGCGGCAGCGCCCGATGTGCGGCGAAGTAGGCGCGGCGGCCAGGGGTAAATCCGGGAGCTGGGCGCCCAACTCGACGGTCGATGAGCTCCTGCTCATCTGGCGTGAGGAGGTGGCGGTACGGCGCGCGCAGACACCCTTCGGCATCGACGATGAGGTCCCGGCGCTCGAAGAAGGCGTCGCAGCCGAACACGCAGGCACGGATGACGATGTTCTTGGCGTCGAGGCGCTCCTCGTGGGTGCAGTCTTTCCGTGGCTTCACATGGGCGGCGATGAGGTAGCGCCGCTCAAAGCCGCGTCCGCAGAGGTCGCACACATAGGGGTTAGGCCCTTTGAAGAGCTCGTCGCGTAGATACTTCTGCTCCAGCCGCGCCTTGGTCATTCGTTGTTGGTCGGTGCTGTCGAGCTCGGGGCCGAGGCGGTCGGGGATCGGCGCGTAGACACGCTCCGCCTCAGCACCGTCCTCCTCTGCGACGGCCGCCGCATATGCCCGCTCAGGGAAGGTCCAGCGCAGGCGCACGGGGCGGTCTCCGCTCACGTCCTGGGGGACACCCAAACCTTGATACATAAATGCCGAGCGCTCCTCCTCACGAGTAAAAATGTGACAACGTGTCCCAGGCGTGAGGAGGTGTCGCATCTCGGGCTGGTCTTGAGCGGCGGGTCCCTTGCTGCTCCACCACAAGCTGTCGTCTTCCCAGCGGTTGTCGTAGTCGTGGCCTGTACGACCGGGCTCACCAACGTTCACGAAGATGTAGAACTCCCCGTCATGGCGCGTGTAGCCGGTGCCCCAAGCCCCCTGGCTTGTTGGCTCGGTGATTCCCAAGAGCTGCTGCAGCTCTTTACGGGTGAGCTTCGAACCAATCGCCAAAGGGGCGCGTGAGGCTGGGGCGGAAAATTCGCTCATCGGGGCTGCTCCAAGCGGCGTCATGTGCACTACCCTGAATCATCCCAGCGTTTACCGTTTCTGCCAAGGTCACACCTGATCACCCGGACCCTATGCCGTCGCTGCTCCTCCCCCTCCTCCTCCTCGCCTGCGCGCCTGCGCCTGCGCCCGTTGTGCCCACGGCGCCGGACGCGGTGGAGATGTTGGCCTCGGCGCAGCCGGGGGTGGTGTTGTTGGTGGCGGAGCTCGACGGCGGGGAGCGGCGGTTTGGGGCGGGGCTCTTGGTGCGGCAGCCGGGGCTCGTGCTCACGAACGCCCACGTCGTGCGTGGGGCCACGCGGCTGCGGGCGCTCTTGTTTGACCCGGCGCGGCGGTCGTGGTCACCGATTGACGGCGGGATTCACCGCACGCTGTTTGAGGAGGAGGGGGCGCTGCTCGACGTGGAGCTGGTGCGCGGCGACATGAACCTCGACCTCGCCGTGGTGCGGGTGCTCGGCGACACCTCGGCGCTGCCGATCTTGCCGCTGCGGGATGAGCTGCCCCGGCCCGGGGAGCGGGTCTACGCCTTGGGCCACCCCCACGAGAGCGCCTGGTCGTTCACCGCGGGCGTCGTCGGCGCCATCCACCAGGGCGCGATTCAGCACGACGCGCCGGTCAACCAGGGCAGCTCCGGCGGGCCGCTCTTGGACGCCTGGGGCCGCGTCGTCGGCGTCAACACCGCCAAGCTCTTCGGCGGCGCCGAAGGCCTCGCCTTCGCCCGGCCCATTGAGCTTGCAACACCGATGTTGAACGACGCCGTGGCCCCGGTGGTCGTGGACCGCAGCGACCCGGCCAAGGCGGTCTTGAGCTGTGAGCGCGCCGTGGAGCTCTCGCCGAGCCTGTCGGAGCCCTGCTTTAGCTGGGACAGCGCTGAGGACCTGATCTGGGACGCCGCCCGGCGAGGGGTGGCCTTGGCGGAGCTGCCCGAGGGGCCTCGGGCGCGCCTGCTCGCCTGGATGCGTGAGGAGGGCCACGGCCTTTGGATGGCGGAGCTGCAGGACTCGGTCTGGCGGCACCTCGTCGGGGTCGAGACGCCCGGCGCGCGCCGGCGTTTTGAGCCGCCGCCCTCGGTCTGGGCCAACGAGGCCGAGCGCCAGGCCCACCTCAGCCAGTCCGGCGTCGAGGCCCGGCTGCGCGACCACGTTCAGTCCTTCCTGATCCAGGAAGAGGCCCGCCGCGCCCAGCTCATCGCCGCCACGGGCGTCGCCGCCGACCTCACCCGAGACGGCCAGGCCTACCGGGAGGTCCGCCGGATGGGCCAGCGCGTGCAGCGCAGCGTCGTGCTGGGCGAGCTCGCCTGGGTGGTCGTCGAGGGCCGAAACCCCGACGGCAGCCCCTACGCCTACAGCGAGTGCTGGACGGCCAGCCCCACCGGCTGGGTGCAGCCCTTCGTCTGCCCCGATGAGGCCTCGCGGCCCGACGAGCTCCCGCCGTCCTTGTTGCCAGGGCGCCAAGAGCTCATCGAGAAGCTCGCCCTGCGCCTCGCGTTGCAGACCCTCGGGCTCAGCCGTCAGGCCGGTTGATCAGGATCCGCGCAGGTTCTTCCGCACGCGGGGTCGGCCTGGGACATAGAGGGAGCACAGACTGGAGTTCTCTATGCTTCGCCTCCTGCCGATCCTCAGCCTCCTCGCCGCCTGCGGCCGCAACACCGCCCCTGAGTCCGACCTCGACGTCGTGCCCTTCGTCGATCCCGAGCGCTACATGGGCTTGTGGTACGAGATCGCCGCCTTCCCCATCCGCTCTCAAGAGGACTGCGTCGGCGCCACGGCGACGTACTCGCTGAAAGACAACGGGGATGTTGAGGTGTTCAACCAGTGCTTCCAGGACACCCTCGACGGCAAAGAGAAGTCGATCACCGGCAAGGCCTGGATCGTCGACGCCGAGACGAACGCCAAGCTCAAGGTGCAGTTCTTCTTCCCCTTCGCCGCGGACTATTGGGTGATCGACCTTGATGATGAGGGCTACGAGTACGCCGTCGTAGGCCACCCGAACCGGGAGTATCTCTGGATCCTCAACCGGGAGCCGCAGATGGACGAGGTGCTCTACGAGAGCATCCTGGAGGGCATCACCGAGTCGGGCTACGACCTCGCCCCCTTGGTGAAGAGCGTGCAGCCCGAGGGTTAGGCCCCCCGGGCGCACGTCGAGAGGATCAGCCGAAGGTCGCGCGGACGTAGGCCAGCACGTCGGCGACCTCTTGGTCGCTGAGGTCCTGGGCGGGCATCCCGCCGCCGTCGCCGTTGATGACGATGTCAACGATGAAGGCGTCGTCTTTCTCGGGGATCTCCTCGACGAGGTTCGCCGCGTAGCCTGAGGCGCCATCAGCGCCGTGGCAGGCCGCGCAGGTGTTGGCGAAGGTCGTGCCGCCCGCGGTGGCGTCGCCGGTGAGGGCGAGGATGGCGTCTACCTCGGAGTTCGAGTCGCCGCCGGAGTCGGTGCCGGTGTCTTTGTCGCCGCAGGCGGCGGTGAAGGCCAGGGTGAAGGCGATCAGAGCGAAGCGCATGGTGTGGTCTCCTGTTGGGGTGAGCAGCGCGGAGAGTTTGGCAGCATCCCCCAGTGATTGCAAGCCTCACGAAGTCCCCCGGCGCGGGTTAAACGGCGAGACCCCACGAAGGAGCCGCCAGAATGCGCCTGCCCGTCGCCCTCGCGCTGTCGCTTTTGTTGTCCAACCTCGCCTGCGCGAAGAAGAAAGAGCCCGAGGCCTGGGACATCACCTCCTCCCCACGCTGGGCGAAGAGCTGGGCGGCGACGCTGAGCGAGGGCACCTGGATGTCCGTAGACGTCCACCCCAGCGGCGAGCGCCTCGTCTTTGACCTGCTCGGCGACCTCTATGAGCTGCCCATCGGCGGCGGCGAGGCCAAGCGCCTCACCGACGGGCCCTCTTGGGACAACGACCCGCGCTACAGCCCCGACGGCGAGCGCCTGCTGTTCGTCTCCGACCGCGACGGCAACCAAGAGCTGCACATCCTAGAGCTCAAGACCGGGGTGACCACCAAGCTCACCGAGGGTCGCCCCGAGCGTTTTGTCGAGGGCGAGTGGTCGCCGGATGGCCAGCGGGTGCTCGCCCGCAAACGAATCACCGACACCCGCTCCATCGGCATGTGTGAGCTGTGGCTGCTCGACGCCAAAGGCGGCGCCGACGGCGTGCGCCTCACCACCACGGATGAGCTGCCCTTCCCCAACGACGCCACCTTCTCCAACGACGGCCGCTCGATCTACTTCGCGTCTACCCCCGCCCGTTTTCAATACAATCAAGACCCGAACAACGGCCTGTGGGAGCTGATTCACCTCGATCTGGAGACCGGCGAGCGCAGGCAGCTCACCGGAGAGTCCGGCGGCGCCTTCCGCCCCGCGGTGAACCCCAAGACGGGCGAGCTGGCGATCCTGCGCCGGGTGGCCGGAAAGACGGTGGTGGAGCGTTACGACCCCGCCTCCGGGGCGCGCGCCCGCCTGGGCAGCGTAGAGCTCGACCACGACAACCAAGAGGGCTTCACGCTCAACGGCGTGTATCCCCACACGAGCTTCACCCCCGATGGCAAAACCCTCGTCTTGTGGAGCAAAGGCCAGCTCGTCGCCGTAGACGCCCAGAGCGGCGCGGCCACGACGATCCCGTTCTCGGCCAAGGTGGATCACAAGCTCGCCGCCCCGGTGCGCTTCAAACACCCCGTCGCTCGGGCCGACGAGCTGCGCGAGGCCTTGGGGCGCCTGTGGTTACAGCCCGTCTCCGGCGGCGCCGCCCGGGCGATCACCGACGGCAGCCGCAGGCCCATCGCCCCGCGCTGGAGCGACGACGGCGCGCGCCTCGTCTACGCCACCTGGCACGACGTGGAGCAAGGCGACGTGCGGGTGATGACCGTGGCGACGGGCGCTGAAGAGCGTCTCACCAAGGCCCCGGCGCAGTACCTCGCCCCGGCCTTCTCCCACGACGGGACACAGATCACCTGGATCCGAGGCTCCGGCGCGCCGCTGCGGGGGCACTCCACGGCCTCGGAGCTGTGGTTTCGTCTAGAGCTTCGTGAGGCGGACGGGACCGTGCGGGATCTCGGCCTCATCGACGGATCGGGCGGCGCCAACCGCGGCGTGCCCGTGACCTTCTCCCCCGATGGCCAACGTCTGTACAAGCTCACCGACGAGCCCACGGGCGCCCCGAACACCGCCCCCAAGACCACCCTCGTCTCGATCGACCTCTACGGCCGCGACGAGCGGGTGCTCGCCCGCTGGGACCGCGCGGCGGAGGTGGCGATCTCCCCCAAAGGCGACGCCGTGGCGTTTGTGGAGGGCCACAAGGTCTACACCGCGCCCCTGCCCCTGACCGGCGGCCAGGCCATTGAGCTGAACCCCAAAGGCGGCGCCTTCCCCGTCACCGCGAAGTCCGAGCGCGCCGGGGACTGGCTGAGCTGGACCACAACCGACGGCCCGCGCTGGGCGATGGGGCCGACGTTTTATGGCGGCGCCTCGCCGATCAACCTCGACGCGCGGCTGCCTCGGGCGAAGGGCCAAGGCAAGGTGGCCTATACAAACGCCCGGGTGCTCACCATGGGCGCCGCCGGGGTGATTGAGCGCGGCACGATCGTGGTGGATGGTGAACGTATCGTGTCCGTAGGCAGCGCCCCGCCGCCCGCAGACGCGACCGTGGTGGATCTCGGCGGCAAGACGGTGATGCCCGGGCTCATCGACGTTCACGCGCACCTGCACTACGGGGTCTCCGACGCCCAGCCCCAGCGCTCCTGGGCCCATGAGATCAACCTCGCCTATGGCGTCACCACCGTGTTTGATCCCTCGGCGCACAACGACACGGTCTTCGCCACGTCTGAGCGTATCGAGGCCGGCTTAGAGCTCGGCCCCCGGGTGTTCTCCACGGGCTACATCCTCTATGGCGCGAAGAGCAAAGACAAGAGCGACATTCAGAACCTCGACGACGCCCGGATGCACCTCGCCCGGATGAAGGCCATGGGCGCCACGGGGGTGAAGTCCTACCAGCAGCCCGCCCGGGCCCAGCGCCAGTGGGTCTTGGCCGCCGCCGCTGAAGAGGGCCTCAACGTCTACCCCGAGGGCGGCGGCGATCTGTGGCAAGACCTCACGATGATCGTCGATGGCCACACCGACATCGAGCACAGTCTCCCCAACGCGCCGCTCTACGACGACGTCATCGGGCTCTACGCGGCGAGCGGCGCCAGCTACACCCCCACCCTGCTCGTGGCTTATGGCGGCGTGAGCGGCGAGAACTACTACTTCCAGACCGAAGACCTGCTGCGAGATCCCAAGTTCACCCGCTTCACCCCCGCCGAGTGGGTAGACCGCAACCTGCGGCGCCGCACCTTGGTGATCAACGACGAGGACTGGTTTCACCGGGAGGTCAGCAAAGCCGCCGGAGAGCTCGCCGCCGCCGGGGTGAAGGTGAACCTGGGCGGTCACGGCCAGGTGCAAGGAATCGGGCCGCATTGGGAGCTCTGGGCCCTCGCTGAGGGTTTAGGCAACGAGGCCGCCATCCGCGCGGCGACGATCAACGGCGCGTGGACACTCGGCTTTGAGGACGATCTGGGCTCGGTGGAGGTGGGCAAGCTCGCCGACCTGATCGTGCTGGATGGGGATCCGCTCGCCGACATTCGGGCGAGCGTTCGTATCACCGAGGTGATCAAGGGCGGCGTTCGTTACGACGGGGAGACGCTCAAGCGGGTGGAGAGCAGACCGTGAGCCTCGACGACACGCTGACGGCCCTCGGCGTCAAGGTCAGCCCCAACCAACGCCTCGACCGCCTGGTCTACTGGCGTGTGGGCGGCCCGGCGGAGCGTCTGCTCGACATCGGCACAGTCGCCCAGCTCCAAGGAGTGATGGCGCTCGGCGAGCCGGTGAACGTGCTCGGACGCGGCTCAAACGCCCTCGTGCATGATGACGGCGTGCCGGGGCTCACCCTCCGTCTGGGCGGTGAGCTGGCCGAGCTGAACCTCATCGGCGCCGATCGGGCGTGGGTGGGGGCGGGCCTGGGCCTCACGGCGCTGATCAACCGCCTGGACAAGCTCGGTCTCGCCGGGGCGGAGCCCTTCGCGGGGGTGCCCGGCACGGTCGGCGGCGCCGTGGTGATGAACGCGGGGACGACCTTGGGCGAAGCGAGAGACCTCGTGGAGGCCGTGGAGTTTGTGTTGCCTGGGGGTGAACTTCGCCAAGTGCCCGCCGAGTCTTTGCAGTTTGCGTATCGCCACGCCGAGCTGCCCCCGGGCGCCATCCTCACCCGGGCGCTGCTGCGCCTGATCACCGAAGACGTAGACGCCCGAATCGCCCAACGAAAGGCCCTG
>JAKLKE010000770.1 GCA_023150775.1 Myxococcota bacterium
GACGCCCTGGGCGTCCCCGCCGCCGCCTACGCCACCGGCGACATCGCGGCCCGTTCGCCGATCGATGGCACCCCCATCGGCCAGGTGCCCGATGCCGGGCCGCAGGCGATGGCTGACGCCGTCGAGCGTGCCCACGCCGCCTTCACCCACTGGCGCAACGTGCCTGCGCCGCGCCGCGGCGAGCTGGTGCGGCTGTTCGGCGAGGAACTGCGTGCACACAAGTCGCGCCTGGCCGCGCTGGTGACGCTCGAAGCCGGCAAGATCAGCAGCGAGGCCTGTCGCGCCAGCTCTACGGCTTGACGATCGCCAGCGAGCGCCCAGGCCATCGCATGATGGAGCAGTGGCACCCGCTGGGCGTGGTGGGCGTGATCAGCGCCTTCAACTTCCCCGTCGCGGTGTGGGCCTGGAACGCGGCGCTGGCGCTGGTGTGTGGCAACGCCGTGGTGTGGAAACCCAGCGAGAAGACCCCGCTCACCGCCCTGGCCACGCAGGCGCTGTTCGAGCGGGCGCTCACCCGCTTCGGCCAGGATGCCCCGGCCCACCTGTGCCAGGTGGTCAACGGCCGCGCGGCCACCGGCCAGGCGCTGGTCGATCACCCCCAGGTGGCGCTGCTGTCGGCCACCGGTTCCACCCGCATGGGCCGAGCCGTCGGCCCGCGCGTGGCCGCGCGCTTCGGCCGCTGCCTGCTCGAGCTGGGTGGCAACAACGCCATCATCGTTGCGCCTTCGGCCGACCTGGATCTCGCCGTGCGCGGCATCGTTTTCGGTGCCTACGGCACGGCCGGCCAGCGTTGCACCACCACGCGCCGCGTCATCGCCCACGCCAGCATCCACGACGAGCTCGTC
>JAKLKE010000771.1 GCA_023150775.1 Myxococcota bacterium
GGATCACGACGGTCGCATCGACGGGCTCGCCGATCAGGACGGCGACGGCATCGCCGACGCCGCGGACGACAGCTCCGCGACCTACGGCGCGATCATCCCGACCGACGCCGACACCGACGGCGACTCGATCCCGAACCCGTACGATCCCGACGACGAGACGCCCGCGAACGGCGACTCGAACGGCAACGGCATCACCGACGACGTCGAGTGCGGCCCGCGCGCATGGCCCGCGTGCACCGACACCGACGGCGACGGCGCGCCCGACTTCGCCGAGCGCGTCGATCACGACGGCGACGGTGTCCTCGACGCGTTCGATCTCGACGCCGACGGCGACGGCATCCCGAACGTCGACGAAGGCCTCACGCGCCTCGATCCGTACGCCGACGCCGATCACGACGGCATCCCGAACGCGCTCGATCCGACCGATCGCGGCGATGGCCGCGCGCAGTCGTGCCTCGACGCGAACGGAGACGGCCTCTGCGAGCGCGCGAGCGCGGAAGCAGACGTCGACGGCGACGGCGTGCCGAACCACCTCGACCTCGACAGCGACGGCGACGGCGTCCCCGACGTCTACGAAGCCGCGAAGAGCCCGTTCGACGCAGACCACGACGGCATCGTCGACGGCGACGTCGGCGCGAACGGCCTCGCCGACGTGCTCGAGGCGACGCCCGACGCGGGCCCCGCGAGCGCGGCGCGCCTCGACACCGACGGTGACGGCATCCCCGACGCCCTCGACCTCGACAGCGACGGCGACGGCCTCTTCGACGTCGAAGAGGTCGCGGCGCTGTCGTCGCTCGACGCGGACCACGACGGTCGCGTCGACACCGCGGGCGCGAACGACG
>JAKLKE010000772.1 GCA_023150775.1 Myxococcota bacterium
TGCGACTCCCGGGACCAGGACTGCGACGGGATCGTCGACGAGGGGACCGAGTGCTACGACGACGACGGCGACGGCCTGGCCGAGATCCACGGAGACTGCGACGACGCCGACGCCTTGCGGCGCCCGGGCCTCTTCGAGGAGCCCGACGGCAAGGACAACGACTGCGACGGCGAGGTGGACGAGCACACCGACACCCGGGACGACGACGGGGACGGCTACTCCGAGGCCGAAGGGGACTGCAACGACGCCGCCCCCTCCATCGCGCCGGGAAGGACCGAGGTGGGGAACGGCCTGGACGACGACTGCGACGGCACGGTGGACGAGGGCACCGACCTGTTCGACGACGATGGCGACGGCTGGTCCGAGGCGGACGGCGACTGCGACGACTGGGACCCCATGGCCTTCCCCGGCGCCTCGGAGCTGCCCGACGGCACCGACAACGACTGCGACGGCCTGGTGGACGACGGCACCGACCTGTACGACGACGACGGCGACGGCTTCGCCGAGGTGGACGGCGACTGCGACGACGCCGATCCCATGACCCACCCCACCGCCACCGAGGCGCCCGACGGCGTGGACGACGACTGCGACGGCGTCGTGGACGAGGGCACCCGGGTCTACGACGACGACGGGGACGGCTTCGCCGAGGTGGACGGCGACTGCGACGACGGCCGGGCCGACGCCTTCCCGGACGCCCCCGAGCAGGTGAACGACCTGGACGAGGACTGCGACGGCCGCGTGGACAACGACACCCCCGTCTTCGACGACGACGGGGACGGCTTCTGCGAGGCCCTGGCCTGCCTGGACGGAGCCCTGACCGG
>JAKLKE010000773.1:0-387 GCA_023150775.1 Myxococcota bacterium
AGTCCAGGTGGGCCTCGTCCCGGTCCGAGATCCCGTCCCCGTCGGAGTCGTCGTCCAGGTAGTCCGGCGTGCCGTCGCCGTCGGTGTCCCGGGGCTCGGGGTCGAAGGCGCCGATCCCCGCCTCGTACACGTCGTCGATGCCGTCGCCGTCGGAGTCGGTGTCCATGTAGTCGGCCCGGCCGTCGTGGTCCGAGTCCCGGGCGGACGTCGGGTTGCCCCCGATCTCCACCACGTCCGTCAGGCCGTCGCCGTCGTTGTCCAGGTCCGCGGGGTCGTAGACGCCGTCGCCGTCGGTGTCGGTGGGGTGGTCCGGGTCCATGCCCGCCTCGACCCGGTCCGTCACCCCGTTGTTGTCGCTGTCGGTGTCCAGGAAGTCCGGCGTGCCGT
>JAKLKE010000773.1:397-804 GCA_023150775.1 Myxococcota bacterium
GGGTCCTCCTGGGCATCCGGCACGAAATCGTTGTCGGAGTCGGTGTCGAGGAAATCGGGGACGTTGTCGTTGTCGGTGTCCCGCGGCGGGGTGGCGACGTCCTCGTCGCCGGCCTCGATCTGGTCGGGGATGTCGTCCCCGTCCGAGTCGGGGTCCTCGTAGTTCGGGGCGCCGTCGCCGTCGTTGTCGATGAGCCCCTCGTGGGCGTCGATGATCAGGTCGCCGTCGGTGTCCTCGTAGATCACCCCGTCCTGGTTGCCGATGCCGTCGTCGACGGGGTCCTGGGACTGGGTGCATCCCGCGGCGGCCAGGGCCAGGAGCGCCGCGTGGGCGGCGGGACGGGCCTCCGACAGGCGCGCGAGGCGCAGCGCGACGGCGGGCGCGTAGTCGCCGAGGAAATTCAAATC
>JAKLKE010000774.1:0-363 GCA_023150775.1 Myxococcota bacterium
GCTCTCGGCGGGGGCGTGCTAGGCTCTCCGCGCTTGCGCTATCGCTTGCGCCATCGCTTGCGCTATTCGGTGTCATGGCAGACGAATCAACCCACATCGAGCCGGGGACGGTCCTCGCGGGTCGTTACCGAGTTGAAAAGCGCCTGGGCCAGGGCGGCATGGGCTCGGTCTTTCTCGTGCAGCACATGCACACCGACCAGCGCCTCGCCCTCAAGGTCCTCCACGCGACCATCGTCTCCGATGCCGTGGCCCTCGACCGGTTCCGCCGCGAGGCGAGGGCCCCGGCCCGCATCCAGAGCGACCACGTAGTTCAGGTCACCGACGCCGACGTCGCGCCCGAGCTCGGCGGCGTCCCGTTCCTTG
>JAKLKE010000774.1:373-778 GCA_023150775.1 Myxococcota bacterium
TGGCTCCGCGGCGAAGATCTCGAGAAGATCAGCGAGCGCGGACCCCTGCCGTTCACCGACGTGGTGCTCTACATGCGCCAGGCGGCCCGCGCCCTCGACAAGGCCCACGCCATCGGCATCATCCACCGCGACCTCAAGCCCGAGAACCTCTTTCTGACCACGCGCGAGGACGGGACGCCCTGGATCAAGCTGCTCGATTTCGGCATCGCCAAGCTCACGGGCGCATCCGGCGATCTCGCCCACGCCGGCAGCGCGACGAGCACGGGGCAGATCTTCGGCACGCCGCTCTTCATGTCGCCCGAGCAGGCCAAGGCCGAGACCGAGAAAATCTCGCCCCAAACCGATATATGGGCCCTCGGCCTCATCGCCCACAAGCTCCTCAGCGGGAGCGACTTCTGGACCGCC
>JAKLKE010000775.1 GCA_023150775.1 Myxococcota bacterium
CCGGCCCGCCCACCCTCTACCTGTCGATGCTGGCCCACCCGCGGCTGGCCGAGGCCGACCTGTCGTCCCTGCGCATCGCGGTGACCGGCGCGTCGACGATCCCGCCGATCCTGATCGAGCGGATGCGCAGCGAGCTCGGCATCCGGGTGGTGACCACCGCCTACGGCCTCACCGAGTGCGGCGGCCTGGCCACCATCTGCGACCCGGACGACGACGCGGCCACCATCGCCGGCACCAGCGGCAAGGCCATCCCCGGCACCGAGGTGTGCATCCTCGACCCCCAGGGCCGGCCGCTGCCGCCCGGCGAGCCCGGTGAGATCTGCCTGCGCGGCTTCCACGTGATGAAGGGCTACTTCGAGAACCCGGCAGCCACCGCCGAGACCATCGACGGCGACGGCTGGCTGCACACCGGCGACATCGGCACCCTGGACGAACGGGGCTACCTGCGCATCACCGACCGCCTGAAGGACATGTTCATCGTGGGCGGCTTCAACTGCTACCCGGCCGAGATCGAGGCCGCCCTCACCACCCACCCGGCCATCGCCCAGGTGGCGGTGGTGGGCGTGCCCGACGAGCGGATGGGCGAAGTGGGCTGCGCCTGCGTGGTGCGGCGCCCCGGGGCAAGCCTCGACGAGACCGGCCTGATCGCCTGGAGCCGGGACAACATGGCCAACTACAAGGTGCCCCGCTACGTGCGCTTCTTCGACGCCCTGCCGGTCAATGCCTCCAACAAGGTGGCCAAGAACGAGCTGCGCGCGCTGCTCGCCGAGGCC
>JAKLKE010000776.1 GCA_023150775.1 Myxococcota bacterium
CGTTGTCAATTCCGTCACAATCCAAGTCATCCGGCGCATACTCCTCCGGCCCCACCGCCCAACACCCCCCACAAAAATTGCTCACCCCCTCGTCGACCGCACCATCGCAGTCATTATCCAAATAGTCGCAGACCTCGGCGGGCTCGGGGCCACAGGTTCCGCAAAGATTCAACACCCCCTCGTCCACCGCTCCGTTGCAGTTGTTGTCGATTCCGTCGCAGATTTCCGGCTGAGGTACCGTCCCGGAGCAGGAGTCCGACCAAGTCCCGCCCGGGAGGCATGCCTGCTGCCCCAGGGAGCAAGGTCCCAAATCGATGCTGCAGTCTCGAACAGCGCCGGGGGCGCAGGCACAGCCTTCGTCCGTCACGCCGTCGCAGTCGTTGTCGAGGCCATCGCAAGACTCGGGCACCGGTCCTACCTCGCCTTGGCAGCTTATCTGGCCATTACTACAGGCAAGGGCGCCTACGCCGCAAGTTCCGACCCCCAACCCACAAGCCAAACCCTTTTGAATCCAATCTTCATCTACGGGACCATCACAGTCATTGTCGATGCCGTCACAAATCTCGAAGGGAGAGGCCTGTCGCGGAGGCGCATGACAAATCAGGGCCTCTTGCCCTTCTCTTTGCTTCTTGGGGTCATTGCAAATCCATTTTCCTACCGCATGACACTGCCCCAATCCTCCATTGTCGCAGGCCGTCCCCTTCGCCTCGAAACCCTCGTCCACCCTACCGTCGCAGGTGT
>JAKLKE010000777.1 GCA_023150775.1 Myxococcota bacterium
GACTTCGACGGCTATGGCGACGCCGCCACGCCGCGCACCGCCTGCGCCCTGCCGGCCGGCTACGTGGCGGACGACACCGACTGCGACGACCGGGACGAGGCCCGCTTCCCGGGCGCCCCCGAGGTCTGCAACGAGCTGGACGACGACTGCGACGACGACGTGGACGAGGGGGTCGGCGCGGAGACCTGGTACCTGGACGGCGACGGCGACGGCTTCGGCGACCCGATGAGCGAGGAGACGGCCTGCACCGTCCCCGCGGGGGCGGTCGCGGTCGGCGGGGACTGCGACGACGAGGACGACGGCGTCTTCCCCGGGGCCACCGAGCTGTGCAACGGGCTGGACGACGACTGCGACGGGGTGGTCGACGACGGCGTCGCGGGCGCGCCCACCTGGTACGCCGACGCCGACGGGGACGGCCACGGGGACCCCGACGCTCCCGCGACCGCATGCGAGGCCCCCGAGGACCACGTCGCGGACGCGACGGACTGCGACGACGGCGACGCCGCGGTCCACCCCGGCGCGGAGGAGGCGTGCGGCGGCCTCGACGAGGACTGCGACGGATCGGTGTCCGCCGCCGAGCAGGACGGGGACGGCGACGGCACGACGCCCTGCGACGGCGACTGCGACGACGCGAGCCCCGAGGTCCACCCCGGAGCCGCCGAGAGCTGCACCGATGGCGTCGATGGCGACTGCGACGGCACGGTCGACGAGGGCGCCGAGGTGGACGCTGACGG
>JAKLKE010000778.1 GCA_023150775.1 Myxococcota bacterium
GGCGTCGAGGCCGCGACCGTGGAGGACTGCGCGTGGCCCGACGGGTACGCCCACGTCTCCGGGGACTGCGACGACGCCGATCCCGGGGTGAACCCCGCCGCCGTCGAGGTCTGCGACTTCGCCGACCAGGACTGCGACGGGGCCGCCGACGAGGGACTGGACGCGGATGGGGACGGGTTCACCCCCTGCAACGGGGACTGCGACGACGCCGCGGGGTGGATCGCGCCGGACGTGCCCGAGGTCTGCGACGGCAACGACCAGGACTGCGACGGGGTCGCCGACGACGGCTTCGACCTGGACGGGGACGGCTTCGCCACCTGCTTCGGGGACTGCGACGACGCCCACGCGGATGCCCACCCCGGCGGCACCGAGACCTGCGGCGAGGCCGACGAGGAGTTCGACGGCGACCTGGACGGCTACACCCCCTGCGCCGGGGACTGCGACGACGGCAGCGCCGCCGTGCATCCGGGGGCCCTGGAGGTCTGCAACGACATCGACGACGACTGCGACGGCGGGATCGACGACGATGGCGACCTGCTGGGCTACTACCGGGACGCCGACGGGGACGGCTACGGCGCCGACGGCACGGCGATCCTCGCGTGCGAGCCCCCCGAGGGCTACGTGGGGGACGCCAACGATTGCGACGACGCCGATCCCGGGGTGAGCCCCGAGGCCGCCGAGGTCTGCGACGGGGTGGACCAGGACTGC
>JAKLKE010000779.1 GCA_023150775.1 Myxococcota bacterium
CGCACGATGCAGTCGGCGCGCATGAAGGCGAACCACTTCGACTTCATCCCGCTGCGGATCATCGCCTCGGCGAAGGCGTCGTTGAAGCGCGGGTCGATGTTCCAGCTCTCGTCGACCCAGACGTAGGAGCGCTTGCCGTACCGGTGGTAGAGCAGCTCCACCTCCTCCATCATCCGGTCGACGGACTTGCTGCGCCAGCGCGGCTGGAGGACGGCGTGCCCGTCGGAGTCGTAGCGGCGGTCGGCCATGGTCGTCCACCAGGCGCAGAAGCTGCACTTGCTCACGCAGCCGCGGCTGTGGTGGATCGTCGTCCCGCCGGGGCTGAACAGGTAGCGGGACTTCCCGTACAGCTCCATGGGCATCAGGTCGTAGGCGGGCAGCGGCAGGGTGTCGAGGTCGTGGACCAGCTTGCGAGGGGCGGTCCGGCGGAAGGCCTGCCCGTCGTGCCAGGCGATGCCGTCGACGCGGTCCAGGTCGGGCGCGGCCCGGGCCAGCTCGGCACACAGCTCGACGACGGTGACCTCGCCCTCGCCGATGGCGATGACGTCGATGGGGCTGGCCGGTCCCAGGTAGCGCTCGGGCAGGTTCGTGAAGTGTCCGCCGCCCGCCACCGTCACCGCCCGCGGGATCCGCTCCTTGCACAGGCGGAAGAAGCGCATCGCCTCGCTGGCGTACAGCGCGTGGTTCTCTCCGCAGCCCACCACGTCG